>NZ_BAFW01000146.1 GCF_000308535.1 Nocardia cerradoensis NBRC 101014 | reverse complement strand
CCCCGCTGTTCGAGACCGTCGGCGACGAGGTCATCGCCTCGCTGGGTGCTCAGGTGCCGCACCCGTCGCGGCTGGGGCAGCCCGGCGAGTATGCGGCCCTGGCTCGCCACATCGTGGAGAACCCGATGCTCAACGGCGAGACCATCCGGCTCGACGGCGCAATTCGTATGGCGCCCCGCTGAATTCGCGACAGCGCCCGAACCGTGTCGAAACGGTTCGGGCGCTGGTCTATGCGGGGCTGTCCGGGCCTACAGCCGTTCGATGATCGTGGCGTTGGCCATTCCGCCGCCTTCGCACATGGTCTGCAGGCCGTAGCGTCCGCCGGTCTGCTCGAGGTGGTTCAGCATGGTGGTGAGCAGACGCGTGCCGGAGGCGCCGAGCGGGTGGCCTAGCGCGATCGCGCCGCCGCGCGGGTTCAGTCGTTCGGGATCGGCGCCGAACTCGTACTGCCAGACCAGTGGCACCGGCGCGAACGCCTCGTTGACCTCGTAGGTATCGATGGCGTCGAGCGATAGGCCGGCGTTGTCGAGCACCTTCCGGGTGGCGGGCACGACTCCGGTCAGCATCAGCAGCGGGTCGCTGCCGGTGACGGCGAAACTGTGGAACCGGGCGCGCGGCCGCAGTCCCAGGGCGTTCGCCTTCTCTTCGCTCATGATCAGCACCGCCGATGCTCCGTCGGTCAATGGCGAGGAATTGCCCGGCGTGATCCGCCATTCGATCTCCGGAAAGCGTTCGGCGAGGCTCTCGTCGTAGAACGAAGGCTTCAATCCGGCGAGCCCCGCCACATCGGTGGACGGCCGCACGGTCTCGTCGACGGTGGCACGGGAGTCGGTGCCTATGGCGATGGGCAGGATTTCCGCGGAGAAGTCCGCGGCCGCCGCACGAGCGTGCGATCGCGCGGAGAACTCGTCCAGCGCCGTCCGGTCGAGCTTCCAGCGCGCCGAGATCAGCTCCGCAGAAATCCCCTGTCCGGCAAGGCCTTCGGGATAGCGTGAGGAGATTCCGGGCCCGAAGGCGTTTTTGCCGAGTGTAGCCGTGCCCATAGGCACCCGGCTCATCGATTCCACGCCGCAGGCGATGGCGATGTCGTAGGCGCCGGCGATGACGCCTTGGGCGGCGAAATGGGCGGCTTGCTGGCTCGATCCGCACTGACGGTCGATGGTCGTCGCCGGGACTTCCTCCGGAAATCCGGCGCCCAGAACGGCGCTGCGCGTGATGTTGAGGGCCTGTTCTCCTGCCTGCCCGACACAGCCGCCGATGACGTCGTCCACCAGGGCCGGGTCCAGTTCGGTGCGGTTGATCAGCCCGCGCAGCACGGCCGACAGCAACTCGGCGGGATGGAGATCCGACAGTTGGCCGCCCGGTTTGCCCTTGCCGGACGGGGTGCGGACGGCGTCCACGATCACTGCCGATGTCATAGGTGATTCCTCTCTTTCGGGCGCCGAGCTTGTCAACGGGCTATTGCCTGGCGCCCGTCACTCAGCGTATAACAAAATACAAATTACGTCAGTCGTACGGTGTTCTGCCTGTGAGTGGGTCGAGGAGCCGTGGATCCGGAGGAGAGATGGCGCACGTCATCACCCAGCCCTGCTGCAACGACGCCGGCTGCGTGTCGGTCTGTCCCGTTGACTGCATTCGTCCCCGCCCCGGCGAACCGGGCTTCGCTCGCGCCGAACTGCTGCACATCGATCCGGAGACCTGCATCGATTGCGGTGCCTGCATCGATGAATGTCCCGTCGACGCGATCGTTCCGGAAGGTGACCTCACGCCCGCGACCGAGCCGTATCGGGAGGTCAACGCGGTGTACTTCAGCACTGGGGTGGAACCGGCGCCCCCGGTGGAGGACATGCCGCGGCTCGAGGTGAGCGACCGCGGGCCGCTCCGGGTCGCGATTGTGGGGTCTGGACCCTCCGCGTGCTATGCGGCGGAGGAGCTGGTGTCGCGCCGCGACATCGACGTCGAGGTCACTATGTTCGAGCGCTTGCCGACGCCACTGGGACTCGTTCGGTACGGAGTGGCGCCCGACCATCAGCACACGAAGCAGGTGGCGGGCACGTTTCTTCGGACGCTTAGCCGCAAGCAGGTGCGTCTGCAGTTGAACGTCGAGGTCGGTACCCACATCAGCGCGGCCGAACTGCTCGAACACCACCACGCGGTCATCTACGCGACCGGTGCCTCCCAGGGCCGTTCGCTCGCACTGCCCGGCGAACACCTGGCCGGCGTCCATACCGCGACCGAATTCGTCAGCTGGTACAACGGTCATCCCGACCATGCGCAGCGTGAATTCGATCTGTCCGGCGAGCGCGCTGTGGTGATCGGAAACGGCAATGTCGCACTCGATGTGGCCCGCATCCTGGTCACCGACGTGTCGGTCCTGGCGCGCACCGATATCGCCGATCACGCGCTGGAAGTGTTGGCGGCGAGCCGGATTCGCGAAGTCGTCGTCGTGGGCCGGCGCGGGCCCGAGCACGCTGCCTTCACCACTCCCGAGCTGCTCGGTCTGAGCCAGGTCGAGGGGCTGAACGTGCACTGTCACGAATTCGGCTCGCCGGCCGGGCCGGACCCGGTAATTCGGCTCAAGAACCAGGTGGCGCGGCAGCTCGCCGAACGGGCCGCCGATGCGAACAACCGCCGCATCGTGTTTCGATATTTCCTGTCGCCGATGAGTTTTCGCGGCACGACGGCCGTCGAGGCGGTCGAGTTCGCGCGGACCGAGCCCGGTGCTGCAGGGGAGACGGCCGCGCGTGTCCTGGTCGACTGTGGCGTGGTGTTCGGATCGGTCGGCTATCGCGGAATCGCGGTGCCGGGCGTGCCATTTCGTGATGCGGACGGAACGATTCCACATCGAGGCGGGCGTGTGACGGAGACCGACGGAGGCGAACCGGTTCCGGGGTCCTACGTGGCGGGCTGGATCAAGCGGGGCCCGTCGGGAGTGATCGGCACCAATCGGTACTGCTCCCAGGAGACCGTGCGTGCGCTGGTCGAGGACTTCGCCGCCGGTCGGCTGCGCACGCCTGCGCACACGCGTGAGGATCTGGAGGGTCTGCTCGATCGCCGCCGCCCGGAGCGGCTCGGGTCGAGCGGATGGAAGTCGATCGATGCGGCGGAGCGTCGCGCGGGCCGTGCCGGCGGTCGCCCGAGGATCAAGTTCGTCGACATCGCCGAGATGCTGTCGGCGGCCGGCGCGGCGTCCCACTGATTCGAAACACTTTCCGGCGCAACGACAACGGCCGGCGCGGATATCCGCGCCGGCCGTAGAGTCAGGCACGCATGAGATCGCGATGGATGATCTCCTTCATGATCTCGTTGGTGCCACCGTAGATGCGCTGGATGCGGGCATCGATGAAGGCCTTCGCGACCGGATACTCCATCATGTAGCCGTAGCCACCGTGCAACTGCACGCCGGCGTCGATCACCTTGCCCTGCAATTCGGTGGCCCACAGTTTGGCCTTCGCGGCATCGACCGCGGTCAGGGTGCCCCGGTTGTATTCGCGGACACAGCGATCGATGTAGGCCCGCGATACCTCGGTGGCGGTCTGCAGTTCGGCCAGGGTGAAACCGAGCCCTTGGAATTCACCGATGGGTTTGCCGAAGGCGCGGCGCTCCTTCACATAGTCGAGGGTCCAGCCGAGCACGGCTTCCGCGGAAACCTGTGCGGCGATACCGATTCCGAGCCGCTCGAGCGGCAGGCTCTGCATCAGGTAGCCGAATCCGCCGCCGATGTCGCCGAGCCGGTTGGCATCTGGAACACGGACATTGTCGAAGAACAGTTCCGCCGTATCCTGCGCGTGCAGGCCGACCTTGTCGAGTTTCCGGCCGCGGGTGAACCCAGGGGTGCCGTCCTCGACCACGAACAGGCTGAAACCGCGCGAGCCCAGATCGCGGTCGGTGACCGCGAACACGATGACCAGGTCAGCGAGCATGCCGCTGGTAATGAACGTCTTGGATCCGTTGATCACCCATTCCTCGCCTTCGCGGACCGCAGTGGTCTGCACCGAGCGCAGGTCGCTGCCGGCGCCCGGCTCGGTCATGGCAATGGCGCCGATTGTCTCGCCGGTGGTGAATCCGGGCAGCCAGCGGTCGCGCTGCTCGGAATTCGCGTGCCGCAGTAGGTAATTCAGCACGATGTCGTCGTTGGTGGAGAACCCCGACTGCAGCGCCGAGGCTCCCACTCGGGCGATTTCGGTCTGGATCACCACGCGGAAGCGGTAGTCCGTTTCGCCGGCCCCGCCGTACTGTTCGGGCACCGCCAATCCGAGCAAACCCTGTTGCCCGGCCGCGCGCCAGGTGTCGCGGTCGATGAGTCGGTCGGCGTCCCACTTCTCCATCTTGTGGATGACGTGTCGCTCCACGAAGCCGCGCACGGTCCGGCCGAAGAGTTCGTGGTCGGACTCGAATAGATCTGTTTTCACTGCACTCCTCCTGTGCCGGGCTCGTGTCCCAGCGCTGTGGTCATTTCTGCGTGAGCAGCTTCTGCGTCTCGCGGCGGAAGACTTGGTTGGCGACTTCGTTCTGTCCCAGCACCATTCGTCCGGCACTGGCGCTGGTCATGCCGCGCTGCGAATCGCGCAGGAGCGGGAAGTCCTCGGCGTGCAGGACATCGAGCAGGATCTGCCAGTTCTTGTCCCACAGCCGCGTCCACTTCTCCTCGGTCAGCTCGGTTTGCTCGACCGGCGGAACGATGAGCCGCATCTCCATCCGACTGCGCTGCGGATCGGACGGATGAGGCCGGAAGGTCAGCAACTGGAAATGATCGGGCTGGCGCAGGAGCGTGCTGTTGGGCAGCAGGAAGTGGGTTTCGGTGATGTCGCCGGCCAGGCTGCGGTCGCCGGGATCCTCCTCGATCCAGCGGTCGATCGATTTGCGCGGGGCGATGAACCGGCAGTGGCGGCCGAAATCGTCGAAGGCCATCACATTGGTGTGGATGTGCTTGGCCGCGGTATTGGGGTGCGCGTACTGGATGTGATAGCCGTCGAGGAACGCGTCCTGCATGATCTTCCAGTTGACCGGCTCGTCGAAGCCCTCGCCCTGGACGCACACCTTCGATTGCAGGTCATAGGAGGCGAGCACGGCATCCATGTCCGGACCCAGCCAGGACGCGACGTCGATCTCGGCGTCGGCATCGTCGACCACCCAGATGAACCCGTGACGTTCCTCGGTCGGTAGCTCGATCAGTCCGAGTGTCGCGCGTTCCGGCTCGCCGAAGGTGTTGTCGCGGGTGATGGTTCGCAGGCTGCCGTCCATGTCGTAGGACCAGCGGTGATACGGGCACGAGAACAGCCGGCACCGGCCCTTCTCCTCCTTCTCCAGCAGTGCTCCACGATGCCGGCAGAGGTTGACCAGCGCCTTCACCCCGCCGTCGCGCTGGCGCACCACGATGATGTTGTTGCGGGGCATCTGCAGGGTGAAGAAGTCGCCGGCACGAGGGATCTCGGACCCGTGCGCGACGATCGACGGCACCCGGCCGAAGATGAGATCGCGCTCGCGCTGGGCGACTGCGGGGTCGGTGAACTCCGTCGGCTCGAACCAGGTGACGTGGCCGAACTCGTCGGTGGTGTCGTTGCGCAGATGGGTCAATGCGCGACGGATGCGTTCTTCGCGGGGGGCCCCGACCTCGGTCATGGCGTATCTCCAATGTTCTGCAGCTTGGCTCGGATGGTCACTTGAGCGCTTCGGATACAGTCCTGAGCTGTCTATATAGCAACTTAAATCTAACCCATGTAGATTTACGTGTAAACCGGCGCAGGGAAAGAAGGGCGGACGATGATCGACTACACCTGGTGTCGGCAGCTCGGCGAACAGGACCGCGACGAGGCCACCGCGCTGGTCGAAGTCGCGGCGCGCTACGACCAGGAAGCCGGTTTCTCGGTTGTCCCGCCGCAGGTCGTGGCTGCCGTCTCTGACGAGATGCGGTCGGTTTGGCATTTGCCGATCAAGGCGCGCCGAGACCTGAGTGCACGGGCGGATGCGCCGATGGTGATGGTGGCCTATCTGAACCTGACGATCGACGCGGACGGTCAGGGCACGGTCGCCTACACGGTTCATCCCGACTACCGCTCGCGCGGGGTGACGACGCTGCTGGTGGAGGAGTTGGGTCTGGACGTCGGTACGCCCGACGGGTGGTGTGGCCGAGGAGCGACGGCGCTGCGATGCTGGGCCTACGGCAGCCATCCCGCCTCCGAGCGGCTGACGCGGCGATTCGACATCGTGCCGATCGCCCGGCAGTGGACGATGCTGCGTCATCTGGCGGGTCCTTTTGCGGTACCGGTGGAACCGGTCGCCCTGCCCGGCGGTGTGACGGTGGACGGGCCGGTCGACCTCACCGATGGCGCGGTTGTGGCGGCGGCCGGCGAGGTGCTGGCGCGGCAGGGGCTGACCGCGGCGCAATTCGACCGGTTCCGTTCGGAATTCGCGGAACGTAGCGGCCGGATGCTGCTTGCGTCGGCGGGGTGTGCGCGCCCGGCCGGCCTGGTCTGGTTCGATCCGCGCCCGATTCGGCATTTGGAACTGCGGGCGGCGTGGGTGCGTGCGCTTATCGTAGTGCCGGAGATTCGTGGTGGCGGTCTCGGCGAGGCGCTGCTCACCCGCACGCTGGACGAATTGAGGACGGTGGGAGCGCAGTTGGTGTTGATGCGGATCGACCCCGACGATCATGGCGCGGTCCGTCTGTTGCGGCTGTTGTCCTTCGAACAGGAGGAGGCGCACGCCTGCTATCAGATCGGGGATTGGCACGACGTTCCGGCCTTTCCGGCACGGTAGCGAGTGCCTGCCGTCACTCATCGAAACGGCGGGCCGCGGGTCTACCGTGGCGGCGGGCAGAAGATCCCGCACGGAATCGGTGGTAGCCCGGGGATGTAGATCATCGGTGCCGGTGCCGGTGCCGGTGCCGGTGCCGGTGCCGGTGTGGACGGTGCATCCTCGGGAAGCGTCGCGGTGCTGGATTCGTCATTCTCCGACGGGGCCGGATCGCCGGTCGCTGCGGGATCGGATGACGTATCCGGCTGCGGCGCAGAGAGTTCGGGAGCGGACCCGGCCTCGCCGGCATAGATGTGTGACCAGGTGAGCACAGTCGAGGCATACGACATCGAGTGGTTGTACCGCAGCACGGCCTGCAGGCGCTGTTCCGGTTCGCGCAGATCGGCACCGCCCGCGCACAGGTACCTCCCGGCCGCCAGTGCCGCGTCGTAGACGTTGTCGGGATCGGCGATTCCGTCGCCATTACCGTCGCTGGCCCAGCGCTGCCATGTACTCGGCAGGAACTGCATGGGGCCGACGGCTCGGACGTAACCGCTGCTGCTTCTGATGATTTCGTTCCCCGGAAGCGTTCCGTCGAGTGCCGGTCCGAGTATCGGAGAGTGGGTCCGGCCTCGGTCGTCGACATCGCCGGAACGAGCGTGGCCGGATTCGACACGCCCGATGCCGGCCAGCAGGTTCCAGGTGAGACCGCAGTCCGGTTGCGACCGGGCGAGGATCAGCTCGGCGTTGCGGTAGGCGGCCAGTACCGGTTCGGGGATTCCTGCGGCCGTGCCTCGAGGGGGTTCCGGCGCCGGCGGTGCGGCGTGGGGACGAAAGGTGGCGACGGCGGCCGGAACAAGCATCGGTCCGCTCACTGTTTCAGCCGAAGTACGCTGGGCGGCAAAGCTTTCTGTGGCAAGGGCGGTCCGGCCGGGTGAGTGGGGTGCGGGTTCACCGCCTGCGGCCGACGATGCCGCGACGAGCATTCCGGTGACCGCGATGGCCGACAGTAGTGCGGGGTTGTATCCCCACGGGTTTCGATCCGTACTTCTCGATTGCGCACGACGATGTGACCGCATCGGGCAACTCCTGGGTTCGCGGATTTCGCTGTTCGCCACCGCGACGAGCGGTCGAGCCGTCCCGGGCCGCGGTGCCCCTCCGCTGTTGTGAAACGCCTCGTGGATTGAGGCGCAGCAGCTATCCTTGCACAGAAATTGTGATCCGTCTAACGTTGGACGAAGAACGTCCTATGTATCACAGCTCGAACTGTCTGTGATTGTCCACCGGTGTCACTCTCGCGCCGGTTTCTGCTCAGGAGTAGGTATGGGTGTTGAAGTCAGCACTGCCGGAATCACCAAAAGCTTTGGTTCCCAGACTATTTGGCGAGATGTGACATTGACGCTGCCGGCCGGTGAGGTCAGTGTTCTGCTGGGCCCTTCGGGCACCGGCAAATCGGTGTTCCTGAAATCGCTGATCGGCCTGCTTCGGCCCGAGCGCGGATCGATCCACGTCGACGGCACCGACATCACCACCTGCTCGACGTCTCAGCTCTACGAGATCCGGAAGTTGTTCGGCGTCCTGTTCCAGGACGGCGCCTTGTTCGGCTCGATGAACCTGTTCGACAACGTGGCATTTCCGTTGCGCGAGCACACCCGCAAGGGGGAGTCGGAGATTCGGCGCATCGTCATGGAGAAGTTGGAGATGACGGGCCTGCTCGGTGCGGAGGACAAACTCCCTGGCGAGATCTCCGGCGGTATGCGCAAGCGCGCGGGGTTGGCGCGAGCGCTGGTTCTCGATCCCGAGGTCATCCTCGTCGACGAACCGGATTCCGGGCTCGACCCGGTCCGCACCACCTACATCAGCCAGCTCTTCCTGGATATCAACGCCCAGATCGACGCGACCTTCCTGATCGTCACGCACAACATCAATCTCGCGCGGACCGTGCCGGACAACATCGGCATGCTGTTCCGGCGCGACCTGGTCATGTTCGGCCCACGGGAGGTGCTGCTCACCTCCGACGAACCGGTGGTCCGGCAATTCATCAACGGCCGCATGGTCGGCCCGATCGGCATGTCGGAGGAGAAGGACGAGGCGCAGATCGTGCGCGAGCGAGCGTTGGCCGACGCCGGGCATCACATCGGCGGGGTGGACGAGATCGAAGGGATCGTCGCTCAGATGACGGCCACGCCCGGAATGCCGGAGCGTCGTGCGGTAGCGCGGCGCCAGGCCCGGGTTCGCGAAATGCTGCCCACGCTTCCGGCCGCGGCGCGGGCGGCTGTCGAGGCGAGTTTCGCGGACCGGGCATCGCTCTCGGCCCCAGCTCGATGACCGTGTCGCCGGCCGAGTCGGCAAAACATAAATCGAGCTGTTTTACAAAAGACGATTGACGTAATGCGTAAAGCGAAGTATGTTTGCTGTGAGCCACAACACGTGATGCATCGCCCGGAGATGCGGGTCACAACGGCGTGGTCCGACTTCCATTCCCGGAATTCGTGTGTGGCTCCACTGCCCGCCCATCAGCGGCGAATGCGGTCTCGTGAATCGGAGTATCGAACAATGACGCTCGAAGGCAATGTCGCCGAACCGATCTGGAATGCTGCGATCCTCTTTCCGGTCCCCGAATGCGTGCCGGACACGGCACCGGCGGATGCGAGAGAGAACGGAACGCGCCGATCTCCACGTCGTCCGACACGGGACCGCGCACGAACTTTCCCGACGCCCCACTGCTCGGCATCCGGTATACGGAATTGCGCCCCGTCGTCGACGCGCCGGCGTTCGCTGGGACACGCGCATTCGGTTCGTTGTGTGCGGTGCTCGCAGGCGGCATCGCACGCAAAATCTTTGAGCGGTAGTCGATTTCCTCTTCGGTGATTGTTGTCACCGGAGGCGGAAAGGCTTCGCGCAATCATCCATCGATAACCCGGCAACAACCGGCGCAGTTGTCGCATGCGCCGATATCCACGGAGGGAGGTGCCACCGATGAGTATTACGCAGGCACCGTCGATCGCGCACGCACTACCCGGCCCGAGCGGTCCGATGCCGAGCCATCGGACCGGCTCCCCACCCGCGGCCGTCCTGTCACGTGCTCACCGGGTACTAGCCCACCTGCGGCGCGCGCCGCTCGACAGCCTCGCAACGCTGGGCCGGTCCGCGCACCTGACCGCGGCGGTCGTGCGGTACTCGGTCGTCGACACCGTTCGCCTGCGGATGCCGGTGTACGAACTCGTCGAACAGATGTGGTTGCTACTGAAGGTGACTGCCTTGCCGGCCCTGCTCATGGCGATTCCGATCGGCGCCGAGGTGTCGGTTCAGGTCGGCGGCATCATGAACCAGGTCGGCGCGAATTCGCTGGCCGGCGCGGCGAGTGGACTCGGCGTCGTAGGACAGGGCGCGCCGATGGCGGCCGGTCTGTTGATGAGTGGCGCGGCGGCCTCGGCGATCGCCTCCGATCTCGGCGCCCGCGCGATTCGCGAGGAGATCGACGCGATGCGCGTCATGGGCGTGGACCCGGTCGAACGACTGGTGATGCCACGTTTCGTGGCGATGATCGCGATCGCGCCGGTGTTGTGCATCATCATCATCGCCGCGGGCGTCTTCGCCGGCCTGATCATCTCGGCGAATGTCAATCATGTTGTGCCGGGCAGTTTCTGGCAGTCGTTCGGTGCGTTCGCCACACCCACCGACTTGGCGTTCTCGGTGTTGAAGGCGCTGGTCTTCGCCGCCATTGTGGTATTGATCGCGAGCCTGCGCGGGCTGGAGGCCAAGGGCGGCCCGAAGGGTGTGGCGAATGCCGTCAACGCCTCGGTCGTGCTGAGCGTGTTCTGCATCTTCATGACGAATCTGCTCATCAGCCAGCTGCAGATGATGTTCTTCCCGGCCCGATTGGCATAATCATGAGTACACCTTCGCAATCCTTTTCTCTCGGGCCCGCATTCGCCGCCCGCCCGATTCGCGCACTCGTTCGGAGCGTGAGCGAATTCGTCGGCGAAATCGGCCAGGTCGCGCTGTTCATCACGAAAACCTTTTATCTGCTCCCGGTGACGATCCGTCACTATCGGAAACAGACCGTGAAGACGATGAACAACATGGCGTGGGGCAGCGGTTCGCTGATCGTCGACGGCGGTGTCGTGAGCCTGATGTTCTTTCTGGGCGTCGCTGTCGGCGCCGTCGTCGCGATCGAGGCCTTCATGGCCTTGAATCTGCTCGGATTCGGTGCGCTGACCGGAATCATCGGGTCGTTCGGCAATATTCGCGTGATCGCGCCGATCATCACCGGCATCGGATTCGCCGCCCAGGCGGGCTGTCGCATGACCGCCGAGATCGGGGCCATGCGCATCTCGGAGGAGATCGATGCCACCGAATCGATGGGCCTGAGAGCGATTCCGTTCGTGGTCGGCACCCGGCTGGTCGGCGGGATGCTCGTCGTGTTACCCGGCTATCTCATGGCGCTGGTGATCGCCTTCTTCACCGGCGGCATCATCGTCAAGATCTTCCACCATCAGCCGTCCGGAACCTACGACCACTATTTCGCCCAGTTTCTCAGCTGGCCCGATCTGACGGCGTCGGTGATCAAGGCGGTGACCTTCTGTGCCGTGGTGACCCTGATCCATTGCTACTACGGCTATTTCGCGACCGGCGGCCCCGCGGGCGTCGGTGCGGCATCGGGAAGGGCGATCCGCGCCAGTCTCGTCGCGATCGTCGTGCTGAATTTCGCGATGACAGTGGCGATCTGGGGACTGTCCCCGCTACTGGTTTTCAAAGGATAGGGTGATGGCCAAGATACGCAACCAGGACTTCCTGCGCGGCACCGACCGGCATCAGAAACGCATGGTCGACATGGCGGCCGCCGTGGTCGCGCTGGTGATCGCCGTCGTACTCGTGATCGCATTGTGGATCTACCCGCGTCTGCACGAGCCGGCGGGCCTGGCACTGAACATCCAGGTGCCCTATGTCGGCCCGGGTGTCGGCACCGGCACCAAGGTCATCCTGCACGGTGCGGAGATCGGCGAGATCACCCGCTTGGAGAAGACCGACCCGGGCAGCGTGCGGATGAGTGTGCGACTGCGCTCGGATGTTTCAGGCCTCACCGACGCCTTCGATCTCGATTTCCGGCCGCAGAACTACTTCGGCATCACCGCGGTGGATTTCATCGCGCGTCCCGAGGGACATCGCTTGGTGGCCGGTAGCACGCTGAACAAGATGCCCACCGGCGACTTCACCATGTCGACGATGTTGGAGAAGGGATCGCTGGCGATCGACGGCACCCTCACTCAGTCGATGGTGACCACGCTGAACAAGGTGGCGCGCTACACCGACGGCCTGACTCCACTGATCCAATCCGGCATTGTCTTCGCCGACCGGGTTGCCGCCACGCAGCGCGCGTTGCCGACCGAACTGATGCGCCGAGCCGACGACATTCTGGAAGTCCTACCGGCTTTCGGAACGCAGGCGATCGACGCGCTCTACAACGTCTACGACAGCCGATACAACCAGCGTCCGGACGGTTCGTTCGGCGTGGACGATGCCTTCATGGACAAGACCGACCGCGGCCTCGGACTAGCCGCGAACAGTCTGTTCGGCAAGGCCGGCCATCTGCTGGCCTCCCACGGCACGGAATTGGCGCCCGCAACCCAACTCGTGCAGGCGATGACCGATACCGTGCCGCAGATCCTCGGCGGCGGGGCGGTACCCGACAAACTGTCGGTACTCATCGACCGGTACAACGCCGCCTTCAGCGGTAGCGATGGCAAGAAGACGCTGAACCTGCGCATCGTGGTCGACGATCTGCCGATGTTCGCCACGCCCTTGGCGCTCACCGGCATCGGGACCGCGTCGACCGGGGAGGGGCACCGATGAGCCCGCGCACGAAATTGGTGGTTACGCTGGGGAAGCTCGGTGTCGCCGCGGTGCTTGCGGTGGTGTTGTTCTCGATCATCCTCAGCGCGATCAAGAATCCGGTGCATGGTGAGACGCGTAGCTACTCCGCCGAGTTCACCGATGTTTCCGGGCTGCACGTCAACGGTGACATCCGGACCAAAGGAGTTCGGATCGGCAAGATCTCGGCCATCGATCTCGTCCGGAAGAACGGGGCGAGCATCGCCGATGTCACGTTTTCGCTGGAAGCACCATATCGACTACTCGACAACACAGTCCTGGCCGTGAAGTACCAGAACCTCACCGGAATTCGATACGTCGATCTCGAAGAACCGGATCAACCGGGCCGTCCGGTGGGACATCTGGGCACCGACCGGACCCGGCCCTCGTTCGATATCACCCAATTGTTCAACGGCTTGCAGCCCGTGCTGAGCACGATGAGCACGGACGAGATCAACACCTTCATGCAGAACGCCATCACGCTGTTGCAGGGCGACGGCTCCGGTCTGGCGCCCATGCTGGACAGTGTTCAGAAGCTCGCCGATCTGGCGCACGACCGCGAACAAGTCATCTCCGCACTGGTCACGAATCTGTCGCGGATATCGGATTCGATGGGCGGAAAGTCGCCACAGGTCATCGAGTTCATGCGATCACTGAGCTTTCCCATCGCGAAGGCGATGACCGTGCTGAGTGAATTCCCGAAAACTGCGAAGTTCGGACCGGAATTCCTCACCCCGGTCCATCAGTTGATCACCGAACTCGGGTTCTCTCGCGACGTCGATGTCGACAAGTTGCTGACCCAGGCTTTCGCCTCCCTGCCGCAGGCCGCAGATGCGCTGCGACTGCTGCCGGTGGCGTTCGCCGGCCTGCAACTACCGCAGACGTCGGCCGCGCCGGCGGCAATGAACTGCACACACGGCGTCGCCCAATTGCCCACGGAGGTCAAGATTTTGCTGAACGGGAGCGAGGTCGTGGTATGCGCCAAGTGATACGCCGCATCGTGGCGAGTGAAACCCTGCTCGGGACGGTCGTCGTCGCGACCGCGGTGGTCGCCCTCGGTGCGACCACACTCTTCTACACCCACCCGGTCGGGCAGCGCACCGTGGCGTTCGAGACCACCGACGCCGCGGCGCTGTCCACCGGCCAGGAGGTCCGGGTGGCCGGCATCACCGTCGGCAAGGTCACCAAGGTCTCGTTCCGCCCGGATACGGTTCTGGTGGAGGCGCAGGTCTCCGACGACACCTTCATCGGCGACGACTCACACGTCGAGGTGCGGATGCTGACCCCGGTCGGCGGATACGCGGTCACCGTCGTTCCGCTCGGCCGCACTCCGCTCGGGTCGCGCGTGATACCCGTCGATCACGTCACAGTGCCCTACTCGATCGGCGATGTGCTGCAAGCGGCGCCGCACGTGACCGACAAGGTCGACGGTGCCACCGTCGACGCCAATATCGACCAGGTCGCCCAAGCGTTGCAACACAATTCGACCTCGGTGGGTTCTCTGATCTCCGGTATGAACAGCATCGCCGCGGTGATGGACCGCCAGCGCAGCCAGATCGAGCAGATCACCGGACTGGCTTCGGAATATCTGAAGTCGTTCGATACCAACCGCGACTTCGTCTTCGACCTCATCCGCCAAATAGACATCGTCGTCTCCACCTACAACAACGCGCATGTCGGATTCAACGAGGCCTACAGCCTGCTCGGCGATGTGCTGATGCGGGTGCAGCCGGAGATGAAGTTCTACCTCGATCACAAGGACCAGGTGCGCGCCGTCGTCGACCAGGTGAAGAAGTCGATCGAAAGTCTCGACACCACCATGGGACCCGCGATCGACAAGTTGCAGGGCCTGCGCGCACAGCTCGAGGCCTGGCTCACCCCGCAGGGGCTCGCCACGGTCTCCGGAGGCACGATCCTGGCATCGAATGTCTGTATTCCTCTCCCCGGTCGGACGTGCTGAGATGAAGATGAGTAGGAAATATCTGATCGGCACCGGCGCGGTCGTATCGCTGGCACTGATCGGCGGCGTCGGCTTCACCGTCGTCGAACCGACCGGCCCGCAACCGCAATCGGGCTTCTGCGCGCAGATGCCGGACGCGATCGGGCTCTACCCTGGAAATCCGATAACGCAGATGGGTCTGCAGGTCGGACGGGTAGAGCGGATCCGGCCGGCGGGCGATCACGTCGAGGTGACGTTCTCGCTCGACGGTGGCCGCCGGTTCCCGGCCGACGTGCGCGCGGTGACACGGTCGAAGTCGATCCTCGCCGATCGCAGCGTGGAACTGGTCGGCAACTACCGGTCCGGTCCGGAACTGACTGCGGGACACTGCATTCCCGAAGACCACAGCTTCACCCCGAAGAGCATCTCCGAAATCGCCGGATCGGCAGCGGATTTCATCGACGCGCTGAGCCCGAACAACAGCAAGGACAGTTTCGAGAAGGCCGTCGCCGGGTTCGAACAGGCGCTGCGAGGCCAGGGCGATAATGCGCGGTCGATGATGCTGCACGCCTCCGCGGCGGCGGCGAGCCCGGACCGGCTGACCGCCGATATCGGCGCCATCATCCAGAACATGGCGCCACTCACCGACGAGGCATTGCAACGGTGGCCGGCGATCCGATCGATCCTGGACCAGATGCCAGAAGTGGTGAATGCAGGCATCGACCTGTGGCCCGGTGTGGTCGACGTCTGCGTGGGCGTCGGCTGGCTGGTCAACCTGCTCCACGACATCCAGACCAACTACGGCGGGGACCTCTGGCCGCTGCTGCAGGGCCCGGTCGCCGACGTCATCCACCTGGCCGCGAGTCGCTCCAAAGACATTGCGAGCCTGCTGGATTCTATTCCGCCGGTGGCGTCGATGCTGCGGCAGCAGGCGGCGAACGACGGCGGGATGTCCATCGACTATCGCCCGCCCACGGTGCAGCTCGATTCGCCCGCGGCGCCCGAGCTGTGCGCGGCGGCGAACCAGGTGGCGCCCGGAAGCTGCTCGGCCGACCAGGGCCACGTGCAGGTACCGATCGCCGACCTGTTGGACATGGTGCTCGCGAAAGGGCAGCGATGAAGACGACCACACAATGGAAGACGGGTGCGGTCGCCGCTGCCCTCGGCTGCAGCCTGATGGTCACCAGCGCCTGCTCGGTCGGGCCGGATGATTTGCCCTCGGTGCGGGGTGGCGTCGGCGCGGGCTACCAACTCGACCTCCAGTTCGTGAGCACGATGAATCTGCCGACCGGGGCCGACGTGATGATGGACGGCCTACGAGTCGGCGAGGTCGAAAACCTCACCGCATCAGGAAAATTCGTGAAAGTAAGCACCCACGTCAAGGACGGGACGAAGGTACCCGCCGACGTACGCGCGGTAATCCGGCAGAACACGCTGCTGGGGGACACGTATATCGCGCTCGATCACGGACCGGTCGTCCAAGGCCCCTACCTGGGGCCGGGAGCGACCGTGACCGTCGACCACACGAGCTCACCGCCGCAACTGGAGGACACCATGGCGGTGCTCGCCTACTTCGTCAACGGCGGCAGCATCCAGAAGATCGAGGATGCCATGACCGGAATCAACACCGTCATGCCGCAACCTCGCGACGTGCAGCGATTGGCCTCCGTGGTCGCGGGCGATATGCGTGATCTGGCCGGCGACACCCACGAAATCGACCGCATGCTCAACGGTTTTCAGGCCACCGGCGGTGCGATCGATGCGAAAGGTCAAACCTTGGCGACATTGTTCGGGCAACAAACCGAACACTATTGGCGGCGGACCGCTGTGAGCATCGTCTCCTACATCAGCCAGATTCTGCCCTCGGTCGGCAGCGTGTACGAAGGCGGTTTGTGGCTGGTGCCGCTGTTCAATTCGCTCGCCGAAACCGGCGGCATCGGGCGCGACATCTGGGACCGAGCCCCCGCGGATTCAGCGAAGCTGTCGGAGTTCCTGCGCACCACCCTGCTGCCGTTCGTGCAGGACCCGTCGGTGAACATTCGCTCCATCGATACCGACCACGGCGACCGGATCGTGGCGGACGTGGAGAATCTGCTGCGCATGCTGGGGGCAGTGAAATGAACCTGAAAACCGTCGCGTCGGTCGCGGGTATGGTAGCCATCGCCGCGTCCTCGTTCGTCTACCTGAACCACATCGGATTGGAAACCGGAGCGTTCCAGCACATCCGAACCGCCGGCATGTCCGTCCCTGACACCAACGGGCTGGTGGTCGGTTCGCGGGTGCTGTTGCGCGGCGTCGCCATCGGGCACGTCACCGCGGTCACTGCCTCGGCGGACCGTGCCGAAATTTCCTGGAATTACGACGACGGCTATCGCATCCCGGTGGACAGCCGATTCCGGGTGGACAATCTGTCGGCGCTGGGCGAGGCATACCTGGCCGTTCAACCGGCCACGGAGCGGGGCCCCTATCTCGAGGACGGGGCGAGAGTTCCCGCCGCGCACGTCGTGGTGCCGACCACCTTCCAGGAATTGTCGGCCCGCCTCACGCGGATGCTGGAACAGGTTGAGCCCGAACGCATCCGGGAGATCTTCGAAACCGTCGACGTCGCGCTACCGGAGGATCCGTGGGTCCTGAACGATCTGTCGCGGGCCGGTGAGCTGCTCGCAAAGACGCTCACCCAGCGGGCGGGCGATCTGACACAGCTGCTCACGGCGCTGCAGCCGCTGCTGCAGAGCACCGACACCGTCCCCGGCGATCTCGCCGGAGCCACCCCCACGCTCGCCGCCTTCGGGTCAGGATTCACCGATGTGCTCGGCGGTGTGCACTTCGCCGCCTCGTTCGGACCACTGACGAGTATCGAGGACGGTGCGGCGCCGCTGATCGACGCGCTGCAGTCGTTCCTGGACAAGAGTTCCGGCGATCTGCACACCCTCGGTGTCGACCTACTGCCCGGCGTGCGCGCCGGAGCCGCGGCGATGTCGACCGTCGATGTCGGACGGTTCCTCGACAACGCGCTCGCCTCCACCGAGTCGGGCGACGCCGTCACCGTGCACATCCGACCACCGGGGAGGTAGCCCCTGAACCCGCGCCGACCACGCACTCAGTGACCACCCCCGTTCGAAGAAGGCATCATGACCGATACCACTGCCGTACTGACCGACCCCGAGCCCACCGACACCGCCAACACAACGCCCGCCGAGCCGGAGGGTGTCGCCGAGCGACGGTCTACCCCGCTGTCGTCGATCTTGCGCCGGGGGCGCCGGACCGGAGAGTCGTCGATCAAGCTGAAAACCGTCGCTGTCGCGGCGCTCGTCCTCGTGCTGGCGGCCGCGGTCGCGGTACTGGGCTGGCAGCTGAACGACAAAACCGATCAGATCGCCGCCGCCGGGGCCGAGCGCGCCGATACCGCCCACGCCGAACAGGTCGCGCTGGATTACGCGACTGCGGCGGCGGAGATGAACTTCCAGGATCTCGCCGCGTGGCGAACCCGTCTGACCAAGGGCACCAGCCCGGAACTGTCCAACCGTCTGACCCAGGCCGCCGGGTCGATGGAACAGATCATCACTCCGCTGCAATGGGTGTCGACGGCGAAACCCGTTGCCGCCAAAATGCGTTCGCACGACAACGGCATCTACGCCGTGGATTGTTTCGTCAGCGTGATGACCAAGAACAGCCAGGCGCCGGAGGGGATTCAGTCCACCGCGACCTATCAGCTCAGCCTGGACAGTCACCACAACTGGACCATCACCGATATCGGCGGTGTCGGGTCCGCGCTGGGCGGTGCGAACGCTCCCCGGTGACGAAGAACCGGTCCGGTGCACGTCGCGGAGGCGGTCACCGGACCGGTGGTCATCACTCAGTTCACGACCGGCAGCACCGGATGACAAACCGGAGCAACAGCGTTCGCCGGATCCAACGCGTTGAGTACCAGTCGCAGTGTGATGTCGTCGTAGATCACCGAGCCGTGGAAAACCTGGTCCTGCGGGCAGTTGTCCTGGACGACGACCTCGGAAACGTTGGGTGCCGACGGCAACCGGGCCTCCTCGGGCGCGACGACGAGATCTGCGCGCGAGGTGATCGTGACGTACCGGACTTCAGGACGCGTTTGCCCGCCGGCGGATATCTCGTCGATGAACGCCGAGCCGGCCGCCCCGTCGCGGGCCGCAGGCAGGACCGATCCGAGTGCTTGTGGACCACCTGGAAGTGCCGAGATCTCGGCCAGCACGCCGTAGCCGCTCATGCCCCGGACCGGTGAGTCGAGGCTGATCATGGTATCCACTCGCGGTGCCCCGCCGAGCATGTTGAGGTAGTAGAACGGCACCAGACCTCCCTCCGAATAGCCCACCAGATCGACCCGATCGCTGCCGGTCGCCGCGCGCACCCGATCGACGAATGCGCCGATTTCCCGCGCGGATTCACGGAGATCGCCCATCTGATGGAAGGGGCCGGCGGCCGGGCCTCCGTAGTTCAGCCCGAACACGCAGTAGCCTTCGGCCCGCAATCGAGGAGAATACATCGCCCAGTTCGCGTAGCTGTCGAGAAACGCCCCATTGATCAAGATCACCGGTCGCGGGTGTGCCGGAGCGGGTCGGCAGCCGGGATCGTTCATACCTGTCGGCAGGGCTTCGGGATTCGTCACCGAATAGGCCAGTGCCGCTTCCCAATTCGTTTGTGGCGGACCGTAATCAGGAGTACCTGCGGCCGACGTCGCCGCGACGGCCAGCGCGCCTGCTACCAGCGCGCCGACCGCGGCCAGGCGTCGGTGACGACGCCGAATTAATCTATCGATCATAGGTAAGGAACCTACGTGCCGGCAGATGGTTGCGGACCGTATTGCGCTCGGCCGAATCAGGGGAGTAGTGCCGGAAGCAGGAAGGTGCGCAGCCGCGCGCGAATATGGTCGAGATCTTCGGCGTCTGCGGTCGAACCGCGGCTGATGTAGTAGATCTCCAATTCCGATATCCATTCGCACAGCAGGCGGATGTCGAGATCGGCGCGCAAAGCGCCGGCGGCCTGAGCCCGGGCGAGAACGGGCTCCCATAATTCGTACGTCAGCTCCACGGCCCGCCCGGATTCGGTGAGTAACCGCGCCGCGAGCACCATCTCCGCCGGCGAGACCAGCTGATGCACCATCGGGTCACGGCGACCGCGCCGGACGTCCTCGCAGATGCCCTCGACGATGCTGTCTTCGATGGTCGGGTGACGAGCGATGAATGCACGCGCGGAATCCATGTTGGCGCGGGCGCGGCGGACCACCGACTCGGTCACCAGGGCGTCGCGATCGGCGAAATAGCGGTACACCGTCGCCCGGGAGCTCGACGCGGCCTTCGCCACATCCTCCATGGTGGTGCCCGCGATGCCGAGGCGGGCGAAACAGGATTCGGCTGCGGCCAGGATGGCCGATCGGGTATCGGCCGGGCGCTCGGTGTCGGTGCCGCGTCCAGTCACGGTGAGCACCGTACCAAGTTCTCGGAGAATCGAAAACCTTTAGATAAGACACTAGACAATGATTGTCTCGTGTGCCACTCTCGGAGCATGGATCGCGACGAGAAGATCAGCCTCACGCGCAGGCTCATCGCCCATGTGGACAACAACACCACCGATTACGCGGAAGAGCTTCTCCGCGTACCGTTTTCAGTCTTCGACGATCCGGATCTCGCGGTCAAGGAGCGCGATGTGGTGCGCCGTTTTCCGCACATCGTGGCGCACGTCGACGAGCTGGCGAAGGCCGGTGATTTCCTGACCACCGAACTGATCGGCACACCGCTGCTGGTGGTCCGGCAGAACGACGGCAGCGTCAAGGCATTCGCCAACGTCTGCCGTCACCGCGGATCCCGCGTCGAATTCGCCGAGACCGGATGTAAGCGCGTGTTCGCGTGTCCGTATCACAACTGGTCCTACGGCAAGGACGGGTCGTTGCGCGGTATTCCGCACGCCGAGGGGTTCGACGGTATGGATCGCGCCGAGTACGGGCTGGTCGAATTTCCGTGCGAGGTACGCCATGGACTGGTCTGGGTCGTGCCGACCGCCGGCGCCGAACTGAATATCGCCGCGATTCTGGGCGACAAGCACGATGCCGAGGTCACGGACACCGGCATGGGCGAGTCCTTCCAGGTACGCAAGGAGACCTGGCGATTGGACATGAACTGGAAGATCGCGGTCGACGGAGTCCAGGACTCTTACCATCTGTGCCAGTTGCACACCAAGACGGTCTGCAACTACCTCGAGGGCAACATCACCGCCTTCGATCCGGTCGGCCGTTCATGGCGGCTGGTGGTGGCGCGCAAGTCCATCACCGAGGTGCGTGACGCCGATCCCGACTCTTTCGACGTCCGCGACTACTCGCTCGCGAACTACACGATCTATCCCGGCACCATGCTGGTCACCGAGCCCAACCACTTCGAGATCTGGACCATCGTTCCCGATGCCCAGGATCCGAACGTCAGCTACTGCACCATCCGGCTGCTGTCGCCCGGAAAACCGCAGACGCCACGGGAGGAGCGGATGCTGCAGAAGAACTGGGATCTGCTGATGGAGACGCTGCACGCCGAAGACTGGTTCGTCACCAAGACGATCACGGCCAACGCGGCACACGGACAGGTCGATGAACTGATCTACGGGCGAAACGAATTGCCGGGACAGGTGTTCCACAAGATGGTCGCCGACGACGTCGCCGCGCTCGACACCGAGCGGGCGGCTGCGCCGGTCACGGCGCGATAGCACAGCGATGGCTGCCGACGAACTGCGCCAGGACCGCCCGGCTTCAGGTGTGCTCCGGCTGACCATCGACCGGCCACGCGCTCACAACGCGTTGTCGATCGCACTGCAACGGCGGCTGGACACCGCGCTGACCGAAGCCGCGACCGACGAGGCGATCCGAGTGGTGATCGTGACCGGTGCGGGTGGCCGGGCATTCTGTGCGGGTTACGACCTGAAGGAGCTCGACGAGATGACGCCGCAGGCGCTGGGGGAGTCCACGGCCGAGCGGGAGGACATGCTCTGGCGCTATCTGCACTACCCGAAACCGACCGTAGCCGCGGTCGACGGTCTGGCCTACGGAGCGGGGACGATGTACGCCGCCTGCTCCGATCTACGTGTGGGCGGGCCGCGGACCTCGATGGCGGTCAGTGCGGCCAGGTACGGCGGGGTGAACCTGAGCTGGCTGCTCGACTCCCTCATCGGTGGTGCCCGCACGCGAGATCTGCTGATGACGGCACGAGCGGTGCCGGGAGACGAGGCCTTCGACATGGGGCTGCTCACCCGCTACACGCCGGACGTGGCCGGGGAAGCGGTGCGGACCGCGGAACAGATTGCGGCACAGCCGCCGGACGGGCTGCGCCACATCAAGCAACTGCTGCTCGACGGAGCGGGGCAGGGTCTGCGCGAGCGCTATGACCGGGAGAACTCGGTCACCCGGGCAACCCTCGGACAGCGATCGATCACCGACATGTTCTCGGCCTTTTTCGCGAACGGACCGGCCGCGGCGCCGGGAGGTGTGTCGTGAGTACGGATATCTGGCAACCGACCTGGGACGATCCTTTTGCTCCCACTGTCGTCACCGACGACGAGTTCACCCGGCTCGTCGAAGCGTTACGCGCGGCCCAGGAGGCGGTCACCCGGAGCCGGCCGACACCGCGAGTGGCCGCCGCCGCTGCCACGCGATTGCGTGAAATCGCCACGGCCCTAGCGGCTTTCGAGGTCGATGAGGACGAGCAGATCGCAGGCAAGCGCTGGGAGTCGGCCGGTCACGGTCAGGCGCTGACTCCGCCGATACATCTGGATCGGATCACAGAGATCACTGCGGTCGGGCGGGTGACGATCGGGCGGTTCCATTCGGGCCGCTATGCGATGAACGGCGGTGTGGCGCCGCTGATCTTCGACGAGATCCTGGCGCGACTGGCCAATCATCGCCGTCCGTGGGCGCGCACGGCGCGGCTGCAAGTCGACTTCCGGGCGCCCGCCCCGTTGTACACCGAACTCACGGTGACCGCTCAGCTGGTCGGGCAGCAGGGAAGAAAGCGGTTCCTGCGCGGGACATTGCACCACGGGGAGGTGCTCGTCGCGGAAGCCGAGGGACTGTGGATCGAACTGAAACCCGGACAGACACATGATCTTTCGAAACAATTGAAAGGGGTCGGCAATTGAGCGGATTCTCCTTGCTGAACGGTGTGCGGATCCTCGAAGTCGCGCAGTTGGCGCCGGCCTCGCTCGGCGGACATCTGGCCGATCTCGGCGCCGAGGTGATCAAGGTCGAGTCCGGACCGCTCGGCGATCCGGTGCGTGTCGGTGGAAGTCGCGCGGTCGGCGATCCGGACGGCCCGGCCTTCATGCATCTGCGGTGGAATCGCGGGAAGGAGTCGGTCGCACTCGATCTGCGGTCGGTTGCGGGCAAGCAGGCGTTCCTCGATCTCGCGCGCTCGTGCGATGCGGTGATCGAAGGAATGCGCGGTGGTTACCTGGAGTGGCTCGACCTCGGATTCGACCGGTTGCGGGAGGTGAATCCGAAAATCGTGCTGTGCACCGTCACCGGGATGGGCACCGACGGTCCCTATCGGGGCCTCGGCACCGGCGGCCCGGTTTTCGATGCCTATGCCGGACTGCGCGAGGTCACCACGCCGGACGAGCCGCCGGTGGACGGGATCGCCGGTTCCACCACCCCGCCGATCGCGATGTATGCCCTCGGTGCGTATGGGGCCATGGGCTTGCTGGCGGCACTTCATCGTGCGAACGTCACCGGCGCCGGTGGCAGGGTCGAGGTCTCCGGCATCGATGTGGCCGCGGCATGGATGCCGGATCTGGCCGACGCGGAATTGAACCGGGATCGATCGATCCCGCGGCCGACATGGTTGCCGGACGGGCGGTTACCGGACTGGCCACGGCTCGAGGCGTATCGCACCAAGGACGGCAAGGCCGTGCTGTTCGGTTCGCACGTGGAGAAGTTCTGGCGCAACTTCCTGGTCGCGATCGGGCGCGAGGATCTGGCCGACATCGACCTGACCACCGCCGACGAGGGGGCACCGCAGCGTGCGGAGCACGTGTGGCGAGAGCTGCGGCAGATCTTCGCCCAGCGCACCTGTGAAGAATGGGTGGAATTGTTCCTCGCGCACGGTATCGCCGGCGGGCCGGTCAACACCGTGACCGACATGTTCGACGATCCGCATTTCCGGGCCAGGGACAACACCTATCGCGTCGACTACCCGGGGGTGGGGGAGCTCGAATTCCTGGTGAGTCCGGTACGGGTGGCCGGGGAGAAATTCGCTCCCGCCCTGCCGCCACGGGCCGGAGCCGACACGGCGCGGGTGCTGCGGGAGTTGGCCGGATACGACGACGCGCGCATTGTGGCGGCGGCGGATCGCCAGCTGTATGCGAAAGGCGTCTGAAGAGGGTATCGAATCGCGCGATCGGGAACGACACCCACACGAAAATTATTGTGTGGGTGTTGTTTTCGTGCCCAAGAAGGAGGGTCACAAAGGCTTGCGGAGGTATTGCGCAAGAAATCTAAAGCTGTTAGGTTTGGCGGCAACGTAGTGAGGGCGGTCACATCCGCTCGTGCTCGCGGCCGGATGGTCGGCGAACGAGGAGGTACTCGAATGAATCTGGCGGATCTGACACGTTATTGGGGTAAGACCCGCCCCGATCAGCAGGCGATCGTCTTCGGTGATCACGCCGAGACGTGGGCCGAACTCGACGCGGTGACCGATGCGCTCGCCCGCGGCTTGGTCGCGCGGGGCGTCGGCAAGGGCGACCGTGTCGCGGTCATGATGCTCAATCGGCCCGAGCTGGCGCACGTCATCCTGGCCACCCTGAAGATCGGCGCCATCAGCGTGCCGCTCAACTTCCGGCTCACCGCACGGGAATTGGCGCCGATGGTGGTTGATTCGGGGCCTCGGGTGGTGATCGTCGAGGACGAGTTCGCCTCGTTGCTGGAGGTCGCCGCCGAACAGATTCCGCTCGACATCTTCGCGATCGGTGGCAGCGCGCATCGCCGGTACGAGACCCTGAGCGCCCCCGGTGTCGCGCCCCGAGTGGATATCGCCGGCGACGACGCGGCATTCATCTGCTACACCTCCGGCACCACGGGTGTGCAGAAGGGGGCGGTGGTGACCCACCGCAATGCGATGGCTCCGGGCATCGCGCAGACCGTCAGCCACGGCTTCAGTGCGCGTGACCGGGTGTTGTGTGCGGCGCCGTTGGTCTACACCGGCTCGGTGCTCTCGATCTTCATGCAATTGGTCGTGGTCCCCGGGGCGACGATGGTGCTGTTGCGCGAATACGATCCGCAGATCGCTCTCGACACCCTCGAGCGTGAACAGATCACCGCGACCACGGTGGTGCCGGTGATCTGGGAGCGGATGACGACCCTGCCCGATTTCGGTGCGCGCAAACTGGCGAAGTTCACCTTCGCCGGAACCGGCGGCGCGCCGGTCGGTGTGGATCTCGTGGACTTCTATTGCGCGCACGGCATTCCGCTCACGCAGGTGTACGGGCTGACCGAGGCGTCGGGCATGGTCTCGACGTTGAACTACGCGGATGCGTCCGCTCGTCCCGGCTATGCCGGATTGGCGCTGGTGGGTACGCAGGTCACGATCGGCGACCCGAACGTGGACACGCCGCCCGGGGAGGTGGGCGAGATTCTCGTGCGCGGTGATCATGTGATGCGCGAATACTGGCACAAGCCCGAGGCCACCGCGGCGACATTGGTGGACGGCTGGTTGCGCACCGGCGATCTCGGACTGCAGGACGAAGGCGGATTCCTCAAGATCGTCGACCGTAGCAAGGACATGCTGATCTCGGGTGGCCTGAATGTCTATCCAGCCGAGATCGAACGGGTACTGCATGTTATCGACGGCGTCGCGGATCTGGCGGTGATCGGCGTCAAGGACGACCGGTGGGGCGAGGTGCCGATGGTCGTGTTCCACAGTGATCGTCCGGCCGCCGAAGTGATCGCCGAGATCGAGGTTCTCGCAGCGGCGAATCTGGCGAAGTTCAAGCGACCCAGACACGCTGTGGCGCTGAGCGAACCGCTGCCCCGGACGTTCTCCGGCAAGATGGCCAAACCGCTGCTGCGGCAACGGTTTCCCGAAGCGCCGGCCGACGCCGTCGCGGTGCGCGCGAACACGGCCACCGCATGAGTGCCGAATCGGCGCGCGTCGCGGTGGTCACCGGCGGCGGCCGGGGGATCGGGGCGGCGATCGCACGCCGCCTGGGCGCCGACGGGTTCTCCGTGGTGGTCAACTATTCCGCGAGCGAAGAACCGGCGAGGCGGGTGGTCGAGGAGATCGCCGCCGCCGGTGGCAAGGCTACTGCCATCCGCGCCGACGTGTCCGACGCCGATCAGGCTGCCGAATTGATGGAACAGGCCACCGCCGAATTCGGCGCGCCGACCGTGTTGATCAACAACGCCGGGATGAACCTGTTCGGTTCGGCACGGCAGCTCTCGCCCGAGCACTGGGATCGGGTGATCGGCGTGAATCTCGATGGCGCGTTCTACTGTACACATGCCGCGCTGCCCGCGATGTACGAAAATGGCTGGGGCAGAGTCTTATTCGTCAGCAGCCCGTCCGGCGGACGACGGCCCTCACCCGGAATGAGCGCCTACGCGGCGGCCAAGGCGGGGCTTGCCGGAATGACCCGTGTGATGGCGCAGGAAGTCGCTCGGCGTGGCGTGACGGTCAACGCGGTCATGCCCGGTTTCGTCGAGACCGACATCATCGCCTCCGGTGGATCGGACGCGGCGCGGACCCTGGCTGACCACTGGCCGCGGATACCGGCCGAAGCGATCGCCGACACGGTCTCCTTCCTGGTGAGCGATGCGGGGCAGCACGTCTCCGGCGAGGAGATCGGTGTCTGGCTCGGCGGCCCCGTCGGGATCTGAGTCATCGCAGCGGGCGCGAGCGGCAACCACGCCGGACCCGCCAACTCGGCTCAACATCTCAGCCCCTCCGATTGCCCCTCTACCTTGTGTTATTAATCTAAAGGTATTAGCTTTATGGGTGGCGGTACCGCCTTCTCGCGTGACCGTCGCCGACGATTCGAGGAAGTCCGACACATGTCCGATGTGATCCAGACCGAGTGGCCCCGGCCCGGCATCCTGCTGATCCGGATGAACCGGCCGGAGGCACTCAACGCGATGAACGCCGAACTCATCGAGGCGCTGCACGGTGTGCTGGCCGAGGTGCGCCATAACTCGGAGGTACGGGCAATCGTCGTGACCGGTAACGGACGCGCCTTCTGTGCCGGTCTCGATCTGCGCGGATACGGCGCGCCGCCCGGCGCCGCCGAGGGGGAGGGGCGGGCGCAGGCGGGATTGCGCGTGCAACAGCACATCGCCGGATTGGTGGAGGCCTTTCGCGGTGTGCGTGCCCCGGTGATCGCGGCGATCAACGGTGCGGCGGCGGGCGGTGGTATGGCGCTGGCACTGATGGCCGATATCCGGATCATCGCCACTGACGCCGCGCTGCACGCCTCGTTCATCAACCGCGGCCTGTCCAATTGCGATATCGGCGTCAGCTGGCTGCTGCCGCGGATGATCGGCTTCGCCCGAGCCGCACAGATTCTGCTCACCGGACGGTCCGTCGCCGCGGAGGAGGCCGAGCGGATCGGCCTGGTGTCCTCGACAGAGCCCTCCGACCGGCTGCTGGATACCGCGCTCGACACGGCGGAGGCGATCGCCGGCAACAGCCCGTTCGGGGTCTGGATGACCAAAGAAGTCATGTGGTCCAACCTCGAGGCGCCGAGCCTGCACGCGGCGATCGACCTGGAGAACCGGACGCAGATCCTGGCCGCCACGACCCGCGACCATCGCGAGGCGGTGCATGCCTTCCTCGACAAGCGTGTGCCCATCTATCGGAACCAGTGACGGGACAACAGCTTTGACGACTGCATCGAACAGCGGGTGGGCGCGGTGAAGGTCGGCGTGATGGCCGGATACTGGGGCGCGCAACCGCCCCGGCGGATGGAACAGACGATCGCCGAGGCCGAGGCGCTCGGCGTCGACAGCTTCTGGACCGCCGAGTCCTACGGCTCGGACGCGCTCACGCCACTGGCCTGGTGGGGAGCCAAGACCAACCGGATCGCCCTGGGAACATCGGTCTGCCAGATCTCGGCACGCACCCCGACAGCGTTGGCGATGGCCGCGCAGACCATCGACCATCTCAGCGGCGGACGACTGATCCTCGGTATCGGCGCCTCCGGTCCGCAGGTGGTCGAAGGCTGGTACGGCCGCCCCTACCCCCGGCCGCTGGAACGGACTCGCGAATACGTCGCGATCATGCGGGCGGTGTGGGAGCGGACGGAACCGGTGACCTTCGCGGGCAAGCATTATCAGTTGCCCTACCCCGGCGGCACCGGGCTGGGTAAGCCGCTGAAATCCATCGTGCATCCGCTGCGCCGCGACATTCCGGTCTATCTCGGCGCGGAGGGGCCGAAGAACGTCGCGCTGGCCGCCGAGATCGCCGACGGCTGGACACCCCTGTGGTTCTCACCCAAGTCCGACGAGTTCTATCGCACCGCTCTGTCCGAGGGGTTCGCCCGCGACGGTGCCCGCCGCACGGCCGAGGACTTCGAGATCGCCAACGTCTGCTGGCTGTCGGAGGACGACGACGTGGATCGCGCGGCGGCCCGGCTCAAACCGGTGGTCGCTCTCTACGCGGGCGGGATGGGCGCGCAGGGCGCGAACTTTCACAACGATGTGTTCGCCCGCATGGGCTGGGGTGAGGTCTGCGCCGAAATTCAGCGTCTCTATCTCGGCGGCCGGGCCGACCTGGCCACACAAGCGGTGCCGACGGCGATGGTGGAGGACGTCGCCCTCGTCGGACCGGTCGACAAGATCTGTGAGGACATCGTGAATCGTTGGAAGCCAACCTGTTTGACCACCGTCATCCTCGGCGGGTGGCCGAAACCCGAATCCCGGGAACGGATCCTCGAGGCGGTGCGCTCATGACACTGGACCCCCGCACCCCGATTCTCGTCGGCGGCGGCCAGATCAACGAACGTGAGGGCGGCTGCGAGCCCGTCGACCTGATCGTCTACGCCGCCTCGCGCGCCGCGACCGAGGCCGGTACGGCGCGCCTGCTGGAACTGGTCGACTCCGTGCGGATCGTCGGCCTGCTGTCGTGGCGCTACCGCGATCCCGGCGCGCTGGTCGCCGAACGAATCGGTGCCACGCCGCGCCACACCGGGTACACCGGAAGCGGTGGCAGCACGCCGCAGGTGCTGGTCAACCAGGCCGCGCAAGATATCGCCGCCGGCCGCTGCGATGTGGTTCTGGTCGGCGGTGCGGAATCCTGGCGCACTCGAATGAAGCTGCGCGCGCAGGGGATTCGACCCCATTGGACCATCCAGGACGACACGGTAGCCGCGGCGCCGATGCTGGTGCCCGAGGTCCCGATGCGTTCGGATACCGAGAAACGGGCCGGACTCGACCGCCCCGCCTACATCTACCCCCTGTTCGAACAGGCGTTGCGCGTGTCCGCCGGGCGCTCCGTGGACGACCATCGCGCAGCGATCGGTGCCCTGTGGTCCCGTTTCAGCGAGGTCGCCGCGAGCAATCCGCACGCCTGGACCCAACGCGTGCACACCGCCGTGGAGATCGTCACGCCCAGCGAAACCAACCGGTGGATCGCCTGGCCCTATACGAAGCTGATGAACTCCAACAACATGGTCGAGCAGGGCGCCGCGCTGCTGCTGTGTTCGGTGGAAGTGGCTGCCCGGCTAGGGATTCCGCGCGAGAACTGGATCTTCCCGCACGCCGGAACAGAGGCGCACGACACCTACGACATCGCCCAACGCGGCGCCCTGGACCGATCGCCTGCGATCCGGCACGCGGGCGCGCACGTGCTGGAGCTGGCCGGAATCGGCGTAGACGAACTCGCCCACATCGATGTGTACTCGTGCTTTCCCTCCGCGGTACAGGTGGCGGCGCGTGAACTCGGCCTACCGACCGACGACCCCGCCCGCCCGCTGACCGTCACCGGGGGACTGACCTTCGCGGGCGGACCGTGGAACAACTACAGCACCCATGCCATCGCCACGCTGGCGACCAGGCTGCGACGTGCGCCGGGCAGCTACGGTTTGCTCACCGCCAACGGCGGCTACCTGACCAAGCACGCCTTCGGCGTCTACAGCAGCGAACCGCCGCGCGCGGGGTTCCGGCGAGTCGATGTGCAGGAGCGCGTCGACCGTGAGCCGACGGTACGCGCGCATCCGGGCTACGCCGGGCCCGGCGAGGTCGAGGCGTGGACGGTCGTCTATGACCGGACCGGAAATCCAGAGGCCGGATTCGTCGCGGCGCGAACTCCCGACGGCGGACGCACGCTGGCCTCCACCCGCCGATCGGCCGACGTCGAGCATCTCGTGAGCGCCGAGGTGACGGGGGCCGTTGTCGAGATCGGTGCCGACGGCGACCTTCGATTCGGTGGCGACTGACCTCTCGGCGGCCGATCCGAACCCGGGTTCCGCAGGCCGCGCATTGACCCGTTAAACCTAAAGGTTTAAGGTAAAAATCATCGTGGCGCCCGGCGTCACATCAGGGGAACGAGGAGAATTCGAATGCCTGATCAGGACTTTCGGGAACTGTACGAACGTCATGTCGGCGCCGTGGCCAAGGGTGATTTCAAAGCTGCCCTGGCCGATATGGTGCAGGAGAATCTGCCCGCGGTCTTCGACGGTGTGACTGTGCCGCGCGGTGAAGTGCGCGGTTTCCGCATCCACGACGTGCGCGCCGACGGCGACAAGCGGATCGGTGAAACCGTCTACGACACCCCGGAGGGGACAATCGGCTTGCGCTCGATCTGGGAGCTGCGCGACGGGGCGTGGAAGGCCGCGGGGCTGGAGAACTTCTCCGTGACCGGAGAATCGGCATGAGCGAGACACCGGCACTGGACCTGCCGTGGGGCCCTGCCGACGACGGACTGGATCGACCCTATTGGGACGGCCTGGTCGCGGGCGAATTGCGATTGCAGCGCTGCGGACACTGTGGCGAATGGATCTGGGGTCCGCAGTGGATTTGCGCCTCCTGTCACAGCTTCGATCCGGGCTGGGAGCCGGTCGAGCCGGTCGGCACCGTCTACAGCTGGGCTCGCAGCCACTACCCCTTCATCACCGAACTCGCCGACCGGGTGCCGTACGTGACGGTCCTGGTGGAACTGCCCGGAGCCGGAAACCGAAGGGTCCTGGGTCTTCTCGTCGACGAGGGCGCCGACACCGTGCGCATCGGTGATCCGGTGGTCGGCCGGATCGAACTCGATCCGGGGGCGATATGGCCCCTGCTGCGGTGGCGTCGAGTCGATATCGAAGGAGTACGAGCATGAGCACGACGACGCTGCGCGGCGCCGCCGCGGTTGTCGGCACAGCGGAACTGCACTACAAGCGCGGCCAGGCCCCGCACGGCGAATTGCGGATGACGCTGGAAGCCATCGTGGCGGCGTGCGCCGACGCCGGCATTTCGCCGCACGAACTCGACGGATTCGTCTCCTACGCCGGCGGCGGTCACGACGGCGCTACGCTCGGCGGCGCGCTCGGCGTCCGCGACGTGCGCTGGTCCACCATGATGTGGGGCGGTGGCGGTGGTACGGTCGCCGCGGCCATCAACAACGCCGCAGTCGCGATCGCGACCGGCCAGGCCGAGACCGTCGTGGTCTATCGCTCTATGGCACAAGAGGATACGGGCCGCCTGGGTTATGCGAAATATTTCTACGGACCCCACTACCTGGCGCACGGAGTCGGTTCTCCCGCCCAGGTCTGCGCCCTGCGCACCCAGCGATTGCTCGAGCACGACGGTGTGCCCCGCGAGGCGATGCGGGCGCTGGTTCTGGCGGCCTATCGGCACGCGCAGAACAATCCCACCGCCGCCGGATATGGCAAACCGCTGGACGAGGCGACCTACGACTCCTCACGACTGATCACCGAGCCGTTCCATCTGTTCGACTGCTCACGCGAGAGCGACGGGGCGGTGGCCCTGGTGCTGGTTTCCGGTGAACGCGCTCGCGCGTTGCGCCCGGACGCTGCCTATGTGCTGGCCGGAGCGCAGGGCGCGCCGGGCGGCTACTCCGCGATCATCGACAACGACGATCTCTACACCAGTGCGGGTTTCGCCGGCCGTCCCGGACGTCCCGGCGTCGCCGACCGGCTGTGGGCGGCCGCCGGTGTGACCCACGACGACGTCGACGTGGTACAGGTCTACGAGAATTTCAGTGGCCCCGCGGTCGCCGCGCTGATCGACCACGGGTTCGCTCCCGCGGGCCCGGCGGCCGGGGAGATCCTCACCGTCGACAACCTGACCGCCGGGATCGGGAAGCTTCCGGTCAACACCAGCGGCGGAAATATCGCCGACTCCTTCGTCAACGGCATGGGCCTGGCGGTCGAGGCGGTGCGGCAGATCCGCGGTACCTCCACCAATCCCGTACCGGGTGCGCGGCTTTCGCTGTTCATCGGCGGCCCGATGGCGCCGCTGGTCAGCTCGACGCTGTTCGGGCACGAAGACACCCTCTGACCTACCCGAGGACCGACTATGGACACCAATCAGGACCGAACCAGCCTGTTCGTCGACGGCCGGTGGGCTGCACCCGCGAGTGGCGCGACGGTCGAGGTGATCGAGGCCGCGACCGAGAAGGTGCTCGCCACGGCCGCGCTCGCGGCACCGGCCGATATCGACGCGGCGGTCGCGGCGGCCCGCGGTGCACTGGCTCCTTGGCGTGCCCTCGACGGCGCCGAGCGGGCCGATCACCTCGACCGTTTCGCGGCGGCGCTGAAAGCGCGGGCCAAGCAGACCGCCGTGCTGGCCAGCCGCGAGAACGGCATGCCGATCGCGACGTCGATCAATGTCAACGGCTACGCACCGGCACTGATGATCGAGTACTACGCCCGCCGGATCCGCGACATGGAACGAGACGAGCTGCGCCCCAGTGCTTTCGGGGGCCGCACGGTGGTCCGGCGCGAGCCGGTCGGGGTGGTCGCGGCCATCACGCCGTGGAACTACCCACAGTCGCTGGCCGCGATGAAACTGGCGCCCGCACTCGCCGCGGGCTGCACCGTCGTTCTCAAGCCCGCACCTGAAACCGCCTTGGACGCTTACGTCTTCGCCGAGGCGGCCGAGGAGGCGGGCTTGCCCTCCGGTGTGGTGAACATCGTGCCCGCGGACCGGGAGGCGGGAGCGTATCTGGTCGAACACCCGGGCGTGGACAAGGTCGCCTTCACCGGATCCACACCCGCCGGCCGGGCCATCGGGGAGGCATGCGGGCGGCTGCTACGCCCGGTGACACTCGAACTCGGCGGAAAATCCGCGGCGATCGTGACCGCCGATGCCGACCTGACGGAATTCGCGGCGAAACTGCTCGAGGTGTCGCTGGTGAACAACGGCCAGACCTGCCACGCCAGCACACGCATCCTGGCGCCGCGCTCGCGCTACACCGAAGTGGTCGAGGCGGTCACCGAAACCGTGCGTGCGCTGCGCATCGGTGACCCGCTGGACAAAACCACCCAGATCGGACCACTCGTCAGCGCCGCACAACGTGACCGGGTACTCGGCTACATCGAATCCGGGCGCGCGGACGGCTACCGGATCACCACCGGCGGCGGCACTCCCGACGACCAGCCGGTGGGCTGGTACGTCGAGCCGACGGTGTTCGACGGCGTCGACAACAACGCGCGCATCGCCCAGGAGGAGATCTTCGGTCCGGTCCTGACCATCACTCCGTTCGACACCGAGCAGGACGCGATCGCCCTCGCCAACGACTCCGCCTACGGACTCGGCGGCACGGTCTGGACCACCGACGAGGAACGTGGTCTGGCGATCGCCGACCGGATCGAGAGCGGGACGTTCGGCGTCAATCACTATCTGCTGGATCTGGGCGCCCCGTTCGGTGGAGTGAAGTCCTCCGGCCTGGGACGCGAGCTGGGGCCGGAGGGGCTCGCGCCGTATCTGCGTACCAAGTCGGTGTATTTCGGCACCTCGGCATCGACCGAACGGAGCCGGCGATGACTCTGCCCCTGGACGGAATCCGCGTCTTGGACCTCACCGACGGGCTCGGGGAATCCTGCGGCCGCTACCTGGCCGACCTGGGTGCGGAGGTGATCCGCGTCGAACCTCCGGGCGGAGCGTCCTCGCGTTCGGAGGCGCCCACCGCCGCCGGTACGAGTATCGCGTTCGCATTGCGCAACGCCAACAAACTCGGCATTACCCTCGACCTTGCCACGCCTGCGGGCGTCGATCGCTTCCGGGCGCTGGCGCGGGATGCCGATATCGTCGTCGAATCGACGCCGCCAGGCTACCTGGCCGAGCGCGGCATCGACGCGGCCGAGATACGTTCTGCTGCACAGGGTCTGGTGTGGACATCGATCAGCCCTTTCGGCCGCACCGGCCCCTACTCGGGGTGGGCGGCCACCGAGGAGGTTCTCTACGCGATGTCCGGAGTGCTGTCGCGTTCCGGCGCTCCCGGCGCCGAGCCGCTGCTGCCACCCGCGGGACTGGTGGAGGGGACCGTGGGCGCCCACGCGGTGTGGGCTACCTTGCTGGCCTATCGGCGTCGGCTCGAGACCGGTCGCGGCGAGACCATCGATCTGTCGGCATTCGAAGCGGTGGTACACGGTTTCGATCCCGGCTTCGGCACCCAAGGCTCTGCGGCGGCCGGGCGCTCGGAGGACTTCCCGCGCGGCAGGCCGAACGCCGCCGACTTCTATCCGGTCTTCGCCTGCAAGGACGGACACGTCCGGATCTGTCTGCTGGCCAAGCGCCAATGGCGCGCCATGTACGAATGGCTCAGCGCGCCAGCCGAATTCGCTGATCCGAAATACGACACCATCCCCGCCAGGTTCGCCGCGGCGAGCGCTCTGCACCCTTTGATCGGTGCCCTTTTCGCTACCCACACGCAGGCGGAACTGGTGGCCGAGGGCGCGCGCCGGGGCGTGCCCGTCGGAGGCGTGCACACCCTCGCCGAGGTGTTGACCACCCCGCATTTTCAGGAGTCCGGCGCACTGATCGACACCGAAATCGTGCCGGGGGTGCGGGCCAAGACGCCTTCGGGTTATGTCCTCGTCGACGGGCACCGGGCCGGAATCCGCACGCGCGCACCGCAACCCGGAGAACACGACGACCTCGTGCGGCCACGAGGCCGCCACACCGCAGCGGCGGGCACCGCGGATCCGTCGGCGGCCCCACTCGCCGGACTCCGAGTCCTCGACCTCGGCGTGATCGTCTTCGGCGCGGAGCTCAGCAGGCAGTTCGCCGACTACGGCGCCGATGTGATCAAAATCGAGAACGCGAACTTTCCGGATGGCCTGCGTCAGTCGAAACGTGGTGCGGCACTGGCGGCGTCGGTCGCCTGGGGACATCGCAACAAACGCAGCCTCGGCCTGGACCTGCGTAACCCGGAGGGCGCGGCGATCTTCCGGAGACTGGTGGCCGACGCTGATGTGGTGCTGGCCAACTTCAAGCCCGGCACGCTCGCGGCCATGGGCCTGTCCTACGACAGTCTCGCCGAGATCAACCCCGGCATCGTCGTGTCGGAATCCAGCGCATTCGGTGCCACCGGGCCGTGGCGCACCCGGCTGGGCTACGGCCCGCTGGTCCGCGCGTCGTGCGGAGTGTCGGCACTGTGGCGGTACCCCGGCAACGAGGAACTGCTCTGCGACGGGCAGACCGTCTACCCGGACCACATCGCCGCACACATCACCGCCGGCGCGGTGCTGGCCGCGCTGATCGCCCGCACCCGGACCGGCCGGGGCGCCGATATCCAAGTGGCGCAGGCCGATACCGCACTCGTCCAGCTCGGGACCCAGCTCGTGGCGGAGAGCCTGAATCCGGGATCGGTGACCGCGCCGGGCAACGCGGATCCGCACCGGGCGCCCGGTGGCGTCTACGCCTGCGCGGGGGACGACGAATGGTGTGCGGTGACCGTTCGCGACAACGAGGACTGGCGTCGGCTGTGCGAGGTCGTCGGGCGTAGCGAGCTGATACACGACGAGCGGTTCGCCATTGCCGCGCAACGGGTCCGCCATCGCGAACCGGCCGACGCACTACTGGCCGCGTGGCTGCGCGAGCGCGATCCGCAGCAGGCGGCAGCGACGCTGCAGGCGGCGGGGATACCTGCTGGGCCGATGCTGCGGCTGCCGCAGCTGCTCACCGACCCGCAGCTCACAGCCCGTGAGACCTACACGCTTGTCGAGCACGAGTTGCTCCCTGCGCGCCTGCCGGCCGCTGCACGGGCAGCCGGTTTCGCCGAGATCGCCGATCCGCCGATGCGGCCCGCACCGCTGCCGGGGCAGCATACGCGCGAGATCTGTTCGGAGCTGCTCGACTTGGAGCCGGAGGAGATCGACGAGCTGGTGCGCGCGGGAGTGCTGCAATTGCCATCCGGTGAACCGGAACGGACTGCGGTTCGATCCTGAGTAAAACTATCAATCATAGGTTTAAATCGGACTGTAGTGTCCGCTAATGCGTCGACGGACTGTCGGTCCGGCGACGCATTAGTGCTGTTAAATGCCGTTTCAGTCGGGTAGGTCGATGGGAGACGATATAAATGACAAAATGCGTCCGTTGTTGACGTGTGTCGGTTTCGACGCTACTGTGATGTGACGCCATTCACAGGTGGTCACCTCAGTCGACTGACCCGTGACCACAGCAAGTCGGTACGCGAGGGCGCATCTCGGCGCTCGGAGAAGTCACCCGCGCCGACGCCGGTCGGCATTCGGAAAATGCAGTGAGAGAAGGATTTCCATGGGACGTCTCGAAGGCAAAGTCGCTTTCATCACCGGTGTCGCGCGTGGGCAGGGTCGCTCGCACGCGGTGCGGCTGGCGCAGGAGGGTGCCGCGATCGTCGGTATGGACATCTGCGCGCAGATCGATTCGGTGTCTTATCCGATGGCCACCGAGGAAGATCTCGCCGAGACCATCCGACTGGTGAAGGAGGCCGGCGGGCGGATCGTCACCTCGATCGGCGACGTCCGCAACCGCGTCGACGTCCAGCGTGCCTACGACGCCGGTGTCGAACAGTTCGGCTTCGTCGACGTCGTCGTCGCCAATGCCGGCATCATGCCGGTGATCGACCAGGGCGTCGAACCGCAGGCGTGGCACGATGCCGTCGACACCATGCTTACCGGGGTGTGGCACACCCTCGAGGCGGCCGTCGCGCCGATGATCGAGCGCGGGAAAGGCGGCTCGATCACGATCACCAGTTCCGCGGCCGGGCTGACCAGTATGGGACTCAACACCTTTCCGGGGCAGGCGGGTTACTCAGCCGCCAAGCACGGCGTCGTCGGGCTGATGCGGCTGTACTCCAAACAGCTGGCCAAGCACTCGATCCGGGTGAACACGATCCATCCGACCGGTGTGAACACGCCGATGGTGGCCAACGCCGAATACGGCGCCTTCGTGAATTCCCATCCCGAGGTGATGAACGACGAGGCCTACAAGAACCCGATGCCGGTCGAGCTGATCGAGGCGGTCGACGTCAGCAATGCCCTGGCCTTCCTCGCCTCCGACGAGGCCCGATACATCACCGGCGTCACCCTGCCCGTCGACGCCGGCTACAACAACCGCTGAGAAAGGAATGTCGATGACCACCACCGACACCGCCGTCGCCGCACCGACGGTCGCCGACCGGGAACAGGTCTTCATCGGAGGGCGCTGGGTCGACTCGGCCGGCGCCGAATGGATCGACCTGATCGACCCGTGGAGTGAGCAGCGCGCCGCCCGGATCCGCAGCGCCACCGCCGACGACGTCGCGCGAGCCGTCGAAACCGCCCGGCGCAGTTTCGATTCCGGCGTCTGGTCGGCGAAGACCATGGCCGAGCGGGCCGACGTGATCGACGAGATCGGCACCCGCCTCGAACGGCGGATCGAGGAATTGACCACCATCGGCGTGCTCGAGGTCGGGGTGCCTGTCAGCGTCAGCGGGCCGACGCAGCAAATGAGCGCGGGACTGTTCCACGCGGTGGCCGCCGAGGCGCGCCGGTTCGAGCAGCGCGAGGATCGAGTACGCGCCGACGGCGGAGTATCCCGGATTCTGCGCGAGCCCACCGGTGTGGTCGCCGCGATCATTCCGTGGAACGGGCCGATCGGCACGATCGCCTTCAAGGTTGCCCCGGCGCTGGCCGCCGGATGCTCGGTGATCCTCAAGGCCGCACCCGACGCACCGCTGTCGCCTTCAGTGTTCGCGGACGTGATCGCCGAACTGGTCGAGGAGGGCTTGCTGCCCGAGGGCGTGGTCAGCGTGCTCGTGGCGGATCGTGAGGTCTCCGAGAAACTGGTGACCGACCCGGGCGTCGACCACATCACGTTCACCGGTTCCACGGCGGCCGGCCGCCGGATCGCGGCGCTCGCGGGCGACCGGATCGCCCGCGTCTCATTGGAATTGGGCGGGAAGTCCGCCGCGATCGTGCTCGACGACGCGGATCTGAATCACGTCTTGCAGTCGTTGCCGATGGGCGGATGCATGCAGTCGGGGCAGGCTTGTATCGCGCTCACCCGGGTGCTGGTGTCGCGCCGGCGTCACGACGAGGTGGTCGGTGCGCTGGCGGCGGCGTACGGGGCGTTGCCGATGGGAAACCCGTGGGAGCCGCAGAACTTCCTCGGCCCGCTCGCCGGGGCGCGCCACCGCGACCGGGTGCAGGGCTACATCGATTCCGCGGTCGCCGACGGGGCTCGGGTCGTGGTCGGGGGAGGCGCACCCGAGGGAGTTACCCAGGGATACTTCGTCGCACCGACGCTTCTCGATGGAGTGCGCAACGATATGCGCATTGCCCAGGAAGAAGTGTTCGGCCCGGTGATCTCGGTGATCACCTACGAGGACGAGGACGACGCGGTCGCAATCGCCAACGACTCGATCTACGGTCTGTCGGGTGCCATTTACACCGAGGATCTGGATCGCGGTTACGCTCTGGCGCAACGAATTCGCACCGGAACGGTCAGTGTGAACGGTTCGGTCATCGACTTCACGCTGCCCTTCGGCGGGTACAAGCAGTCCGGAATCGGTCGGGAGGGCGGCGTCGAAGGGCTCGAGGAGTTCTTCGAGACCAAGACCGTGCACATGCCGGCCGCGCAGCAATAGCTCGAACGGGCTTCGGCCACAACGTGATACCGGAGGCCCGGTCTGCCGACCGGGCCTCCGGCGAGTGTATGACGGCGGTCCGCCTATACCGAAACCGACGAGGTTTGCGAATCCTCGGTCACCGCGCCGTTCTCGTTGCGCATGACTCCGTAGAGGAAGCTGCGCACCATCTCCTCGTACAGGCCCTTGGAGGTGAGCGTGTTCTGCGCGAGCGCCCGGGCGAGTACCGGCTGGGACTCGGGGTCCACGTTGGGGAAAATCGTGGTGCGCGTACTGGCCCCGCGCACGGCGTCGGTGAGGGCCGCGCCCAGGGTCAGCCGCTCCATTCCGTCGAGGATCTGCACGTGCAGGTGCGTCGGAACACCGGAGGCTTCGAGGAATCGCGCCGTCTCCTCGTAGGTGCCGATGAGCAGATCACGCGGCAGATACTGCAGCAGAATCGGCGCGGCGTTGGGGTGGCGCAGAATGGACCGGCGGAAGTTGAGTGCCAGCTGTACGAAGAACTCCGGCCAATCCGGCCCGGGTTTGCGGCGCGGGATCGGGCCCGCGCCGGCGATGTGGCGGGCGACCGCCGACAGGATCGCCGATCGGTCGGCGAAGTGGTGGTACAGCGAGGGCGCGCTCACACCGATGTATTTGGCGAGTTTCGGCAGGCTGAACGCATCGAGGCCCTCCGAGTCGATGATCTCGATGGACGCCGCGATCACTGCGGAGCGGCTGATCAACGGTTGCGACGGTCGGGGCATCTGCGGCTTTCCACTCGGGTTCGCACCAGGTCAGTTACCTAGCGCCTTTAAATTTGATGGTAGCCGGTGCCCGTGTGGTGGCGGGGGTTCGCCACCGTGTCGGTGAGGAACTCGAGCAGACCGCCGGTCAGGACGTCGTTGTCGTCCCCGCCGACCATATGACCGGCTCCGGCCACGGCGATGTGGCGGGCGCCGGGAATCAGCGCCAGCAGATCGCGGACGCCGTCGTCGCCGACCACATCGGACCGGTCGCCGCGAAGCAGCAACGTGGGCACCGAGATACGGCGCGCGGCGTCCCGCGCCCACTGCTCGCGCGCACCCGCGCGTTCGGGGCCGTTGTCGCGCTCGCTGAGGATGCGCGGATCCCAGTGCCAGTACCAGCGGTTGTCGCGCAGCCGCAGATTCTTGCGCAGACCGTCCGGGCGAGGCGGCCGGCGGCGGTGTGGGTTGTAGGCGGCGACCGCGTCCGCGGCCGCGTCGAGCGAGTCGAATCCGGCCAGCCCGTCGCGCATGAAGGCGGTGATCCGGTCGACGCCGGCCGGTTCGGACTTCGGCGTGATATCGACCAGCACCAAGGCGCGGGCCAACCGGGGATGGTCGCCTTGCGCCACGAGCGCGGCCAGTCCACCCATCGACGCACCGACCAGCGCGACCGGCCCGGCGAGCGAGCCTGCCGCGGCGACCACGTCACGCGCATGCGCGGTGATCGCGTAATCGCCGTCCGCGGCCCAGTCGCTGTCGCCGTGGCCGCGCGCATCGACCGCCAGTGCATGCCAGCCGTTTTCGGCCAGCCGGGCACCGGTTCGCTGCCACGAATGCCTGGTCTGCCCACCGCCGTGCAGCAGCATCACGGTGCCCGGCGCGTCGCCGTCGGCGCGCCAGTGGTCGGCAACGAGGGTGACGCCGTCGCCCGGCAGTCGGACGACGGTGGCGGGAGCTGGCATGGGTGTCGGTTTCCTTCGTTGCGATACGGGAGTGGTTCAGTGCCCGGAGGTTCCGCCGTCGACGGCGAGCGTCGACCCGGTGATGTAGCCCGATGCGGGCCCGGCCAGGAAGACGACCGCGGCGTCGATCTCGCGTTGGGTTGCGGTGCGCCCGAGTGAACAGTTCCGCAGGAATTCCGACAGGGTGCCGTCGGCCATCTCGCCGATCATGTCGGTGTCCACGAAGCCGGGGGCTATCGCGTTGACACGGATTCCTTTGCGTCCCGACCACTGGTGGGACAGGTCGCGGGTGAGCCCGATCAGACCGGCCTTGCTGGAGGCGTAGGCGGCCTGCGGCAGCACCGATTTGACCAGGCCGAGCATGCTCGAGACATTCACGATGCTCGATCCGGGCCGCATGACACGCGCGCAGGAGCGGGCTGCCCAGTACGCGCCGAACAGGTTGACCTCCAGCACCTTTCGATAGTCGTCGGGATCTTCGCGGGTCGCTGGTGCGGCATGGGTGACTCCGGCATTGTTGACCAGGATGTCCACCCGGCCGAATGTATCGATCGCGGCCCGGGCCAGGTCGTCGCATTGGTCGGGGTCGGTCACGTCCGTCGGCACCACCAGGCAGCGCCTGCCCAGTGCCGTAACGGAGTCGGCGACGTTCTCGAGCTTGTCGCGGCGGCGGGCGGCGACGACCACATCTGCGCCCGCCTCGGCCAGCGCACGCGCGAAACCCGCTCCGAGTCCGGTGCCGGCCCCGGTGACCACCGCGACGCGGTCGGTGAGCCGGAAGAGGTCGAGAACCGATCCGCCGCAGTGGTCAGCCGTGTCCATGCGCTCTCCTGTCGAGTTCCCGGATTCCTATCATCTATAGGTTTATACGGGTACCTTGCGATACGCAAGCGGCCTCTAGCTGGATGTTGCGTACATTAAATCTAATGGCTTAAGATTTAGAGAATGGCTGTAGTGAGCGGATCGAGTCGATGAGAGAAGATCGGGTGCCCCGCAGAATGCGGGTGATCGGCAAGGAAGTGGCGGCCGTCGGGGTCGTTGCCGTGACGCTGGCCGACCCCGACGGTGGGCCGGTGCCCGCGTGGGAACCCGGCGCTCATATCGACCTCGTCCTCGGTGACATGACCCGGCAGTACTCGCTGTGCGGTGATCCGTCCGATCGGGAATCGCTGACGGTCGCCGTCCTGCTGGAGCCCGAGGGGCGCGGCGGTTCGGCGTATGTGCACGACAAACTCGAGGTCGGCGACGTGATAACGATTGCCGGCCCGCGCAACGCTTTCGGACTGTCCGAGGCGGCCTCCTACCTGTTCATCGCGGGCGGTATCGGCATTACACCGCTGCTGCCGATGCTGCGCTCGGTCGACGCCCGCGGCGTGCCGTGGCGGCTGCTCTACGGTGGCCGCACGCGCACGAGTATGGCCTTCGCCGACGACCTGGCCGCAGCGCATCCGGATCGCGTCGACGTGCGCCCGCAGGACGAATGCGGCCTGCTGGACCTCGACACCGCGCTCGACGGCCTGGGTCTGGGCGGGGCTGTGTACTGCTGCGGGCCGGAGCCGCTGCTGCGGGCCGTCGAAACCGCTTGTGGTGCACGTGATCACCTCACCTTGCATGTAGAGCGATTCGCGCCGAAGGCGGCGGATCCGAATGCGGCATCTGATTCGTTCGAGGTCGAACTGGCGCGAACCGGCGCGGTGGTCACGGTCGGTGCCGATGAATCCGTACTCGCCGCGCTCGAACGCTCCGGCGTCGATGCCGAGTTCTCCTGCCGGGAAGGCACCTGCGGGACGTGCGAGGTCGCGGTGCTGCGTGGGCGGCCCGATCATCGCGATTCCGTTCTCACCGAGGATGAGCAAGCCGCCGATGACGCGATGATGATCTGCGTCTCCCGAAGCCACACCCCGAGACTCGTCATAGATCTCTGAAAACGCCTCCGCCGCTATCGAATCCACATGTCAGGAGATGATCCGTGTCCCAGCAGGAACCCGCAGCGCGCTACGAAGTGAACGGCCACGTCGCGCTGGTGACCTTGAATCGGCCCGACGCGCTCAACGCCGTCAACTCGGACCTGTCCGCAGCGGCCGGAACGGCGCTCGAGCGAGCGGCCGACGACCCGCAGGTCCGCGTCGTGGTTATCACCGGCGCCGGCCGGGCGTTCTGCGCCGGGGCCGATCTCAAGGAGCTCGCGGCCGGCAATCAGGTCTACGACCCCGAACATCGGGAATGGGATTTCGCCGGAATCGTGCGCCATTGGATTCCTAAACCCGTGATCGCCGCGGTCAACGGCTTCGCGCTCGGGGGCGGCACCGAAATCGTGCTGTCGGCGGATCTGGCCGTGATCGACGAAGGCGCCTCGCTGGGGCTGCCCGAAGTAACCCGCGGACTCATCGCCGCGGCCGGCGGCGTTCTGCGCATTCACCGGCAGGTGCCGCCGAAGGTCGCGGCCGAGATCGCGCTGACCGGCCGCCCGATCTCGGCAGCCCGGGCGTTCGAGCTCGGATTGGTCAATGCCGTGGCTCCGGCGGGCGGGGCCCTCGCTGCCGCGCTCGAGCTGGCCGAGGTTGTCGCCGCCAACGCGCCGGTGGCCGTGCAGGAGAGCAAACGCGTCCTGCATGAGAGCGCTATGGCGCACAACGGCTGGGCCGAGGGGGACTGGAGGCTCAGCCGCGCCGCCACCCGGGTGGTGATGAGCAGTGAGGACGCCAAGGAGGGACCGCGGGCTTTCGCTGCGAAACGCAAGCCGAACTGGAGCGGGCGATAACAGGGAGCACATGGTGAAACATGTGACAAATATCGATTGACGTAATATGTAAGTAAATGTAGTGTGGGTCACACCGTCGGACGGGGGCGAATACTCCGCGCCGTATTCGGTGCCCATCGCGAATCATCCAGAATCCCGACGCCGGATCACCGGCTGTCCCGGCTCGTGAGTCACCCGGAGTAAAGCTCCGAAACCACTGAGCCCGAGGCCATTTCACAACGAGAAGGACCACAATGGCTGCGACAATCGCTTCCGCCCTGTACTGGTGGGCCGACACCACACCGGACCGGCCCGCCCTGATCGTCGAAGACGAGACGCTCACCTATCGAGAGCTGCAGGACTGGTCGAGCCGCGTGGCGCGCCGCATCGCCGAATCCGGCATCCAGCAGGGCGAGCGGGTGGGCGTGCTGGGTCCGAACTCGCTCACCTGGCCGGTCCTCGCGCTCGGCGTGCTGAAGGCGGGAGCGGTGCTGGTGCCGCTCAACCCCCGGCTCACCGCGGCGGAGTTGCGCAAGGTGCTCGACGATTCGGGCGCCGTGCTGACCATCGCACCGGCCGAGTTCGCCGAACGGATCGAGCAGACGCGAGCCCTCGGTCGTGACTTCCGGCCGTTGTCCTTCGACGACTTCACCGAGCTGCGGGCGGGCGAACGAGACGATTTCCGTATCGACGTCGAGCCGGACGAGCCCGTCGCGCTGTTGTTCACCAGCGGTTCCACCGGGCTGTCCAAGGGGGTCATCTGCACCAACAGGACCCTGCTGAGCATCGTCTTCGAGGCCACTCTCACGGAGGAGGGCTTCCGGCCCGGCTGTACGTCGTTGCTGCTCCTGCCGCTGGTGTTCACGCCGGGCCTGGTATGGGGTCTGCTGATGTCGGTGGTCTTGGGCAACACGCTCGTCGTCGAAAAGGAATTCCGCCCCGGCCGAGCGGTCGGGCTGATCGCGCGGTACCAGGTCAACGCCTTGTTCGGGGTTCCGCTGATCTGGGAATCCATCGCTCGCAGTGCGGAGTTCGCCGATACCGATTTGTCGTCGCTGCGTACCGCGATCGTCGGCGGTGCGGCGGTCGCGCCGGCTCTGTTGCAGGCCTGGGCCGACAAGGGTGTGGCCCTGCGGCAGATCTACGGAATGACCGAGGCGGGTGGCGTGGCGACCGCGACCACGCGGGACGAAGCCTTCAGTCATCCCGAAAGGTGCGGCACCGGTTCGATTTTCACCGAATTGAAGGTGGTGCGCCCCGACGGCACCGAAGCCGCGCCGGGGGAAGAGGGTGAGATCGTGGTCCGCGGGCCCGGCGTCACCCCGGGCTACTGGAACGACGCGGAGACCACGGCCCAAGCGCTGCGCGACGGCTGGCTGCACAGTGGCGATCTGGGTACCAGAGACGAACGCGGCCGGGTGAAGTTCGTCGATCGGATGAAAGATCTGATCATCACGGGAGGTATCAATATCTCACCGGTGGAGATCGAGCGCGTCATCGCCGATCTGGATGGAGTGGAAGAGGTCGCGGTGATCGCCGCAGCGGACGAACGGTTCGGTGAGACGCCCGCGGCGATCGTCACCGTCAAGGGGGCCGTCGATGCGGCCGCGATCGTCGCGCACTGTGATGGGCTGGTCGCCGATTACAAGGTCCCGCGCTATGTCGTGATCCGCGACGAGCCGTTGCCCAGGCTCCCCAGCGGCAAGCTGTCCAAAACCGCCATCCGCGCCGAGTACCGCGATGTGGCAGACCGATTCGAGAAGGTGCGATGAGCGTGAACGCCGAAGCCGCGACCGCCGAGGGCAATCCGGTCCTGATCGAGCAACGGGGTGAAATCGCGATCGTGCGTCTGCATCGTCCGGACCGGCTCAACGCGTTCACCGATGAGATGTGCGAGCACATCATCGCCGCATTCGACGAAACCGACGCCGACGATACGATCCGCGCGGTCGTACTCACCGGCAGCGGCCGCGCGTTCTGCGCCGGAGCCGACCTCGCCGCCGGCGGGGACACCTTCGTCCTGGGCGACGACCCCGATACCGGTGGCGCGCCGGCCGACCAGGGTGGCCGGGTGACACTGCGGATCTACCGGTCCCTCAAGCCGGTGATAGCCGCGATCAACGGGCCCGCTGCCGGTGTCGGCGTCACGATGACACTGCCGGCCGATATCAGAATCGCCTCGGACACAGCTAAATTCGGATTCGTATTCACGCGTCGCGGGCTGGTTCCCGAGGCCTGCTCGACCTGGTTCCTGCCCCGCATCGTCGGCATCTCCACGGCACTGGAGTGGACCCTGAACGGTCGCATGGTGAGCGCGAAACATGCCCTCGACTCCGGCTTGGTCCGCGAACTGGTGCGTGCCGAGGAGGTACTGGACCGAGCGATCGAGCTCGCCCGCGACCTGGTGGCCGGCACCGCTCCGGTCTCGGTTGCGCTGACTCGGCAGCTGATGTGGCGCATGCTCGGAGCCGGCAATCCTGAGATCGCGCATCGAGCCGAATCGCAAGCAATCTACGTGCGCGGTGTATCCGACGATGTTCGGGAAGGCGTCGAATCCTTTCTGGCCAAACGGGATCCGCAGTTTCCGGACCGGGTCTCCGGCGACCTGCGTGGCATGTTCGATTTCCTGCCACGCTGACCTGGACTCGTCAGACGAGCCCAGCAACCGGAACCCTCTGTCTACCTCCACCTTGGCCGCGCAGCTGTCGTGGGGTCAAGTGGTCGCAGGTTCAAACCCTGTCAGCCCGACCTCACGTTTTCGAGACGTCGCCGCGCGCCCACCGCTCGAAAACCTCCCGGTTGTCGGGCGCGGTCGCGGGGATGTCGATGTAGTGGGCTTTGGCCACCGCCTCGGTGTTGCCGAGCTGTCGCGCGGCCCGCTCGGGGTCACCGTTGGCATTGTCGACCACCGTGGCGACCACCCGGCGGAACGTGTGTGGCGTCACCCAGGCGTAATTCTCGCCCCGTGCGGCCCGCCAGGCCCGCCCGAAGTTTTTGGGGTTGCGCAGCGAGCCATTGCGGGCCGGAAACAGCACCGCGTGGGGGTTCGGCTGACCGGTCACCACGAGGTCCTTCATCGCCTCCCGGCACGCTTGCACCGCATGCTCCGGTAGCGGCATCCTGCGCCAGTCGTGCACCGAGGTCGACCCCTCGACCCTGCGCACCCCCGTTTCGACGGGCTGCACGTGCGCCGGCTGCGCAGCCGGTTCACCGACGTCTGGGATGGGCACGAGAGCGAGATGCAGCCCTACCCGGTGCAGCGCATGATCACCATCCCGATCCGCCATGCCGCCGCCTGGAATTCGGTGGCCGGCCACATGAATCTTGCCGCCTGCGAGGCCGTCGTTCTGCACAACGACCTGCCCAGCGCGGGCGCTTCCGCCGCCTGACCGAGGAAGCGGTCGCGGCACTGGAGAACTCGGCCGAGCGAATCAAGCTGTCCGACAGTCCTATCGCCGCCGAAATCGCCGACGCCCGCATATCGCCGTCGTCCACAGTGTCGAACGCCGGGGACTGCGTGCGTCGTGATGTTTCGCGACGAAGCCGTGATCACACCGTGCTGATCGAAGGTAGCGGCAAGGACGCGTTCGCCGATGGCGCTGAGCTACCATCGGTTTCGCTCTCCGGCTCCGAATAAGACTCCGCTTCAACGACTTCCGAGCAGCACTGGCGTGGGAGCAGCGCATGTCGATGCGATGTTCACGCGGAAGCTATTCGGGCACTCCGATGTTTACTGGACGGTAGCCATGGCTAATCCGTTCCCGGGTTCTCCCTGTTTCACCCGATCGAAACTGCTCGACCTCTCACTGATGCGCCCCTGATCGATTACTCGCTCCGGACCGCATCGGCCGCAAGTCAGAATGTTCGTCGAAAGGACTGAGGGACAGTGCATCACCTATGTTCGAGCTCGGCCATGGTTTCGTCGGCCGGTGGTGGCCGGTGACAGCCGAGATGGAGATCCTCGAACTGACAGACGAGTTCTACCAGGATCCGCATGCGACCTATCGGGTGCTGCGCGAGCGCGGTCCCCTCCATCGCATTCGATTGGACGGTGTGGTCGGCTGGTTGATCGTCGATCACGACGTGGCCAAGCAAGCCTTGGCCGAGCCGACCATCAGCAAGCGCATCGGGTCGCCCGAAGGACAGGCCGTGCTGGCCAAAAACGGTGCGGCCGAGATGTTCAACACCGCCATCAGCGACAACATGTTGTTCGCCGATCCGCCTCAGCACACGCGTTTGCGCCGCCTGGTGGCGAAGGCGTTCGCGGGCCCGGCCATCCGCGATCTGCAACCGAGAATCACCTCGATCGCCGACACCCTGCTCGACGACATCAGCGCGCGAACGACTGTCGACCTCATCGACAGTTACGCGTTCCGGCTGCCGATCGCGGTGATCTGCGAGCTGCTCGGAGTGCCCGACGACGACAAGGCAGACTTCCGCTCGTGGACCGCCGTCGTGGTCGGCGACACGGCCACGAACGAGGAACGCGCCGCCGCCGGGGTCGAATACTTCACCTACCTGACGAAGTTGATCGCCGAACGCACCGAGGATCCTCGTGACGATCTGCTCTCCCAGCTGATCATCGCGAAAGACCACGAAGACGGGCTGGACCAGCAGGAACTCATCGCCATGCTGCTCCTGCTGCTGATAGCGGGGCATGAGACCACGGTCAATCTGATCGGCAACTCGGTACTCGAGCTACTGCGCGATCCCGCAATGGCGGAGCGGTTGCGCACAGACCCCGAAGCCATACCCGCCTACATCGAGGAGATCCTGCGCTGCCAGGGGTCGCTGCACTTGGCCACGGCTCGCTACACCACCGCTCCGATCACATTGGGCGATCGAGACATCGACGCGGACGAATTCATCCTCATCTCGCTCGCCGCCGCCAACCGCGATCCCGCCCGGTTCGCCGAGCCGGACCGGATCGACCTCGAACGACCCGAGAGCCGGCACATCGCCTTCGGACACGGCATCCATCACTGTCTCGGTGCCGCCCTGGCACGCATGGAGGCCACGACCGCGATCTCGAGGCTGCTGGCCACCTTCCCAGCTCTGTCGCTCGACGGGGAATTCACCGATCTGACGTGGCGAAAGAGTCTGTTGATTCACGGCTTGACCAGCCTGCCGGTCCGGCTTGCCGCACGCACGGATTCTCGCACCGGGCCCCTCACCGACGCGGACCGCGTCTCCGTCATGGCCTGACCCGGCCGTCGATACGACGAGTGGTACATCGCGGCAATCGCATTCCGGCTCGGCCCCAGCGATGTACCACTCATCGGTCAAGGTGCCAGGAGAGCGACGGGCACACGGGTTTTCGACGCGCTCGACCGGATCGGCGGAAGAGTTCATCGCCACTCGAATAGGTTGGGCCGCTCGGGGTTCCAGGACTTCTGCGGGGCCGCCTGTCGGCGTTTGCTGTTTCCGCGGCTCGGGATCGCTCCCGCAGCTTCCGCATGTCGGCGCCGATCGATTGCACCACCGGTGGCTCCACGGCTTCGTGCGCCTGCCGATATGGTCCGAAGGACGGGTCCGGGCGAAGGAGGCGGCGATGGTTGTGACGGCGGAGACGGGTGTCGCGGCACCGGAATGGTTCACCCAGGCCATCGCGGAACTGCCCGAACATCGTGAGGTCGACGTCGCGGGTGGTGTCGTTCATCTGCGGTGCTGGGGCCGGGAGGGGACGGCCGGTGTGGTGCTGGTGCACGGCGGATCGGCGCATTCGGGCTGGTGGGACCACATCGCTCCGCTGTTGGCGGGTACGCACCGTGTGGTGGCGCTGGATTTGTCCGGTCACGGTGACAGCGCCGTGCGATCCCGATATCCGATCGAGGGCTGGGCGGACGAGGTGATGGCCGCTGCCGAGGCCGGCGGGATAGCCGGACGGGCGTACGTCATCGGGCACAGCATGGGTGGGCGGGTGAGCGCCGTCGCGGCTGCTCGGCATCCGGAATCTATGGCGGGTCTGGTCGTCATCGATTCTCCGTTTCAGGAGCCGTCGCAAGACTCCATCGTCCGTCAGTTGCTCCGCCGACCGAAGACGTACCCGACGCGGGATGAGATCTGTGGCCGGTTTCGAACCGTCCCGGACCAGGCGGTTCTGCTTCCTTACGTCGCGCGGCACGTGGCGGAGGGATCGGTGCGAGACACCGGTGCCGGGTGGGGCTGGAAGTTCGATCCCGAGATGTTGCGCAAGCGCCTCGAAGACGGGCGTATTCCGCCCCTCGGCTCGCTGCGGGCCGTGGACGCATCCGTGCTCTACATCCGATGCGAACGTGGGTTGGTGACGCGGGAGCGGGCGCTGGAGATCGCGAGCTTGTTCGGGCGACCCGCGACGGTGGTCGAACTGGCCGAGGCCGGTCATCACCCGATGATGGATCAACCGCTTGCCCTGGTGGCGACCTTGCGAACCGTCCTCGCCCAGTGGGATTCGCGCGATCGACCGGAATAACGGCGTAGCCCGCGCCGTTCGACGTCTTATGCCGAAACCTTTCTCGGAAGCCGAGCGTCAAGAGTTCCTGGCGGGCAAGCACATCGGAGTGCTGTCGGTCGCGGCTACCGACGGGCGTCCGCCCGCCGCCGCACCCATCTGGTACGACTACACCCCGGGGGGCAATATTCGCATCAACACCGGCGCGGCACGCCGCAAGGCCAGGCTGGTGCGGGAAGCCGGCGTGGTGACACTGACGGTGCAGCGCGAAGAGTTGCCCTATCAGTACGTCATCGTCGAGGGCACGGTCGTCGATGCCGAGACCCCCTCGCCCCGGGACGCGCGGGTGAGTATCGCCAGCCGCTATCTCGGTCCGGAGGAGGGCCGCGTCTTCGCGGACCGGATGGACGGCAACGACTCCGTACTGTTCACCATCCGCCCCGACCGCTGGATCAGCCAGGACTACTCGGGTGATCTCTGACAGCACAGGTCGGGCGTCCGGTCGGCGAAGTAGTGTGCTCGCCACGGCAGGTCCAGCCGAGTTCTTCGCCTGGTGCGGCGACGTAGCCGTCCACGTTCATGCCGAACGTCAGTTTCCGAGGAGTATCGGTCACGCCATCGAGGCAGATCTTCGGCTCGTGTGAGATTCGAGCACATCGCGCCGGGCCGTGACCGATCGGAAGGTGAGCCGATCGACGAACGCCGTAGAGTTGAGTCAGGCAGTCGGTGGCCGCACGAGCAGACAGTGGAGGCGAAGTATGACCGATGAGGAGATCGTCGTCGAGTTCGCCCTGACCAGGTTGGACAACAGGAACGGCGACTTCGATCTGGAAGATGTTGCCGCCGCCGTGGTGCGCCGTCTGACTGATGACCAGAGGCTCGACCTCGCGACCCGTAACCTCGCCGCACGAGATGAGTTGCGGGGAGCGGTGTTCGAGTCGGCGGTCGAGCACGTGCTCAGGACTGTCTTGATTGCCCGAGGCCCTGTCGATTGACGCGGCGCGGGGGCGTTGACAGTGCTGATCGAATTGCGGCGAACGGCCGGTCGACCGGCGCTGTCGTGGTGTCCGATGGCGAGCGGGTTCGTCAGCCGGCGGGCACCGGCGGATGCTCGGAATGCGGAGTTTGAGCGGCATAGTCCATGTCGCGGGTCTCGCGGACGCCCAGCAGTGCGACCAGTGACAGCAGACCGGCCGCCGACAGATACAGGCCGACTGTGGCGATGTTGCCGTCGGGCCGCCATAACGCGACCGCGATGATCGGCGCCAGTGAGGCGCCGAGTACGCCCGCGAGGTTGTACACGACCGCGGACCCGGTGTACCGGACGTCGGCGGGAAACAGCTCCGGCAGTAGCGATCCCATCGGCCCGTAGCTCAGCCCCATCAGGGCTAGGCCCACGATGACGAACGAGACACTGAGCGAAACCGATCCCGCGACGGTGAACCACGGCTGGAACAACAACCCGAACACCGTGACCGCGGCGAGGGTCGCCAGCAGTGTCCGCCGTCGGCCGATCCGGTCGGTCAGGAGACCGGCCACCGTGGTGAACAGGGCGAAGAACACCACGCCGATCAGCAGAATTGTCAGGAATCCGGTGCGGCTGAACCCGAGGCCCGCCTTCGCGTCCGAGGCCGGATGCGCGGCCGCGGTGCCATAGGTGAGGGTGAACGTGGTCATGAGATAGAACAGCACGTACGTCGACACGCACAGCAGGGTGCCGAGGACGAGATGGCGCCAGTGGGTGCGTACGAGGCGGGCGGCGGGCACCCGCGCGATATTGTCGGCGGCGGCGACATCGGTGAAGACTCGGCTTTCCACGATCTGCAACCGTACGTAGAGGCCGACGACGACCAGGATCGCGCTGAGTAGGAACGGGATTCGCCAGCCGACGTTGTCGAAGGCGATGGTGCCCGTTCCGTCTGAGTGCGCGGGCATGATCGCGGTGAGCAGCAGGAACACCCCGTTCGCGAGGAAGAACCCGATGGGTGCGCCCAGTTGCGGCAGGCTTCCGAACAGCCCCCGCCTTCCTGCCGGTGCGTTCTCCGTGGCCAGCAACGTGGCGCCGCTCCATTCACCACCGAGTCCGACGCCCTGCACGAAGCGCAGCACCGCCAGCAGCACGGGCGCCCACAGTCCGGCGACGGCGTAGGTCGGCAGGCATCCGATCAGCACGGTCGCGGTGCCCATGATCAGCAGCGAGGAGACCAGTGTGCGTTTGCGTCCGATGCGGTCGCCGAAGTGTCCGAACACGACCGAACCGATCGGGCGCGCGAAGAATGCGAGCGCGAAGGTGACGAACGACGACAACTGTGCCGCGGTCGGACTTTCGTGTGGAAAGAACAACTTCGGGAACACGAGCACCGCTGCCGTGCCGTAGATGTAGAAGTCGTAGAACTCGATCGACGTGCCGATCAAACTCGCGACCACCACTTGTGATCGCCGATTGCCTGGGACGGAGTCGGTCCGGAGTTCGGTCATACGGCAGTTCCTTCAATTCATACCCGAGCGGTGCGCGGGCCGATTGTCCCAGTCTGGCTCATGCGGCATGCACGACCTGCCCCGCTACCGAGTCCGTCGATCGAAGGAACCGCAGCACTGATATTCGGCGCGAAGGGAGTTGAGCTCACTCCCGGATGTTCGTATCGGCACGAGGGTGAGCTCGGCCGGCCGCCCAGGACGGTCCGAACAGCCTGGTATGCGGCATGACAGGATGCATCGGGTCGGGCGGGATCACACGGTGGGGGTTTCAGTGCGGCTGATGGCGCGCGGGATGTCGAGGGCGGCCAGTTTGTCGGGGTTGCGGATACCGTAGCCGCCGACGATCCGGTCCTCGGCGATGTCGAATACGAGGACGGCTTCCAGTTTGTCGCCGATGTAGCACGCGAGTGCCGGTTGACCGTTGCAGTTCACCGTCTCGATGCGTACTTCCGGTCGCCGCAGCGCGTATCTGAAGACCGCCATGAGAATCGCACCCACTCGTTCGGCGCCGACCATGACCAGCTCCGGCAGTGCGGTCACCTTGCCGCCGCTGTCGGTGGTCCAGGTGATGTCCGGTGCGAGCAGCGACAGCAAGCCTTCCATGTCGCCGGTGGTCGCGGCCGTGATGAAGCGTTCGGTGACCGCGGCGGTCCGGACGGTGTCGACCGGGCCGGAGCGCTTGCGCCGGGCATGGACATGGTTGCGGGCGCGGCGCGCGGTCTGATGCACGGCGCCGACGGATTTTCCTGTTGCGGAAGCAATTTCGTCATAGTCGAAACCGAAGACCTCACGCAGCACGAAAACTGCCCGCTCGATGGGGGTGAGCGTTTCCAGCACGATCAGCATCCCCATCGAGACCGATTCGGTGAGTACCACATCGCTCGAGGCGTCGCCGTCGGTGAGCAGCAGCGGCTCGGGCAGCCACGGGCCGACGTACTCCTCGCGGCGACTGACGCTGGCCCGCAACGCATTCAGTGCCTGCCGCGTGACGAGCTGGGCCAGATAGGATTTCGTATCCCGGACCGTGGCCAGGTCCACCCGCCGCCACCGTAGATAGCTGTCCTGCAGCACGTCGTCGGCTTCGGTTGCCGAACCCAGGATTTCGTAGGCGATGGTGAACAGCAGCGGCCGCAGGTGGACGAAACGCTCGGTGTGCTCATCGGTGGACGTCATGGCTTCGAAACTCCCTGCGGCTCGGCCGCGCTCAGATCCTTACGCCTGCCCAAGCCCAGGAAGGTCGGAATCGCGCCGGGTTTGCGGGCTTCCTTGCGAATGGTCCCGATCGGGCCCGCGAGACCCACCCGTTCCTTGATCCACCCGGCCGTACGCCCGCCGAGATACATCGGCACGGGTGTGTCGTCACGCCGGCTGAATTGCATCGCACCCGCGCGGCTACCCAAACCCACGGTGCAGGCGGTGAAGGCCACGTCCAGCACAGCGGGCTCGTCCCCGGCGATGCGGGCCAAAACATTATCGGCGGCCTGCGCACCCAAGGGCTGGGCGGCATAGCAGCTCATCCGCAAAGGGCGGCCCGAGGGAGCGACCGCGTCCCCGGCGGCGACAATGCGTTCATCATCGATACTGGTCAATGTCTCGTCGGTCAGCAGCCGACCGAGCCCGTCGGTGCGCAGCCCACTGCGTGCCGCCAGTTCCGGCACCCCGAATCCGGCGGTCCAGATCGTGATCGCACCGGGCACCCATTCTCCGTCGGTCAGGACGACCCCCTCGCGCCGAACGTCGCCCACCCGCGCTTGCTCACGCACCTCGACCCCGTTCTCGGACAACCACTTCGCCACCGACCGCCGGGCCGGATTCGAGAAGTTCGCCGCCAACTTACCGCCACTCACCAACGTCACGACAAGGCCCTGCTCCACGAGTTCGGCGGCGGTCTCGATGCCGGTGAGCCCACCTCCGACGACGACAATCGGCGCCCGGGCCGGCACGTCCGCCAGCGCCGCGCGCAGCCGCTGAGCGTGTTCGAATTCGGCGATCGGACAGGCGAATTCGGTGGCACCGGGCACCGACGCCGGCACCGCGGCGGTGCTGCCGACCGCGTAGACCACGTAGTCGTAGTCGAGCGCGCGCCCCGAACCCAATTCCACCCGGCGGGCGGCAGTATCGATGCGGACGGCACGATCGACGACCAGCCGCACCCCGGCGCCGAGCAGTGTGTCGTAGCCGATCGCAGCCTCATGGGTACCGGCCACGAACTGATGCAACCGCATGCGCTCGACGAACTGCGGACGCGGATTGACCAGCGTGATCTCGACATCGCTGCGCAGCCGCAGCCGATTGGCAGCCACGGCACCGGCGTAACCGCCGCCGATCACAACCACTTTGGTGATGGCATTGAAATCAGTCATGCCCTCCAGACACGCCACACCCTCCAGATCTGACACAAAGTGACAACCGCCACTTTCCGCCGCGAGTCACGCGTCCTGGCGATTCGGTTCCGGAGCGTGGGTGCCGGAAAACGATCGATGTACAACACCCGGTCACGCGGGTGTGAGGTTGCCGGGGATCCAGGTTTGTTCGAAGAACGGCTTGCCGGGGCCGTAGAGGCGGACGATGACGAAGAAGCCTTTGCCGGGAACGGTGCGCAGCCAGTTCTTTTCACCCGCGTCGGCGGGTTGGTCGGGGCCGAAGTGGATGGTGTGGGAGCCGTCGGGGTTGGCGTCGGGTTTGTCCATGGCGTTGATCGAGGGGAAGCGCTGGCCGTTGTCGAGTCCGGATGCGGTGATCGGGTCGTAGACCGCGACCGACCAGAACAGTTTCGCAGGGATCCCCGCGGGCAGGGTGAGGGTGTAGGAGCGGGCGCCGTCGAGCCAGTCGCCGTTGCCGTCGCGCATGGTGACCGGATATTTCGCGCCCTCGTCGATCAGGTTGACCACCATGCCGGGTGAATCGGAGTAGGCGGAGGTGAAGTAGCCGGCGCGCTGTTCGAGGTTGGTGAAGGTCCCGCTGGCTTGGAATTCGGTGTTCTGCCCGGCGAAGACGTTGAGCCACGGTTGATTCGGGAAGTAGGTGCCGCCGGGTTCGAAGGGCAGCAGGTTGGTGATGGTGATCTTGCTGATGGCGAACGCGATGCGGGCGGCCCGGTCGAGCAGTTCGCGGTCGTGGGCGGTGGGGGTGAACTGGCGGCCCTTCTCGATGCCGAGGGTGTGCAGGAACCCGCGCATGTCCATGTCGTGCGGGTCGACGGCCTCGGCTTGGATGAACCGGTCGAGCATGTCGAAGTAGCGGCCGTCGCGGGGGAACAGCATGTCCAGTTCGACACCGGATGCGTGCGGGAACTCCATCGGCGCCGCGGCGTCCTTGCCGCCGAGTGGGTAGATGATGGTGGCCTCGATCCGGTCGACGGTCTCGGTGAGGTCGTCGGGGTCGGTGAAGAACGACCGCCAGAACAGGAACACATTGTTGGTGCGGGATCGGTAGATGAAACCGTTGTCGGGGTCGGGGCCCTGGTAGTCCGGTGGCAGCAGCACATAGGTGCCGCCCCGGCCGGCGTCGGGGCCGACCAGCCCGACATCGCCCTTGTGCTGGTGTCCGTCGATGGTCGGGCCGAGGATGGGGCGCTGCCAGAAGTCGTCGATGATGCCTTGCACCCCGGCGGGGGCTTCGACTACGAGCGGCCCGTAGGCGTCGAGGTCGAGATAGCCCATGGCGTAGACGACGTCGAAATTCGGTGTGGTGACCAGGGTTTTGGCGTCGATGCGGTCCTGCCACACCGGCAGCACGTGATAGCCGCCGCCGAACTGCCGCTCGGAGGCTTCTTTCATCGCCCAGATGTTCACCGCGGGCAGCGACCACAGATACGCCTGCACCGCGCGCTGGAACACCAGCTCGTCCCGCAGGATCCGCACGGTGTCATCGGTGGCGAACCCGCCCTCGAACCCGGCGCCGGCCAAGTCTTCATACCGTCCCATCAGCGCTCCTGCCCCTTCAACCGCATCGGTGTGTGTCTCCACCACAAGACCGTGGGAAACGACGGCAGAGCATCACCCACCACGGATGAACCGTTCCCGGCGATGACTGCTGATCTCGGCACATAGGCGAAGCCTGTGTGACCCCCTGACCACCGATTTCTCGACACTCCTGCGGTCACGAATCCGCCGCGACGGCTGGTCGCCAATCCTGCGGCTCGACACTGGCCGGTTTCTGGTTGACGTGTTGCGGTCCAGGGATGTCGCTGCGCGGCATACACGAAATCAGGTCGCGGCGAGACGGGCCGGTCTGCTTCGCTACTTCGGTGCGTTCGGATCATCTGCAGGGAAGTGCGCAGTTCCTGCGTGGTGAAACCGTTCCGCCGTCCGGATGATATGTCGCAGTGATGAATGTGGAGTCGGCAACACTCACAAGGTGGTGATGAATCCACCGTCGATCGTCATGTCGGTGCCGGTGATGTTGGCGGCCCGGTCCGAGGCCAGGAACAGTGCGAGGTCTGCGACCTCGTCTGGGGTGGTGAATCGTCCGCTCGGTGTGCCGGCTACTGCTCGGTCGGCGACTTCCCGGGCGTTGCTGCCGCTGGCTTGGGCGACAGTCTCGGCGATTCCTCCGTTGCCGAGCCACAGGTCGGTGAGTACCGGGCCGGGACTGATCGAATTCGCGCGGATGCCTTGCGGGCCGAATTCCTTCGACAGTGCCTTGGTGAGGTTGGTCAGAGCTGCCTTGACCGCGCAGTAGTCGACCACGCCGGGGTCGGGGAAGAAGGCGTTGACGGACCCGATCGTGACGATCGCGCCACCACCCCGGCGGAGCATTTCGGGGATCGCCGCGCGGGTGGTGCGGACGGCCGCCATCATTCCCAGGGTCCAGGAGGATTGCCAGTCTTCGTCTGTGACGGTCGTGAATCCACCGGGTCTCGCCGTGACCGCACCGGCGTTGTTGATCAGGATGTCGGTTCCTCCCAATCGGGAGGCGGCCGCGACCAGCTCCGCAGGGGCGTCGGTGCCTGCGAGGTCTCCCGGAACGAACGTCACGCTCCCTTCGGAGTGAAGGTCGGCGATGCGATCGCTCATGGTGCGTGCACCCGCAACCACGTGCGCACCGGCGTCGGTGAGATGCTCGGTGATCGCGAGCCCGATGCCTCTGCCGGCGCCGGTGACAACCGCGATCTTTCCGTCGAGATGCAGGTCCATGATCACTCTCCCTCGATGGAGTGAGAACCGAATCCAGTACGGCCGCCGACCACGCGATCGGGCGGTCAGCCTGTCCACCTGCGTGCAGGTCAGGGTGAATCTGCCTCCTACCGGTCGAATATCAGCAGCGGTTTGCCGCCGTGTTCGGGAGCTTCTGCCAGGTAGACGGCTTCGCTGAACTTCTCGAGGGAGATCGGCCGGCCCTCGGGCACGCGCAGCACACCACGGTCGGCGAGCTGAAGCGTCCGGTCGATCGCCGCGGCCATCCGATCCCTCGGAGTCTCGGTGAGCCGGCGAAACAGCCAGAACCCGCGGACCGTCTTGGTTTCGTAGATCAGTGAGCGCGCGAAGATCGGGATAGCGAGTTTGCCGGGCTCGGTGTGGCGGTGCGTGGACAGCGCACCGTAGACGACGAGCTCACCATGCGGGGCGAGCGCCCGCGAAACCTCGGCGCCCACCTGGCCGGCGACACAGTCGATCGCCTTGGACACGCCGGTGTGGCCGGTGATGTCCGCGACCCGTTCGCGCAGGTCTTCGTCCTCGGTGCAGATCGCCGCGGTGCCGCCCAGCGCGAGGATCTCGTCGACGGCCGATCGGCGGCGCACGACGTTGAGGGTCTTGAAACCGATGTGGGCTCCGAGTTGGATGACCAACTGGCCCACGGTGGAACCGGCAGCGGTCTGCAGGAGCCATTCACCCGATCGAACGTCGAGCTCATCACCGGTCAAGACCACGGCGGTGAGCGGATTGGTGAGGATCTGGGCCGCCGTCGAATCGCTCATGCCGGCGGGCACGGGCAGTACCCGAGCGGCTTCGGCGACGACGAACTCCTGCCAGGTGCCCGTGACTCCGATCGTGACGACGCGTTGCCCCACGCGCAGACCGGTTGTGCCGCTTCCGAGTTCGTCGATCACCCCCACCGATTCGATACCGGGCACCGCCGGAAACTCCGGCGTGAATCCATATCGGCCGCGGATGGTGTGCAGATCGCTGGCATGGACCGGCGCGGCCATCACCCGGATCCGGACCTCGCCGGGACCGGGCTCCGGAAGCGGGCGCACCCGCAAATTCAACACCGCGGATGGTTCGCCTATCGTGTCGGCGACGACAGACCGCATGGTTGTCATCTTTCCGGCTCTCCTTCCGTCGGATGGAGAATCAGCGGGGCCCGATTCCTGGCTTACCAGCCGATCGCCATTGCCGCACCAGCACCGATGCGGAAAATTAGCTGTACCATCATAGCTCTAGCCGCAATTCTTGAAACTGGCTGACACCGGCCCGATCAGTGCCATGTCTGTGAGGTTGCCGGGGGAATCACCCGCTGTACCCGTGATCCGATCACGACGAGCTGCGTGTGCCGTGGAGGAGGTGTGATGCACGATCCCGATCCACCGTTTCGCCCGATACACCGGGTCGATGGCTACCTGTCTCTGGAGGATTACGGCCTGATCGGAGACGGCGCGACGGCCGCTCTGGTCGGTGTCGACGGCTCGATTCCCTGGTTGTGCATTCCACGGTTCGACGCCGCACCTCTGTTCTGCGGGCTTCTCGATCATGCTCGGGGCGGATCGTTCACCATCGCACCGGCGGATCTGCGCGAGGGCCGGCAACGCTATCGGCCGGACACAGGGGTACTGGAAACCGAGCTGCGGTGCGCCACCGGAGTCGTGCGGGTCACCGATGCGATGGCTCTGCGTTCGGGTGCCGACCTCGGCGAAGACGCCGCCGCCGACAGAGCGGAACTCGTTCGCAGCGCCCTCGTCATCGAAGGCCGGGTCCGGTTGGCCGTCGAGGTGTCGCCGAGAGGCGGGGCCGAGGTGCGGCCGCTGCTGAGCGGAATCGAGATCCGCTCGGCGTCGCAGCCGCGGTTACGGATGCATCTGCGCAGCACCCGCCCGATGTCGGGTTTACAGACCGTCTTCGACTTGGCGCAGGGCGAGCATGTGGACCTGGCGTTGTCGTGGGGTCGATTTCATCGGCACCATCGGTTCGATGCGGGCGCGATGCTGCGGGACACGGCGAATGCCTGGCGGTCGTGGCTGGACGGCTGTGACTACGCGGGCCCGCAGCAGAACCTCGTCCGGCGGGCGGCGATCACGCTCAAGATGTGCGATCACTGGGCGAGCGGGTCGGTGATCGCCGCACCGACCTCCTCGCTGCCGGCGCCGATCGGCGGTGTTCGCAACTGGGACTACCGGTATGTCTGGATCCGCGACGCCGCCTACGCTGTTTTCGCGTTGCGCCGCATCGGCTTTCGCGGTGAGGCGGATGCGTTCCTCGGCTGGGTCCTCGACGCGGTCGAACGTGGCGAGCGGCCGCGGATCATGTACGACCTGGACGGGGATCCGGTTCCCGACGAGATAGTGGACGCCGGGCTCGAGGGCTACCGGCGTTCGGCGCCCGTCCGGTGGGGCAACGGGGCCGCCGATCAGCGTCAGCACGACCTGTATGGCGAGATTCTCGATTGCGCCGACCAATGGCTGCGGGCCGGCGGCGATCTGCAGCCTGTGCTGTGGGCCGGTCTGGCCGGTTTGGCGGATATGGCCGGCCGCGCGTGGGCGCAACCCGATCAAGGGATCTGGGAGGTTCGCAGTGAGGGGCGTGCGTTCACCTACAGCGCGGGACTGTGCCAGGTCGCGCTCGACCGGGCCGCGTCGATCGGCGAGCGTTTCCGGCTACCCGGCCCCGTCGGTACCTGGCGCTCCACCGCTGCGCACATCCGCGAGTCCATCCTGGAAAGCGCCTGGAACGAACGGGCCCAGACGTTGAGTGCCCATCTCGACGGAGGTTCCGCACTCGATGCCAGTCTGCTGGCGCTGCCGCTGCGACATGTCGTTCCGGCCGATCATCCGCGCATGGTGGCGACGACCGCGGCGATCGCCGACCGCCTGGACGCCGGAGGTGGGCTGCTCTACCGGTATCTGCATGACGAATCGCCCGACGGCCTGCCCGGTGACGAAGGCGCGTTCGTCCTGTGCAGCTTCTGGCTGATCGACAACCTGACCATGCAGGGTCGTATCGAGGAGGCCGCGCAGCGTTACGAATCCCTCTGCGCCCGTGCCAGCACCCTCGGGCTGTTCTCCGAACAGATCGACCCGTCCACCGGTGCGTTCACGGGCAATTTCCCGCAGGCGTTCAGCCACATCGGCGTCATCGCCAGTGGCGTGAACCTCGCACGCGCAGAGGAGGCCACACGATGATCCGACGACTCGTCATTTTCGGCGGCACAGGCGACCTGGCCGGACGCTATCTGCTGCCGGGGTTGGCCGCACTCCACGAAACCGGCCGCCTCGAACCAGGTTTCGAGGTCGTCTGCGCCGACCGCAAGGGCCGCGATGACGAACAGTTCCGGGAATGGGCTGCGGCACAGCTCGATCGGTACGCCCCGGCCGCCTCGGCCGACACCCGGCGGGCGATTCTCGACGCTGCGCGATACCGGCAGGCCGATATCGGTGATCCGGCGCAGGTGGCGGAGGCGATCGGCGGTGCGGGAGCGGTGGCCGTCTACCTGGCGTTGCCACCGGCGTTGTTCTCCACCGCGATCCGGACCCTGGACGCCGCGCGTCTTCCTTCCGGTAGCCGGCTCGTATTCGAAAAGCCGTTCGGGGAGGATCTCACGAGCGCGCAGGAACTCAACACGTTGCTGGCAGATCTGGTTCCGGAACAGGCCGTCTTCCGGGTGGACCATTTCCTCGCGATGACCACCGTGCAGAACCTGCTCGGTAGCCGATTGGCCAACCGGGTGCTCGAATCGCTGTGGAACAGCGCGCATATCGCCGAGGTCGAGATCGTCTGGGAGGAAACTCTCACCCTCGAGGACCGGGCCGGGTACTACGACCAGGTGGGGGCGCTCGAGGACATGGTGCAGAACCATCTGCTCCAACTGCTCTGCCTGGTGGCCATGGAACCGCCGATCACCCTGTCCGAACGGGATCTGCGTGACCGCAAGGTCGACGTACTGCGGTCGATCCGCACCCTGACCGACGACGATATCCCGCGCCGCACCCGTCGAGCCCGGTACACCGCCGGCGTGATCGGCGACCGGCACGTCCCTTCCTACACCGACGAGCCGGGTGTGGACCCGCAACGACGGACCGAAACCTTCACCGAAGTCCGGCTGGCGATCGGCAACTGGCGATGGGCCGGAACCGATTTCGTGCTGCGCACCGGCAAAGCCCTCGCCGCCGACCGCAAGGAAGTCGCCATCCATTTCCGGCCGGTCCCGCATATGCCTTTCGGCCATCACGGGACTGCAGCGCCGAACGTTCTCCGGTTCGGCCTCGAGCCGGAAAACCTCACGCTCGCCCTCACCGCCATCGGCGCCGCCGCGGGCACTCTGGTCCCGCTCAGCATGAATGCGGCGATCCCGCCGCCCGACCTGCCCGCCTACGGACGGCTCCTGCTGGACGTGTTGCTCGGCAACCCGGCCCTGTCCATCCGCGGTGACGAGGCGGAGGAGTCGTGGCGAGTGGTCACCCCGATCATCTCGGCCTGGTCGCGTGACCTGGTCCCGCTCGAGGACTATCCCGCGGGGTCAGCGGGCCCCGGCACCTCGCATACCCCGACCCGGAAAGACCGCCGACAATGAACCAGCCGAACTCGCCGTCGCCAACTGGCGCACGACATACGCCATCGGCCGGGCGCGCCGCGGGGGAGCTGCGGAGCCAGGCATGGTGGGACAACGCGGGAAACCGCGAGATGACCGCTCTGTATCTCGAGCGGTTCCTGAACTACGGGCTCACCCGGGCCGAACTTCAGTCGGGCCGGCCGATCATCGGGATCGCTCAGACCGGTAATGATCTGGTGCCCTGTAATCGGCACCATCTCGCCCTTGCCGACCGGATCAAGGATGGGGTCCGCGACGGCGGCGGTATTCCCTTCGAGTTCCCGGTCCATCCGTTGCAGGAGACCGGAAAGCGTCCGACCGCGGCGCTGGACCGCAATCTCGCCTATCTCGGACTGGTCGAGGTGCTCTATGGATATCCACTCGACGGAGTGGTGCTGACGACGGGCTGTGACAAGACCACACCCGCCTGCCTGACCGCGGCGGCGACAGTGAATATGCCGGCCATCGTCCTGTCCGGAGGGCCTATGCTCAACGGCTATCACAGGGGTATGCGGACGGGATCGGGGTTGGTGATCTGGCAGTCCAAGCGGCTTCTGGCCAGGGGGGAGATCGACTACGACGAATACATGGCGCGGGTGACCGCCTCCGCGCCCAGCATCGGGCATTGCAACACCATGGGAACGGCGCTGTCGATGAACAGCCTGGCCGAGGCGCTGGGCATGTCCTTACCCGGTTGCGCGTCGATTCCGGCCCCTTACAACGAGCGTGCGCAAATGGCCTACGCCACCGGCCTCCGGGCGGTGTCCATGGTCCGCGAGGACCTGACTCCCCGCAAGATCATGACCACGCGGGCTTTCGAGAACTCGATCGTGGTCGCCTCCGCCATCGCGGCCTCGACCAACGTGCCCATCCACATCAACGCCATCGCACGCCATGTCGGAGTGGAACTGTCCAACCAGGACTGGCAGCGCGTCGGACACGGCATCCCGGTGCTGGTGAACCTCGCGCCGGCGGGCGAATTCCTCGGCGAGGACTTCCACCGCGCCGGTGGTGTCCCCGCAGTCATGCGGTCGCTGCTGGAAGCGGGATACCTGCACGGTGATGCCGTCACCGTCTCGGGCCGAACCGTGGCGGAAAACCTCGAGGATGTCCCGTCCGCCGACCCGGCGGTCATCCGACCCGTGCACGACCCCGTCACCGCAAACGGCGGACTGCTGGTCATGAGCGGAAACCTGTTCGACTCCGCGATCATGAAGACATCGGTCATCACCGGTAAGCCACCCGCGTTCGACTACCGTGCCATCGTCTTCGACGGGCCCGAGGACTACCACGCCCGCATCGACGACCCCGAGCTGGGCATCGATCAGGACTGCATTCTGGTCATCCGCTACACCGGGCCCATCGGATATCCGGGCTCCGCTGAGGTGGTGAACATGGAGCTTCCCGCCACGCTGATCCAGCAAGGCATCATGGCCCTGCCCACGCTGGGGGACGGCCGGCAGAGCGGCACATCCGACGCGCCGTCCATCCTCAACGCCAGTCCCGAGGCCGCGGCCGGCGGAAATCTCGCCATTCTGCGCACCGGTGACCGGATCCGCGTCGACATCGACAATGCGCGCGTCGATGCCCTGCTGACCGCCGAGGAGATCGCGGCGCGGTGGGCCGACTACACACCACCGGCGCTCGAGCACCAGACACCATGGCAGGAGATCTACCGTTCCACGGTCGGTCAACTGGACAGCGGAGGCTGCCTGGAGCTCGCCGTGTCATACCAGGATCTCGTCCATACCAAGGGGATTCCTCGTGACTCACACTGATACACGCGACACGATCCTGATCGCCGACTACGACTTCGGCGATGTCGACATCGAACGCGCGATCGTCGAGGCCGCCGGATTGCGGCTCCTCGCCGCGCAGTGCAAGAGCGAGGACGAGGTGATCGAGGCGGGACTCGAGGCCGACGGCATCCTGACCCAGTACGCGCTGGTGGGGTCGCGTGCCATCGGCGCGTTGCCCCGCTGCCGGGTGATCGCGCGCTACGGCACCGGTGTCGACATCGTCGACGTGGAGGCTGCGACCAGGCACGGAATTCAGGTCACCAACGCACCCAACGATTGGTGCGCCGACGAGGTCGCCGACCATGCGATCGCGCTCTGGCTCGCGGCCGCGCGCAAGATCTGCCAGTACGACCGGGCGACCCGGCGGGGCGAATGGCACTGGAAGACCGGAGAGCCCATCCACAGATTGCGCGGTCAGGTGCTGGGTCTGCTGTCTTTCGGCGCGATCGCGAAGCTCATCGCCGAACGTGCGAAAGGATTCGGCGTCGAGGTCTGGGCGCACGACCCGTTCATCGACCAGTCCGAGATCCGAGCGGCCCAGGTCCGGCCGACGTCGTTCGACGACCTCGTGGAGGGTGCCGACTGCGTGGTGATCCAAATGCCACTCACTCCGCAGACACACCATGCCTTCGATCGCGCGACGCTGCGCCGGATGAAGCCGACCGCCATCCTGGTCAACACCGCACGCGGACCCATCGTCGAGGACGCGGCGATCCAGCAGGCGCTCACCGAAGGGTGGATCGCCGGCGCGGCACTGGACGACCTCGAGGAGGAACCCGCGAAACAGCGCGTGTGGCGCCCGACCAACCCCCTCCTCGAGCTGCCCAACGTCATCGTCACACCACACTCCGCCTACTACTCCGTGGAGTCCATCGCAACGGTGCGGACCATCGCCGCCGAAGAGGCCGTACGGGTTCTGACCGGGCAACCGGCACGATTCCCGGTCAACGAGCTACCGCCCGGCGCCGGGCCCGGTCGCGGCGAAGCCCAGGGTTGACGCCGTGCACGGCGGACGGTTCGGCCGATGACGAGTCCTATGGACTCCGTGTTGCAGGGTTCCCGGATCCTGCCGGTGCTGACCGTGCCCGACCCGGCCACGGCCCACCTCCTGGCCGAGGCCCTCGCGTCAGGCGGTGCGCGCTGCGCCGAGGTCACCTTCCGCACCGTGGGCGCTGAGCAGGTACTCGAGACGATGGCGGCGCATGACGCCCTGACGGTCGGTGCGGGCACAGTGCTCACCCGGGAGCAGGTGGATCGCGCCGTGGCCGCCGGGGCCCGCTTCGTCGTCTCACCCGGCTACGCCGAGGAGGTCGTGGCCAGGTGCCGGGAGCTCGAGGTGCCTGTGGTGCCGGGCGTGGCCACCGCCACCGAGCTGATGCGTGCGTTGCGGGCCGGCTGCCACACGGTCAAGCTCTTTCCCGCCGAACCACTCGGCGGATTGCGCACTCTCAGGGCGCTCGCGGCGCCGTTCCCGCAGGCCGGCTTCATTCCGACCGGTGGGATTCAGGACTCCCACCTGGCCTCGTATCTCGCCGATCCGGCGGTTGTTGCCGTCGGCGGCAGCTGGATGGCGACCGCAACGCTTCTGGAGCGGGGCGACTACGCGGAAATCCGCAGGCTGACCGCCGAGGCCGTCGATCGGAGCACGCCGTGACCGACGTGGTGGCCCTGGGCGAGGTGATGCTGCGCTTCGACCCGGGCGAGGGCCGCATCCGGACCGCCCGCACCTTCCAGGTCTGGGAGGGCGGCGGTGAGTACAACGTCGTACGAGGCCTGCGCCGCTGCTTCGGTTTGCGGACCGCCGTCGCCACCGCCTTGGCCGACAACCCCGTCGGCAGACTGGTCGAGGATCTGATACTTCAAGGGGGAGTCGACACCTCGCTGATCCGCTGGGTGCCGGGCGATGGCATCGGCCGCACGGCTCGCAACGGGCTGAACTTCGTCGAGCGCGGCTACGGCATCCGTGGCGCGCTCGGTGTCAGCGATCGCGCGCACACCGCGATCTGTCAGCTGCGCCCGGGTGATTTCGACTGGGACGCGATATTCGGAGCCGGCCCGCGGTGGTTCCACACCGGCGGTATCTTCGCCGGCCTGTCGGAAACCACTGTCGAGGTGGCCGAGGAGGCCATGGTGGCCGCCCGTCGCCATGGCCTCACCGTCTCCTACGACCCCAATTACCGCCCCAGTATCTGGGCGGACAGGGGTGGCCCGGCCGGTGCCCGCGAGGTCGATCTGCGCCTGGCCCGGCATGCCGATGTCGTCGTGGGTGCCCTCGCATTGGCCGGCACGCACCCGGGTGATGTGCGTGTCGGTGCCGATGAGGTGGCGGACGCGCTGGGGGAGGCGGCGTCCCGGGTCCCCGAAGCATCGGTCGTGGCGACGACGTTGCGCGAGGTCTCCTCCGCCGATGTCAACGACTGGTCCTCGGCTGCTTGGTCCGCCGAGACCGGTTTCGTGACCGGCCCCCGGATGTACGGACTGCATGTCCTGGACCGCGTCGGCTCCGGCGATGCCTTCGCCGCCGGCCTGATCTACGGTCTGCTCGCCGGCGTCCCGGTCGAGCGCGCTCTTGCCTACGGCACGGCTCACGGAGCCCTCGTCATGACGACACCGGGGGATGCGTCCATGGCCTCGCTCGCGGAGGTCGAGGCCCTCATCGCGGATGGATCGGCCCACGTCAGACGCTGACCGGGCCGCGGCTGCGCGGCGCCCGTGCACTCGGCCCGGTCGAAATCGACGGCACCGAACCCGGCGTCCGTGCCGTCTTCGGCGCCTGAAGGCGCGCAACCACATTCACTCGGGATTGGTGAGCCGAGCCAGGATGATGCCGCCGATGATCAGGGACAGCGCCAGCATCCGGCCCGCGCTCACCGGATCCTTCTGCACGACGATGCCGAGGGCGATCGCGCCCACCGCGCCGATGCCGGTGAAGATGGCGTACGCGGTGCCCACCGGCAGTGACTGCATGGCGTGGGACAGCAGGTACACCGCGATCGCCGCGAGTACGAAGCACAGCAGGGTGGGCAGCGGCTTGGTGAAATTCTGGGTCGGCTTGATGGACTGGGACCACGCGATTTCCACCACACCGGCCAAACTCAGGACGAGCCAGTTCATTTCAGTACTCCTTGCCCAGCGTGCGGGCGGTGGCGAGCGCGGCGGCGTGGGAGGCGTCGTGCTTGTCGCGTAATTGGGCGAGCGCCGGGTCCTGACGTGAGTTCACCAGTTCGGAATGGACGAAAACTGTGTCCTCGACGGCGAAATGGCCTGCGAAGAAGTCGCGGAGATAGCGCTCCTGATAGTCGTAGATCGCCTTTGGCGTGCCCGGCGAGTACGCGCCGCCGCACGCGGTGGCGACCACGAAGCGGGTGGGGGCCAATGACATTCGCGGGAAGGTGATCTGATCCAGCCACGCCTTGAGGCCGGCCGGGATCGAGTAGTTGTACATCGGCGTGCCGATCAGCACGATATCGGCGGCGCGAAGCTCGGCCAGCAGTGGCTCGACGATCGCCCAGGCCCGCTGCTGGGCAGGGGAATTCACCAGTTCGCCCAGCCGGTCGAGGTCGGTGGCGCCGTGGGCCAGCACGCGGTCGCACAGTTCGGTCCAGCCCTCGTCGATGAACGGGATCGGATCGGCGGCCAGGTCGCGGTGGATGTAGGTGGCGTCGGGGTGTTCGGCGCCCCAGGCGGCGGCGAAGGCGGCGCTCAGTTCGCGGCTGATCGAGGTGCGGCGGGGGCTGGCGTCGAGGTGCAGCAGGGTGGTCATTGTGGAATCTCCGTTCAACTGGACAGCATGTCCACTTGCTGTGGCAATGCTAGGGCCTAACTGGACAGATTGTCCAGTTGTATCTGCCGGGCTACAGTGAGCTGCATGGACAGCTCCGGCCTCCCACTGCTCAACGACGCGTCCGCTCCCGCCGAGCGCGCCGACGCCGCTCGTAATCGGGCCAAGGTGCTGGCCGCCGCAGCGGCGCTGTTCGCCGGGCGCGACCCGCGCACGGTCACCATGGACGACATCGCCAAGGCTGCCGGGGTCGGGCGGGGGACGCTGTACCGGCGCTATCCGGACGTGGGATCCATTGCCGTCGCCCTGCTCGACGAGCATGAGCGGGCACTGCAGGAGCGGCTGCTGCGCGGCGAGCCCCCGCTCGGGCCGGGCGCACCGCCCGGTGAACGGCTGGCCGCGTTCTACGCTGCGATGGTCGAATTGCTGGACACCCACGCCCATCTGGTCCTCGGCGCGGAGACCGGCGGCGCGCGGTTCCGCACCGGGGCCTATCAATTCTGGGCGATGCACGTACGCGCTCTGCTCACCGAAGCCGGTGTGGCCGAACCTGATTCACTGGTGGACGCACTGCTCGCGCCGCTCGCCGCCGAGGTGTACCGGCATCAGCGTGAGCGCGGGCTCGGCTCCGAGCAGATCGCCGCGGGGCTGGCGAAACTCGCGCACGGCGTCCTGGAGGTGCGGGTGTCGTAGGTCGGAGGTCAAGAGGGTGGTTTCGGTGTTCGGTGCGACCGATCGGGGATGGCGGCCGGTGACCGCAGGTCCGGTCGGAAGTCGTCACGAAACGGTGAACTACGACATCCGGGTGTCGTTGTGCGCCGGGCCGATTCGTCCGTGGTCGCAGATCTGGCCCGGTTTCGCATCGACCACGGCGCCTGAGCCGCGTCGCGGCTCAGGCGGAGCGGCGTGACTGTCCCGCCCGATCCGGGAACGGCGAGGGGGTCATCAGGGAGGTGCCGCCGCGAGCGATGAGCGCGGAGCGCAGATACCACAGCCCTTGGCTTCGGGACGGGTCGAAGCCGGTCAATTGCCCGATGCGCCGGAGCCGGTAATCGATGGTATTCGGGTGGATATTCAATTGCCGCGCGGTACGCCGGCGATTCATATCGGTGTGGAAGAAGATATGCAGCGTTCGCAGAAGTTCGGGGTGATCGTCGAGCGGAGCGATACGCGTTTCCAATATTCGGCGGCCGATTCCCGGGCGGGTCAATTGGTATTGCAGCGCGAGGTCGTCGAATTTGTGTAATCCGGGGCCGATTCCGATCGATTCGGCGGTGTCGAGAAGTTCGTGAGTTCGCCGGGCGGCCGCGGGGACGGCGTCGGTGGCGCATCGGGTCATGACCGCGGTGACCGGAGCCGCGGCATAGTCGGCCACCACCTCGACGGCGCGGTCGAGTTCGGGCTCGCCGCAGAGGTCGGCGGGTAGCAGGATCGTGCCGCCGTCGACCGACAGCATCGCCAGTGCGCGGTCCTGGAACTGGCGGGTCAGCGCCGATTGGATGCGGCGCAACTTGCGGCCGGCGACCACGTGCCGATCGAGGCCGGGGCGGTTCTCGTCCGGATGCGCGGCCACGTGGACGGCGAGCACGTAGTACTCCTCGGCGATCGGAATGCCGCACTCGCGAGCCACTTTCGAGCTCGCCTGCCCGGCGAGCAGCGCCGAGGTGAGGGTATGGACGGCGGTGTGGTGGTCGCCGGAGGTGGCTTTCAGTTCGCGCACGTACGCCCTGCTGATGGCGCCGGTGCACAGGTCCGACAGCTCCACCGCGGCGCTCGTCCACGCGATGAGGCGGTCGCAACTCGGCTCACCCGAGCGGGCGACGACGACCTCCAGGGCTTCGCCGAATCCGACGTGCATCGCGTGCAGCACCTTCTCGATCGGCAGGTCGGCGCGCGCCCACCGAGCGGCGGCGACCTGCAGGAACGCCGCGGGATCGGCGGTGGCGGCCGCGCTGCCACGCTCGCTCGCCCACCGCATGCACACGCGGATCATGGCCTTCACGTCGCCGTCGAGCAGGGGCCGGGGCAGTGCGGTGAAGGGATGGATTCCGGTGCGCAGATGCGACAGGAGGAGCTCGGCCAAGCGATCGGCGTCACCGGTGGTCAGGGGCCCGGTGCTCGGGGTGTGCGCGATCGGGGCGTGCGGCGCTGATCGGGTCGTCACAGGTGACCTCCTCGTCACGGCTGCGGGGTGGTGTCCGGTCGCCGGCATGCTGCCGCCGTCCGGAATCGAAGATAATGCGAGTTCCAGCTCACCTTCTACTCGGATTCGCAGACCGTTCTGCTGGTATCTACGACAGCTCTGAACTGGGAAAATAGTCGTACCGCGCTCGATATCGAGAGTGTCGAACGCGTATAACTGTCCCACTGCTCACTTTTGCGCCGGTTCGATGAACCCTCGTGATCCGGTATCCGGCCGACGCGGCGCCCCTGCCGTCCCGGGACCGTGTGCCGCGCCGGGATCTGCCCTGCGAAGCCCGTCCGAATCCCGCGTCCGATGGCGAATCAACAGGCGTGACCGAGCAGGAAAGAATACGTCTCGCGACCGTGAGTGATGAATTGTCGGCCTGTCACCGCGCGTTATCCGGGCGTAGAAAGAACCGACTGTGCGGAGTCATGGCGCTTCCGGACTCGTTTCGTGAACCCGTGAAGACATCGCCGCGACGGCCGCCGCGCGCTCGATTGTCTCCGTAGCGTTTGCTCGCGAATTCCGGAAACGTCGATCGGCGACTTTCCGGGCAGCGAATTCGACGATGTCAGGAACAGCATGAAAAAGAGTTTTCGCCGCAGTTGTACGAGTGCGGCCATTGTCGCGGCGGCCGCCGCACTCACGGTAGGGCTCACCGGCGTCGGCGCCGGCGCCGATCCCGTCGGCGATCAGCAGCAGGAGCAGCAGCTGGCGGAGATGATCACGCACGGGTTGAAGAATCCCTCCGCGCACGCGATCGCCGATTCCGGTAGCTCCGGCACCGGTTCGGCCTGCACCTCGGGCAGCGGCGCCGGTTCGGGCAACGGGTCCGGTGACTGCTACGGCGGTTCGGGCTCCAGTTCGGGCTCCTCCGGCGGAACCTCCAGCGACACAGTGGGTTACGGGCCGGCACAGAGCTCGTTCCTGGCCGCCTTCGGCTACGGGCTGCTGAATCCCGATGTCGCGCCGCCGGGGACCAACGACTGGAACTGCAAGCCCACCGCGGCGCATCCGGAACCGGTGGTGCTGGTGCACGGCACGTGGGAGAACGCCTACGACAACTTCTCCTACATCAGCCAGCCGGTCCACGACGCCGGCTACTGCGTGTTCACCTTCAATTACGGCAAGTCGAACCTGATCCAGGGCGGCGGCCTCGGGTCGGTGCTGCCGGGCACCAACGGCACCGGGTACATCCAGGACTCGTCGAAACAGTTGGCGCAGTTCGTCGATCGTGTGCTGGCGGCGACCGGGTCGCAGAAGGTGAATCTGGTCGGCCATTCCCAGGGCGGCGCGATGTCGCGGTGGTATCTGAAGTTCGACGGTGGCGCGGCGAAGGTGCACCACATGATGACCTTCGGCGCCACCAACCACGGCACCTCACTGGACGGTATCGGCGCGCTGGGCCGGATGATCAACAATCTCGGTATCGACGTGCTGGGTTTGGTGGAGATCTTCGTCGGCCACGCGGGCATTCAGCAGACGATCGGCTCGGATTTCGTGAACCAGCTCAACGCCGGCGGCGACACGATGCCGGGCGTGGACTACACGGTGGTCGGCAGCCGCTACGACGAGATCACCAACCCTTACGATCTGACGTTCCTGAAGCCCGGCCCGGGTGCGACGGTCGACAACATCACCCTGCAGGACGGATGTGAGCAGGACGTATCCGATCACCTGACGATGATGTACTCGCCGCGGGTGCTCTCGATCATCCTGCATGCTCTCGACCCGGCCCAGACTCCGGCGCTGACCTGCAGTTTCAACCCGTGGCTGGTGGGTGGCGGCGGCAAGCTCTGACCGCGTGATGCTTGCTCGCCGGTGTGTGGGAGGAGTCGTGGACCTCCCCGCGCACCGGCGAGCATCCTCCGCCGCGGGATCGCGGTGGGTGTTACCGACACTCCCCATCGCAGCCGTCCCATCGCGGCGGCCGTGCCCACCGGGTGGATCGACCACCACCCGGTGGGCATCTCGGCTCTCGATGCCCGGCACCGCGCGGCCGACGCGTTCGGTGTCGACGACGAATCCGGAGGTGCCCATGCCCGACTTGCACTGCTACGCCCTCGATCCCGCGGTCGGCCGGTTGTTCGGCCGCCACTTCTACGGCGTCCGGCTGCAACCGCTCGAGGACGGATACGGCTGGGTCGTCTACGGGCATCCGCCGGCCAGGAGGATCGTCGCCGCACTCGTATGCGCGGCGCGGCAACGCGGTTCGTTCGCGGAGTTGCGCGACTGCTGCACCTACATGGATCTGTGCGACGGGATGGAACGCTGGTGGGTGACCGACCTGTCGGCCGACAGCGACGGCTTCCTGTGCTGGTATGCCCGCGACCGGGGCTATCCCGGCGCGGTGCCGATCACGACGATCGTGCCGTGAGCCGCCACCGTGCGATCTCGGCGCCGATCTCGGTGGCCGGGGGTTCGTGGTAGAGCCATTCGCGGGCGAGGCGGTGCCAGTTGTTGGTGGTGTGCAGTTGTCCGAGGACGGCGTAGGTGAACAGGTCGGCGCGGCGGGAGAACACGTGCTCGGGTGGCAGGCGCTGGTGGCGCATACCGCTGAATTCGGCGGCGCGCGGGTCGACGGCGAGTACCACTGCGCTGGTGGCCAATTCGGGTGTGACGGTGATGTCCTCGTCGATCAGATGCCAGCCGGTCGCGGCCCAGATGTAGCCGAGGCATTCGTCGGGTGTGACTCCGGCGTCGGGATCGACGATGCCCTGTGCCACCCAGGCGTGGTAGATGTCCTCGGCGCGGTATTCGCCTGCGGCGCAGATGATGTCGCGTTCGAGCTCGACGTCGGCGGGACTCATCGCGGTGTAGAGCCCGAAGTCGACGAAGGCCAGTCGCCCGTCGGAGGCGAGCATGATGTTGCCCGGATGCGGGTCGCCGCAGAACTCGTGGTCGGTGAACAGGGAAGTGATGTAGAAGCGGTAGATCAGCTCCCCGAGGCGGGTGCGGTCGGCGTCGGGCAGGGTGCGCATGTGCCCGAACGGCTCGCCCTCGACCAGTTCGGTGACCAGAACGTTGGGGCCGCAGCAGGATTCGATGCTGTCGGGCACGCTGATATAGGGATGGCCGCGGTAGCGGGTGGCCACGTGATGCTGGGTGCGGGCCTCGCGCGGATAGTCGAGTTCGGTGCCGATGTTGCGGGCGATCTCGGCGAGCACCTCCTCGTCGGCGGCGCTGGGCAGGATCGCCTTCCAGAGGCGGCTGATCAACATCAGATTGCGCATATCGGCTTCGACCGCGCGGTCGACACCGGGATATTTGACCTTGACCGCGACCGCTCGTCCGTCGCGCAGCCGCGCGCGGTAGACCTGTCCGATGGAGGCGGCGGCGATCGGGGTCTCGTCGAAGTCGGCGAAGGTACGCGCCATCGGGCCGAGATCGTTCTCGATCACCGTGCGCATGGCGGAGAACGGGAACGCCGGCGCCTGGTCGCGCAGTTGCGCGAGTTTGGTGCGGAACATCTCGCGTTGTTCTTCCGGCAGCAGGTCGAGGTCGAGCACCGACAGCATCTGCCCGAGCTTCATCGCGGCGCCCTTCATGCCGCCGAGCACGGTGACCAGTTGCTGGGCGGCCTGCATCGCCGAGCGTTCACTCAAGCGGCGGCGCGCCTCTTCGGTGCGGCCCACCATCGACAGCCGGGTGCCGACCCCGCGCAGCGCCTGTCCCGCGGCGAGCCGGCCCATCTTGCTGCCGCGCGAGATACGGCCGTGGGGGACCCGGTTGCTCACTGCTCGACCTCCATCGGTTCGGATCTGGCGCGTGCCGCTCACCGCGCCGGACCGAGTGCGGGGGCGAGGCGAGGCCAAGCTACCGGCCCGCCCGCGAGTGTTCGGCCGTCCGGCTCCACTCGCGTGAATATCACGAAAATGGGCCGCCGAAGTCGGAACAGCACACAGACCGCGGACGGGCGCTGCGAAAAAAAGAGGTTTGGGCCCGCGTGAGGGGGGTTGTATACGAGTGTGATGTACGGCGGTGGCGAGGAGATGAGTGTCTTGGTGGATGACAACGGCTTGAGCGTCGAGGTCGACCGGACCGGCGGCGCGCTCGTCATATCGGCGCACGGCGATGTCGACGCGATGACGGCCGACCAGCTGCAGAGTGTGCTGGACCGGATGAGCGAGGCATTCGAAGACGCCGATCAGGCCGCGCCGGTGATCGATCTGTCCGGAGTGGGTTTTCTGGGATCGGCCGGGCTGAGCGTGCTGCACGCGGCGGCCACCACGGTGACTCCCCGCCGGTTGCGCGTGGTCGCATCGGGGGCGGCCAAACGCGTCATTCAGGTCACCGGCCTGGATCGGATGGTCTCGGTGTACGACGACCTGTCCAGCGCCGGTGTGGGTGTTCGGTGAGCCGATACCTGTGAGCTGACAGCAGAACGCCGCCGGGTGGAGTTCCCGGCGGCGTCCGTATCTGGTCGACGTCCCACAAGCGCCTCTCGGCGAGTGGTCGCTCGTAGCGACTGAAGGGTGCGGCCCGGGGCTGTTCGGACGCCGACAGGGGGTTCAACCGCGATACCCGGCACGCTATTTCCCTCCCGGTGTGTGATGTGACCCACCAGCGTCGGCGGGCTATTCGGTGGGGTCGTTCCCGAACTCGCGCGCTGCCTCGATTCGTTGTTCGCGGGCGGCGGCGCGATCGTGAGCCGCCGCCGCGCGGTGGAAGTCGGCGTCCCGGCGGGACCGGTCCGCGCGGTCGGTTGCGGATGCCCGGGTTGTGCCGGACTCCCCGCCTGTGCCGGACCCCGTTCCCTTGCCGGACCCGGTACCCGTGCCGGACACCGAGCCCTTGCCGGACGCTGAGCCCTTGCCGGACGCCGAGCCCTTACCGCGCCCAGAAGCCTCGTCGTACGCGGCGGCCTTGTCGTAGGCGGCGGCGGCGCGTTCGTGGGCACGGGCCGCGGCCTCGTGCCGATCCGCGGCCGCCCGATGCGCGCTTTCCGCATGCTCGAGTGCCTGTCGGGCCCGCTCGGCCGCCATGTCCACGTCCTTGCGAGTGATCGGTCGTCCCGCGCTCAGCTCCACCTGCCGCGCGGCCAGCTCCTCGGCCCGCTCGGCTGCCTGCGCGGCCCGCTCGCCCGCGCGCCGGGCGGCAGACTCGGTCATGCACCACACCCTATGCCTGCGCGACGACCTTGTACCGGCAACGTTGCGCGGGTCCGCCGGGAGGACGACCCTGGATGCCATGCGCGCCCGTGACGTGGAGATCGGGCATACCTATGTGGTGCTGGTCCCGCATCGACTGCCGGTCGCCCGCTATCCCGATCGCGAGCGACTGGGGACCTCGATGTGGGTGGCGAGCCTGTTGATGGGTGCGCGTTTCCGGCTCACCGCCTCCAACGTCGACTACGACACCGATCCGGTGACGGTCGAGGGACTGCGACTCATCGAACGCTCGCACACCGATGTCATGCTCACCGACGACCAGGCCACGGCGCTGGGCTTGGCCCCGAAACAGGGATATCGCGTCGTGGGGTCGCTCGTGGACCGCACCGGCCGCGTGGCGTGCCTGCCCTCGATCGAGCCGATCCGGGTGCCGGTGCGGTGGCTGCGTCCCGCCGACGACCCCCGCTTGGCGCGGTGCAGCCACCGCGACGCGGACCTGTGGCCCTTCATGTGAGCCGCACCCCCACAACGACGCGCGGTTTTCGGCACTGCCGTCCCGGACTCCGCTACCGGTACCGTCTCGACCGGCCATAATCGTGTCGTGCGGCGCAACGGCATGGACAACGAGCACGATCACCCGGCAGCAGAAACGGCACCGGCCGATCCGGGCAGCGTGCCGCGGGTCGGATCCTTCCGGTTCTGGTTCGCGACGCGGCGCTGGGAGTGGTCGGAAGAGGTGTACCGGATGCACGGCTACATCCCCGGCAGCGTCGTGCCGACCACCGAGTTGCTGCTGTCGCACAAACATCCCGACGACCGCGACGATGTGGCCGCGCGCATCGCCCGCGCGGCGGACATGGGGGAATCGTTCTCCAGCCGGCATCGGTTCATCGACACCGCGGGGCGTGTGCACAACGTGATGGTGGTCGCCGACCGTCTCTACGACGAGGCCGGAGCCGTCACCGGCACCGCCGGCTTCTACATCGACCTGACCGAGACCCTCGCCGAGAGCGAACGCGAAACCTTGTCGGCGGCCCTGCCCGACGTGATCGAGCATCGCGCGGTGATCGAACAGGCCAAGGGTGTGCTGATGCGGATGTATCGGGTCAGTGCCGAGCAGGCGTTCAAGATCCTGTCCTGGCGCTCCCAGGAGACCAACACCAAACTGCGCGACCTGGCCGCTCAGCTGATGGCCGAACTGCCGACCCTGCCGGATGCGGAGCCGCAGACGCTCACCGCCTTCGACCATCTGCTGCTCACCGTTCACACCCGCATACCGGGCCGTCCCCGCTGAATCAGGTGCGGGCGCGCTCGCGGGCCAGGGCTCGGTCGCGGTGTTCCTCGAAGCGCGGGATCTGCACCAGTTCCATATTCTCCAGGAACGCGCCCAATCGATCCCGGGCCTGTTCGCCGCGGGGCCCGAAGTCGGTGCGGCCGAAGATGTTCCATTGCCGGATCACCGGTTCGAGCACGTCCTCGTAGTGCTGGCGCAGATCGTAGACGCCGTGTTTGGCCATCAACACGCCGTTGCGGCGGAAGTCGGGCATTCCGGCGCCGGGCATCCTGAAGTTCTCGACGATGATGTCGATGGCCGTCATCGCTTGATCGGGAACCAGATCCAACGCCGCCGCGCACATCGTGCGGTAGAAGATCATGTGCAGGTTCTCGTCGAGCGCGACGCGCTGCAGCATGCGGTCGGCGATCGGATCGTCGCACACCTTGGCGGTGTTGCGGTGGCTGACGCGGGTGGCGAGTTCCTGAAAGCTTACGTACGCAACCGAATACAGGAAACCCGCTTCGCCGTCGAGGAGCCGGGCCACCCCCGGGGTGAAGCCGTTGGTCATATGGGTCATGCGGGTGTTCTCGAGCGCGACCGGGTCGACGCCGCGGGTGACCACGAGATAGTCGCGCAGCACGACGGAGTGACGGTTCTCCTCGGCGGTCCAGCGGCCCACCCACGTCCCCCAGGCGCCGTCCTGGGAGAAGTTCTCGGCGATCTCACGGTGGTAGGAGGGCAGGTTGTCCTCGGTGAGCAGATTGGTCACCAGCGCCGCCTTCGCCACGTCGCTGAGCGTGGATTGCCCGGGCTCCCAATCGGTTCCGCCGAGCATCGCGAAGTTGCGCCCGGCGTCCCAGGGGACGTAGTCGTGCGGATGCCACTCCTTGGCCATCGACAGATGCCGGTCCAGCGCCGTGGCGGCGACCGGTTCGAGCTCGGTGAGAATTTCCCGTTGCGTCAACTCTCGTGCCACGCTGGTGATCTACCTTTCGGTGTCGAATTCGGCCTCGGCACCGGGGGTGACGAGGGTGAGGTCCGCGTCGTAGCGGCGATACAGCAGATGTCCGCGCCCGGTGAAGGCGTCGAGGTAGAACACGAACGGCAGGCCGTGCTCGCACAGCCGTTCCACCGCGGCGGATTCGGGCAGGACCGGGGTGGGGCGCGAGTGCACGGTGAAGATCCGGCCGCCGGTATCGGACGGGGGATGCATCCGGGACCGGCGTGCCAGCCGTAACCCGGACGGGCCGGCCCGGTAGACGACGGAGTCCTCACCGGTTTCGGCGTCGACGAACAGGTGGACGTCGAAGTCGAGCGCGTCCATCACCGCCGCGGCGGACTTGGGGCGCAGCGTGTCGAGCGCGAACACCTTGCGGCGCACGATCTTTCCGGCACCGGGGTTCGCCAGTGCCGGTCGCGCCGGATCCGGCCAGTCCCGGACGGTTGCGCCGGTGAGTTGACGTTCCAGCCGGACCACCACCGACAGCACCTCGTTGGGCCCGCGGGTGCGCACCTGCATCCGGACCGGGCGATCGGATCGGGCGAGATTCACTTGGACCAGCAGGGTTTCGGACTCGCCGGCAGCGGCGGTCACCCGCACCCGGGCGCCGCCGGTGACGGTGTGGCGCGCCAGCAGCCGGCCCACCGCCCCGGCCACGCGTTCGGCCTCGAGTGCGGGTACCGGCCCGCGGGTGAAGATGACGATGTCCGGGAACGCTGCCGACGACCATGCCTGAGATTCCCGCAACACCGATCGCCCTCTTTCGCTCACCCGACCGTTTCGACGCACGACAACTGTGCCGACGCGGATGGTGGCGCCCAAGAGTCGAAAGTCCCATCGATGAACCACGAAATGCCCGATCGGACATTCCGATCGGGCTTCGGGCGGGCGGGGATCAGACGGTTGTGACGACCTCGTCGTATTCCAGCCGCGGTGAGCGCGGGTACCAGGCGTCGGGGCCGGGTTTGCCGATGTTGACCACGACCAGCGCGCTGTGGGTGCCCTCGGGGAAGAATTCCTTGTCGACGCCGGCGGCGTCGAACCCGTTCATCGGGCCGGCGGCCAGGCCCGCGGCGCGGATGCCGAGGATGAAGTAGCCGATCTGGATCAGCGCGTTGAACCGGGCCGATTCGGCTCGGTAGTCGTCGTCGGTGAAGTAGTCCTTGGCGTCGGGGGCGTGCGGGAAGACCTTCGGCAGGTGATCGTGGAAATTGAGGTCGGCGGCCAGAATCGCGGTCAGTGGCGCCTTTTCGGTCTTGGGCTTGTTGTTGTCGAGCATATGCTCGACCAGGGCGGCGCGGGCCTCGGCGCCGCGAACCAGCACGATGCGCAGCGGCTGCTGATTCATCGAGGTCGGTGCGTATTTGACCAGGTCGTAGATCTCGCGGATCTGCTCGTCGCTCACCGGTTCGTCGGTGAAGGTGTTGGCGGTGCGGGCCTCGCGGAACAGCAGGTCCTGGGCTTCGGCCGCGAGGGTCAGGTGCGTGGTGGGCTGAGCGGTGCTCACAGCGTAACTCCTTGTCGGGGTGGTGGTTTCGGTCAGTCGTGGGTGACTCGTCGGGACTGGGTGCGCAGTTCACCGTCGACGCGGACGAGCACGTCGTGGACCACACAGCTCGGCGCGATCTCCGGCGCCGCGCCGGGCCGGATCTTGACCACCAGGCAGTACATCGTGGCGCCGATGCTTCCGTCGTCGCGCGGGGAGAGGTTGATCATGTTGAACCAGTGCCGGCGCTGCATCGGATCGCTGTCGAAGCGCTTGTGGAACTCCACCAGATCCGACACGATCCCGGCGCGGGTGCGCGCGGGCGGGCGGCCCGGCGTGTGCTCGAATTCCGCGTCCTCGGTGAAGGTTTCGGCGTATCCGGTGATGTCGCGGTTGTCCAGGCGCTGCATCTGATCGGCGTAGAACTGCTGCACCTCGGCGTACAGCTCGGCACGGCTGGCGACGGTGGTCATGGACGGCTCCTCGGAAGACGGTGTGGCCGCCGGTATTCCGGGCGGACCTCGATCGCGCTCCACGGTCGCCGACGACGCTCGAGGTTCGGTCGAGCCCGCACCGGTTTGACCGGTCTTATAGGGCCTTTCGCGACGCTGGTGGCCGGACGGGCCGGCGTAACCGGATCCAGCACCGATGGAGGAGATATGGCGGACAGTCAGCGCGTGGCGCTGGTCAGCGGAGCGACCAGCGGAATGGGCTTGCAGATCACGAAAAACCTGGCGGCACAGGGTGTTGCGGTGTTCATCTGCGCCCGCGACGAGCAGCGGGTGGCCGATACGGCCAAGCAGTTGCAGGACGACGGGTTCGCGGTCGACGGGGTGGGCTGCGACGTTCGCGACGCCGCGCAGATCCGGGAGTATGTCGACGCCGGGGTGCGGCGGTTCGGGCCGGTCGACATCCTGGTCAACAACGCCGGTCGCAGCGGTGGCGGCGTGACCGCGCAGATCGAGGACCAGCTGTGGCTCGATGTGATCGAGACGAACCTGAACAGCGTCTTCTACGCCACCAAGGCCGCGCTCACCGCCGGCGGCATGCTCGAGCGCGGCAGCGGCCGGATCGTCAACATCGCCTCGACCGGCGGTAAGCAGGGTGTGCTCCACGGCGCGCCGTATTCGGCCTCCAAGCACGGGGTCGTCGGCTTCACCAAGGCGCTGGGGCTGGAGCTGGCCAAGACCGGGATCACGGTCAACGCGGTCTGCCCCGGCTTCGTGGAAACCCCGATGGCCGAACGGGTTCGGGAAGTGTATTCGGGTCTGTGGGGTGTCGACACCGACGAGGTGCACGCGCGGGTGAGCGCCCGGGTGCCGATCGGCCGTTACGTCCAGGTCGACGAGGTGGCCGCGATGGTCGACTACCTGATCTCTCCGGCCGCCGCCGCCGTGACCGCACAGGCATTGAATGTCTGTGGCGGCCTGGGCAACTACTGACCGCGGAGTGCCGTCATGACGACAATGGACGAAAACGCCACGCCCACACCGGAACTCGATGCCGCCCAGCACGACTACCTGCAGATACTCGACGCCATCCAGTCGGGCGCGCTGCGGCTGCTGGCGGGCTTTCCCGCACAGCCCAGCGGCCTGCGGATCCAGGTCGGTGAGGTGACCGTGGAGGCGCAGTGGCCGCAGGGTCCGGGGGAGGCGGCCGTGAGTGCCGGCGCCGCACCGGCACCGGCACCCGCAACCGACGTCGCGACCGAGGTGCCGGTGACCGATCCGGTGATCCGCGCACCCAGTGTGGGCGTGTTCTATCGGAGTCCGCAGCCCGGTGCCGAGCCGTTCGTGGCGGTCGGCGACCGGGTGTCGCCGGGGCGTCAGGTCGGCATCGTCGAGGCGATGAAGCTGATGATCCCGGTGACGGCCGAGGCGGGCGGGGTCGTCACCGCGATCCTCAAACAGGACGGTGATTCCGTGCAATTCGACGAACCTCTGTTCTCGTACTCGCCGGAGTGATCACGGGCGGGCGGACCTGCGCCAGGTGAGAATGCGGCGCTGGGTCCGCCCGTCCACCTGTGCGGCGCCGATCAGCGTCAGCACGTCGCCGTCGAGGGACAGCTGGCGTACCTGCTCGGTGCCGGCCCAGGCCGGATTCGAGCACACGCTGATCGCGTGCACCACCGCCATTCCCGTTGTGCGCCAGGTTCCGGCGTAGCCCATGAACGGGGGCGCCGCGGTGGTGTCGCCGGTGCGCATCATGCTCACCGAGACCGAGCCCTGTGCGGTGTAGATCAGCAGACCGCGCGGCGCCGGGCCGAGCGGCCCTTCGCTGCGCACGTCCGCGTCGTCGATGTCGTAGTAGGACACCAGTTCCCAGGTGCCGACGAGATCAGTCGCAGTCATGGGCCTCACGATGCGTGCCGTCGCTCGAATCATGCTCGAGCGTTCCCGCGGGCGTAGTCGTAGGAGGCGCGCACCAGCTGCCAGACCTGTTCCAGTTCGTCGGCATCGCGGGGGCCGTAGACCATCAGCAGCGTCGCCGGCGGGACGCCGGCGCGGGCCATCGGATGCTGTTCGGCCCAGCCGGCCGAAACGGCCTCGGCGGCAGCGGTTTCCGGCAGGCGCAGATGCAGGCTGCCGTCGGCGTGCCCGTGCAGATGCGCGAATTCGGTGCCGGCCAGGAAGGCGTCTTCGGGTCCGTGGGCGAGTTCGGGGCGCAGATGCAGGGCGCGGGTGTCGGGCAGCGAGACCGCGCTGCGGGCGGCCAGCACGCCGTCGAGTGCGACCATCCGCGCCCACAGCGCCTCCTGGAGCCGGACGTCCGGATTCTGGGTGAGCTGCTGATGCGGATTGTGTGGCCGGGTGAGCGGGCGTTCGCCCCGCCGCCGGGGCAGGCGCAGATCTCCGTGGGGTGCGGTAGCGGTCATCACTGTGCTCCTCTCGCGCCGGTGAAGGCTTCTGGTCACACAGTAGTTTCCAAAGTATAGTAGTTACCAAATGGAAAGTGCCCAGGAGTGATCATGACGCCCGTCACGCCGCCCCCTGTCGCGGATCCGTGCCCCATCTCACCGGTGGTCGACCTGTTCTTCGGCCGCTGGTCCACCCAGGTGCTGTGGGTGCTGATCCACGACGGCCGGATGCGTTTCAACGAAGTGCAGCAACGTATTCCGGGCGTGACGCCCAAGGTGCTGACCCAGCGGCTGCGTCAGCTCGAACGCGACGGTCTGGTGCAGCGCACCTACCATCCCGAGGTTCCGCCACGCGTCGAGTACGCGGCCACCGCGCTGGCCGCCACTCTGACTCCGTTGTTCGACGGTCTCGCGCGGTGGTCGAACGAGCACCTGGCGCAGGTGCTGGCGGCTCGCGCCGCCTACGACGCGGGCGAAGGCTGAGCCGCGAATTTCAATAGCAGTCCGGCGAATTCGCGCGGCATGGTGATCATGCAGTCGTGCCCGGTCGGCAGAATATGGAGCCGTTCGGCGGGCAGGTCCGCGGGCGGCAGAGTCCGCGGCATCGCCGCGCGCATCGCCTTGAAGGCCTCGCCGCCCTCGCTGCAGTGGATGTGGGTGACGGGAACCAGCGCCAGATCGTCCGGGTTGCGCAGGGTCAGCGGCTGATGGAAAGTCTTCAGCGACTGAGCCGTCAGCATCGAGGCCACCCAGCTCAGGTCGGGTTCCTCGGTGACGCCGTTGATGCCGCTGTCGCCCATCGGCTCGGTGGGCGGGGGCACGCGCCAGCCGTGCCCGACGGCCGCGGCCGCGGTGGTGAACGCCTCGACCATCTCCGGCATGATGTCGGCGACGGCCTCGCCGTCTCGCGGCACGAAGGTATCCACGTAGATCAGCTCGGCGACGCGGTCCGGGAACCGGTCCGCGAGCGCGGTGACGACGATTCCGGCGTAGCTGTGGCCCACCAGGATCAGCTCCCGCAGATCCTCGGCGAGGATCAGCTCGGCGAGATCGTCGACGTGGGTGTCGAGCCCCACGTCGGGAGTGAGCTCGCCGGCGCGTTCGCCCATGCCGGCGAGTGAGGGCGCGAAGACACGGTGACCGGCCGCGGTGAGCAACGGGGTCACCCGCTGCCAGGCCCAGCCGCCGTGAAACGCGCCGTGAACGAGGAGATAGGTCGACACGACAAGGTCCTCCTGGATATGGGGAATCAGGTACTGGAAACGAGTTGGTCGCCGTGGGCCGGCGGGACGTGTTCGGGGCGGATCCCGAGGCCGATGACCCGTGCCACCACGTGCGAGAGTCCGGGGAAGCGACGCAGCAGCCGGGCCAGCAACGGCTTGTCGGTGCTGGGTCCTCCCGCGTTCGGATACAGGTCGGCGAGCAGACGCAATTGCGCGAATTGCACTACGCGCATAGGGAATTCGCGGCGGCGCTGCACCGCACGCAACTGTGCGAGGCTCGGCACACCGCCCGCGGCCAGGGTCGGCGCCAGCAGCCGCGCGGCGGCGACCGCGTCCTGGACCGCCAGATTGATACCGACGCCGCCCGCCGGTGACATAGCGTGCGCGGCATCGCCGATGGCCAGCAGGCCGGGCCGGCACCAGTGTCGCAGCCGGTCCACCCGCACGTCGAGCGGTTTCACATCGTCCCAGTCGCGGATCGCGGTCTCGAGCACCGGCGCCAGCACCGGATAGATGGCTGCGAGCTGCGCCCGGAACGCGGCCAGCCCGGCGGCGCGGATCGTCTCGAATCCGCCTTTGGGGATCATGTAGGCGACCTGCAGATAGTCGCCGCGATCGATGCAGACGATGAAGAAGCCCTTGCCGCTGCGCACGGTCGGCAGGCTCTCGCCGTCGGGTTTGCCCACCCGGAACCACAACACGTCCATCGGCGCCCGGCCGGCCGCCACCGCGAGCGCACCGCTGGTGCGCACCAAGGAATTTCGTCCGTCGGCGGCGATGACGAGACGGGCCCGCACCTCGAGCGGACCGTCCGGGGTGGCAGCGCGCACGCCGGTGACGGTGCCGCCGGACTCGAGCAGTGCGGTGACCTCCGCCCGCTGCAGCAGACGGAAGCCCGGATACCGGCGGCCGGCCTCGGCGAGGAAGTTCAGCACATCCCATTGCGGCATGAACGCCACGAACGGGAACCGGCCGGGCAGCCGGGCGAAGTCGGCGAACACGACCGGCCCCAGCGCGGTCGCCATCGGCAGCCGCGGGGCCCGCACATGCGGCAGCGCGAGGAATTCGTCGGCGAGCCCGAGTTCGTCCATCACCGTCAGCGTCGACGGATGGACGGTGTCACCGCGGAAGTCGCGCAGGAAGTCCGGATGCTTTTCCAGCACGATGACCGTCGCTCCGGAGCGGGCCAGCAGCACACCGGCGACCAGTCCCGCCGGCCCGCCGCCGACCACGCACACATCGACGGTCTCGGCCCTGCCGGGTTCGTGCTCGGCTGGGTCCACTTCTCGCTCGCTCAGGCCAGGCACGTCGGTACCCGGCCGTCGTTGTAGCCGACCATCTCGTCGAAGATGGCGAGCACATCCAGCGGCGCGCCCGGTGCCGCGCCGTCCGCCTCGGCATAGGCGCGATGGAGGTTGCCGACCACCCGCTCGGCATCCACCAGATCCGCGAACTCGCCGGGATCGGCCTCGAGTGCGATGCCCAGCGGCGTCAGCCCCAACGCCCGCCCGTCGAGCGCCAACCTGTCGATCCATTCCAGATACCGGATCGTGTGATCGAAGATCTCCGGTCCGGTGACCGGGCCGTGGCCCGCCACAACGGTTTCCGCGCCCAGCCCGGCCAGTGTCCGGATCGCGGCGAGGGTGCCGGCGACCGAACCGAACAAGCAGAACGGCGCCGCGCCCGACATCACCAGATCCCCGGCGAACAGCACCTTCTCCGCGGGCAGCCACGCCACCACGTCGTTGGTGGTGTGCGCTGCCGGGCCCAGATGGATCAGTTCCACCCGCCGCTCGCCGACGTGCAGGGTCAGCCGGTCGGAGAAGGTGACGGTGGGTGGCGTGACGCGGACGTCGCCCCACCGGACCTGCGGCCACAGCTGCGTCAGAGCCAGCCCGGTCTCGATCATCTCGGCGCGGATCCGATCGTGTCCGATGAGGACCGCGGACGGGCCGAACAGATGGTTGCCGAAATTGTGGTCGCCGTGGTGATGGGTGTTGACCACGGTGCGCGCCGGTCCGCCGGCGACCCGATCGACGTGCTCGATCAGGCCGCGGGTGCGGTCCTCGGTGGCGAGTGTGTCGATCACCAGCGCACCGTCGGGTCCGGCGACGACGCCGGCGTTGCTGACGCACCAGCCGCCGTGGCCGTGGGTGTAGGCGAAGACACCGTCGGCGACTTCCTGTACGACCGGTTCGGCGAGCCGTGGAGTTCCGGTCGCCGTCATGACGGTGATTTCGCGGATTCGGCGCGGCGGGCGGCGATGTATTGCGCCGCGCACAGCAGGGTGTTGCGGCTGTTGGCGCCCAGGGCGTCACCGAGATAGGCGCGGGCCTCGGCGAGTCCGGTGCCGGGGCCGAGGACGTCGCGCGCCGCGGCGGGGTTGATCGCCACCGTGTGCCGCGCGGTGACCACCACGCCGGCGGGATCGTCGGCGAATTCCCATGCGCCGCTGTGCCCGAACAGCATCGCGGGCGGCAGCTGCTGTTTGTAGTCGATGCGTTCGGCCGGCACGCAGATCCGGATCGAGCGGGTGGTGTGCGGGATACCGCCTTCGGTGACGGTGTCCATCTCCATCAGCTGCACCCCGTCCGCATCCTCGGTCAGATCCACCCGGCCGACGTGCGGAACGTGGTCGGGCCAGCGGTCGCTGTGGTAGACGAAGTCGTAGAGTTCGGCCGCCGTCGCGTCCAGCGTCACGCGGTCCTCGAACGTGACGATGACGTCGTCGACCGGATGCCCCAGCTCGGCGATGCGGGCCAGCGCCGCCAGTTCGGTGACGCTGTTGCGGTCGACCGCGCCGGTGATCACCTCCGGATCCACACCGTCGGCCACGGTGAAGTGGTGATCGAGTGTGACAGTCGTTGTGCGCGGGCCGGTTTCGTCGAAACTCCACTGCCCGCCCATGGAGGCGATCGGCGCCCGGCTGCGTTCCTGCTCGAAGGTGATGCGCCGGCCGGCCGGGTCCAGGGTGCGGTGCGAGGTCCAGTCGGTGACCTGACCGTTCACCGTCGCCCACAGCCGGAACCGCTCCTCGTCGGCGCCGCGGTGCAGATGCCGCACCAGCACGGACGGTTCGAAGATCACCGGCCAGCGGCCGACGTCGGCGACGAGCCCGTAGACCTCGTCCGCGGGCGCGTCGACGACCCGGGTGTGCGTCGTGCGGATCGTCATGCCACACCCGCCAGCTGCTGGTTGACGATGTCGATCAGCTCCTGCGGGGTCTTGACGTCGATGAGCTGTTCCTCGGGGACCGTCACCCCGAACTCGCGCTGGATGCGCGAGGCGGTTTCGATCAGGGCCAGCGAGTCGTAGCCGAGTTCCTCGAACTCGACCTCGGCGATGTCACCGGCGAGTTCGGGGGCGTCCTCGTCGCCGCCGGCGCAGGCCACCAGAATTCGGCGCAGGGTGTCGATGGTGATGGTCATGATGTGCTCCTGAGTGCGTTCGGAGGGATACTGCGATTGCTGTGCGGGGTCAGCGCGGGTGCGCGCGAACGACCACCGCGGAGTTGAAACCCCATCGCCCGCGGGCGAGGACGAGCCCGGCGCCGAGGTCGGCCGAGCGCGGTTCGCCGCGGACCAGGTCGATCCGGCATCCTTCGGCGAGTTCGGTGGTGGCCACGGTCGGCGGGATCACCGCGTCGCGCATGGCCAGCAGGCAGGTGACGATGTCGAGCGGGCCCGCACCGGAGAACAGCCGCCCGGTGAGCGGTTTCGTGGCGGTCACGGCAACCCCGCCGGGACCGAAGACGGCCTCGAGGGCCGCGGCCTCGGCGCGGTCGGCCTCGGGCACACCGGCGGCGTCGGCGAAGACGACATCGATGTCGTCGCTGCGCAGTCCGGCATCGGCGAGCGCCAGCTCGATGGCCCGCTGCAGTCCCGGCGGGCGCGGCGAACCCGGCGGCGGGTCGAAAGTCTGCGCGTATCCGGCGATTTCGCCGTAACAGTCGGGCACACCCCGAGCCTGGGCCGCCGCGGCGTCCTCGAGTACCAGCATGGCCCCGCCCTCGCCGGGCACGTTCCCCGCCGCGTGCGCGTCGAACGGCAGATAGGCGCGCGCGGGATCGGTTGCGGTACTGACGGTTCCGGCCGCGATATGGGAGACCCAGCCCCACGGGTCCAGCGCCGAATCGACGCCACCGGTGACCACCAGGGGAGTGCCGCGCCGCACGGTGCGCCGGGCGTGCCCGACCGCGTCCAGGCCACCGGCCTGATCGGCGACCAGCGCGCTGCTCGGTCCGCGCATGCCGTGGCGGATCGAGATCTGGCCGGTGTTCACCGCATAGAACCAGGCGAACGATTCGTACACGCTCACGTGTTCGGAGCCGCGCGACCACAGTTTGTGGAATTCGCGATGGGTGAATTCGAAACCGCCGGAAGCGTTTCCGGTGACCACACCCATGCCGTAGTCGGTGAGTGCGGTGGTGTCGACCTTCGCGTCGTCGAGGGCCCACTGCGCGGCCACCAGTGCCATGCGGGTGGAGACGTCGGTCTGCGGTAGCAGCCGGCTCGGCAGGTATTTGCCGGCGTCGAACTCGGCCACCTGGCCGGCCAGCGTGGCGCCGAATCCGGTGGTGTCGAAGCGGGTCAGCGGTGCGATCGCGCCGCGGCCGGCCAGCACGGCATCCCAGAAGTGGTCCAGGCCCAGCCCGTTGGGCGCCACCACGCCCATTCCCGTCACGACGCTCATGCCGGCACCCCCTGCGGCCGGCGCAGCACCATGGCGCTCTGGAAGCCGCCGAATCCGCTGCCGACGCTCAGTACGGTGTCGATGCGGTGGTCGCGGGCGGTGAGGGGGACGTAGTCGAGATCGCATTCCGGATCCGGCTCGTGCAGATTCGCCGTCGGCGGCACCACCTGGTGCTGCAGCGCGAGCAGGCAGGCCGCGATCTCCACCGAACCGATGGCGCCCAGCGAATGACCCACCATCGATTTGATCGAGCTCATGGGCGTGCGGTAGGCGTGCTCGCCGAGACTGCGCTTCACCGCGGCGGTTTCGTGGCGGTCGTTCTGGCGGGTGCCCGAGCCGTGCGCGTTGACGTAGTCCACGGCGGTGGGATCGACCCGCGATTCGTCGAGGGCCACCCGGATCGCCTCGGCCATCTCGCGCCCGTCGGCCTTGAGACCGGTCATGTGGTAAGCGTTGCAGCGCGTCGCGTAGCCGGTGATCTCGGCGTAGATGTGCGCGCCGCGCCGGCGGGCGCTCTCGTACTCCTCGAGCACGAACATCGCCGCGCCTTCGGCGAGGACGAAACCGTTGCGCGAGTTGTCGAACGGCCGCGAGGCGTGCTCGGCGTCGTCGTTGCGCGGCGTCGTCGCCTTGATCGCGTCGAAGCAGGCCACCACGATCGGCGTGATCGGGGTATCGGCGGCGCCGGCCAGCACCATGTCGGCGGAGCCCTCGCGGATCAACTGCACCGCGTGCCCGACCGAGTCCAGTCCCGACGTACACCCGTTGGACACCATGGCCACCGGCCCTTCGGCGCCCACGCTCCATGCCACCTCGGCCGGCATCACACTCGGCACCATGTAGTCGAACATGTAGGGCGAGACGTGCTTCTCGTCGACCACCCAGTCGCGGCCGGAGTCCGACAGCACCAGATATTCCTGTTCCAGGCTGGTCGCCGCGGCCACGGCACTGCCGAGGCTGACGCCGATACGCTGCGGATCGAGCGTGTCGACGCCGAGACCGCTGTCGGCCACCGCTTCGCGGGCACACACCACCGCGAACTGCGCGGCGCGGTCCATGCGCCGAATCTCCCTGGGCGACAACCCTTCCCGGACCGCGTCGAAATCGGCCTCGCCCGCCACCTGGGACCGATAGGGGGAGGCGTCGAAGAAGCTGATCCGGCGGGTGGCGGTGCGCCCGTCCGACAGCAACTTCCAGAATTCGTCCTTGCCGTTGCCGCCGGGCGCACGCACCCCGAGCCCGGTCACGACGACGCGACGGTTCATAACGAACCTCCGAATGCATTGGCGTACACAGCTGTTGTCCCTTCTCGCCGAAGAGTCCCGAAAGTCCCCGAGATCACGATCAGGGTGAAGCGGGCCGCTCTAGCCCCGCTCGAGCACCGCGATCGAGCTGTCCTCGAGCGCGCGGGGCGAACCTGAGCACACCGGACGCTGCGGTCCGGCTGACCGTGGCCGATCGAGCACAGGAGACACCCCGTGAAGACGCCGCCAAGCTCCCACACCGCGGACTGGGTCCTGTGCCCGGGCTGCCGGATTCCGCTGTATCGCAAGCGTTTCGAACGCGACCTGGGCGTCTGCGGTGAATGCGGCCGGCACACCACCCTGTCCGCCGAGCAGCGTTTGCGCCAGCTGGCCGACGAGGGCAGGTTCGAGCCGCTGCCGATGGCCGGCACCGAGGACGATCCGCTGAACTTCCACGATGTCGTGCCCTATGCCGGCCGGCTGGCCGGTGCGCGGGCGCGCACCGGACTGCGAGACGCGGTCGTGTGCGCGACCACGCGCATCGAGGGCGCCGCGGTCGTCGTCGTCGCGATGGACTTCCGCTTCCTCGGCGGCAGCCTGGGCACCGCGGTCGGCGAGATGATCACCGTGGCGGCGGAATACGCACTGGCCGAACGTATTCCGCTGCTTCTGGTCACCGCCTCCGGTGGCGCCCGCATGCAGGAGGGGCCGCTGTCGCTGATGCAGATGGCCAAGACCAGTGCCGCGCTCGAGCAGCTCGACCGCGCGGGCATCCTCACCGTCAGCCTGATCACCGATCCGACCTACGGCGGTGTCGCCGCGTCGTTCGCGACGCTGACCGACGTGCTGATCGCCGAACCCGGCGCGCGGCTCGGCTTCGCCGGGCGCCGGGTCATCGAGCAGACGATCCGCCAGGAACTGCCACCGCGGTTCCAGACCGCGGAATTCCTGCTCGAGCACGGCCTCATCGATATGATCGTGCCCCGTTCGGGCCTGCGCGCGACGCTGGGTTCGCTGTTGCGCATCGCGGGGCCGGTCGACCCGACCGGCGCACCGGGTGCGGCGGCCGAGATCATCACCGATCCGCACTCGCTGCCCGAGACCGAGGCCTGGGACCAGGTCCGGCGGGCGCGAGAGATCACCCGGCCCACCGCCTTGGACTATGTGGCCCTCGCGTTCGACGGATTCATCGAACTGCGCGGCGACCGCATCGGCGCCGACTGTCCCGCCGTCGTCGGCGGGCCGGCCTGGCTCGGCGACCGGCCGGTGATGGTGATCGGCCAGCAGAAGGGCCACGACCCCAAGGAGCTCATGGCCCGCAACTTCGGCATGCCCACGCCGCCGGGATATCGCAAGGCCGCGCGGCTCATGCGCCTGGCCGAAAAGCTCGGGCTGCCGGTCGTCACACTCATCGACACCCCGGGCGCCTATCCGGGAGCGACCGCCGAGGAGCAGGGCCAGGCCGTGGCCATCGCCGAGAACATTCGCCTGATGTCGGCCTTGCGCGTCCCGGTGATCAGTGTGGTGATCGGCGAGGGCGGCAGCGGCGGCGCGCTGGCGCTCGCGGTCGCCAACCGCGTGCTGATGCTGGCCGACTCGGTCTACTCGGTGATCAGCCCCGAAGGATGTGCGGCCATCGTGTGGAACGATCCGAGCGCCGCGGCCGAAGCCGCTGCGGCACTGCACATCACCGCTCGCGAGTTGCTGCGGCTGGGCATCGTCGACGGTGTACTGCCCGGCCACGACGCCGCCGCGGCGCCACGCGTGGCGGCCGAGCGGCTGCACCGGGCCCTGGCCGAGACGCTGCGGGCCTTGATCGGGCGCAGCGGCGAGGAGCTGGCGGCCGAGCGGCGAGCCCGGTTCCGTCGCTTCGGTGTTCCGGTGGCCGCCCGCACGGCGGCGTGAGGGAGGCGCGATGTTCGACAAGATTCTGATCGCCAACCGGGGTGAGATCGCGCTGCGGGTGGCCCGCACCTGCCGGGAGATGGGCGTGCCCACGGTGGCGGTCTATTCGGCGGCCGACTACGATTCGGCGGTCGTGGAGTTCGCCGACGAGGCCGTGCGGATCGGTCCGGCCGCGGCCAAACGCAGCTATCTCGACGCGGCCGCGATTCTGGCGGCAGCCGAGATCACCGGCGCCGACGCCATCCACCCCGGCTACGGATTCCTTTCGGAGTCACCGGATTTCGCCGACGCTTGCCGGGCCGCCGGGGTCACGCTGATCGGACCGCCCGCCGACGTCATGGCCGAGCTGGGTGACAAGCAGTCGGCCCGCACGCTGATGGCCAAGGCCGGGCTGCCGCTGCTTCCGGGCAGCCTCGACGCGCTGGAATTCGACGAGGCGCAGGCTCTCGCGGACCGGATCGGGTATCCGGTGATCATCAAGGCCGTCGCCGGCGGTGGCGGGCGCGGGATGGCGGTGGTGCACGACGGCGCCGAATTCGCCCGGGCCTACCGGGATACCCGGGCCACGGCCCGCATGCTCTTCGGTGACAGCCGGGTGTATGTCGAGAGGTATCTCGACCGCGCCCGGCACGTGGAGGTGCAGGTGCTGTGCGACAGTTTCGGCGCGGGTGTGCATCTCGGCGAGCGGGATTGCTCGGTGCAGCGCAGGCATCAGAAGCTGGTGGAGGAGTCGCCGGCGCCGCGGCTGCCGGACGGGCTGGCCGCCCGGATCGGCCGGTCGGCGGTCGACGGGGTCCTCGCTGCCGGATACACCGGAGCCGGCACCGTCGAATTCCTGCTCGACTCGGCCGGCAACTACTACTTCATGGAAGTGAACTGCCGAATTCAGGTGGAACATCCGGTCACCGAAATGGTCACCGGTATCGATCTGGTCGCCGAGCAGATCCGGATCGCCGCCGGCGAACCGCTGGCGTGGACCCAGGATCGGATTCAGCCGAAGGGCGCCGCGATCGAATGCCGGATCAATGCCGAGAATCCGGCGGCCGGATTCGCGCCGACGCCCGCCAGGATTTCCGAATTCACCGCGCCCGGCGGTCCGTTCACGCGCGTCGATACGCATATCCGGGCGGGTTATTCGGTGCCGCCGGACTACGATTCACTGCTCGCGAAGGTTATCGTGTGGGCGCCCGACCGCGATGCCGCGATAGCGCGGATGAACCGGGCGCTGGCCGAATTCCGGGTCGGTGGCGAAAGATTGTGCACCACGCGCGAATTCCTGCTGGACGTCCTCGATCAGCCGAAATTCCGAGCCGGTACCCATACGACCGCCCTGGTGGAGGAAATGTTCGAGGGTACCGCCCCGGAATGAGAGTGCCGGATCAGGCGGGCGTGGCCGAGCGTTGCGCGCCCGCCTGCCAGCCGATCAGATATCCGGCGTGCCGGCTTTCGAGCATCAGGGTCACCGATTCGTCGGAGGCGTTGAGGATGTCGCTGTGTAATCGGCGCAATTTGACGCACGGATCCAGGCCGAGCTCCCGCTGCAGGGAACGGGCGAATTCGTGGTAGGACTCGAGGGCGCGATGGCGACGGCCGGAACGGCACAGCGCGTACATGTAGTACGCCTGAAGTCGTTCGTGCAGAGGCTGTTCCGCGGTCAGTCGGGCCAGGTCGGGGCAGACTTCCCGGTGCCGGCCCAGCCGCAGCTGGGCTTCGATGCGCAGCTCGAGGTCGGTCAGCCGCACCTGTTCCAGATGCGACAACTCCGCCGACAAGGGCAGGCCGCACTCGACGTCCAGCAGCGCCGGACCGGTCCACAGCGCTTCGGCCGCGGTGAACAGATCCACCGCGCGCACGTCGTCACCGGCATTCAACGCACACCGCGCGGCGTCGGTCATCGTGCGATAGTCGCGCAAATCCAGGACACAGTCCTGTGCGTCGAACATGTATCCCTTGCTCCAGGTGCGGAGATATCGGTCCGCGATCTCGCCCTGATCGACCTCCAGATATTGCGCCATCTTCTTTCGGATACCCAGAACATAGGTCTGCACGACCGTGATCGCGCTGCGTGGCGGATCGTCGTTCCACAGCTCTTCGATGAGTGTCGTGACCGGAACCACCGTCGAATGCCGAATCAACAACAGCGCCAGCAATTGCCGTTGCTTCTGAGCAGTCGGCGTCGCATTGCGATTGTCGAGGGCGAGGGTCAAAGGGCCCAGAACGCGGGCGTACACAGGATTCGACACGTAGCGTCCCCTTGTAGCATGAATTGCTTTGCGGTGAGCGTGAATTCGTACGTCGCTGTAGTCCGTTTCAGAGTACCGAGGGCATTGTGGCGTGACCGTAAACCCACTGTGATCATACCGTTAACGCCTTACGGCCGTCTTGTTCTCGCATATGTCTTCGCAGGTGAGGAATAATCTGGACGCTCGACTGGGTGACGGGCGCATCGTCGGAACCGGTTGGCGCCGAGCGGAATCCGTCCGGGCCGCGGCGGCTCGCCGGTTGCGGTCAGGTTCCGGTGAGAGGTTCGGCGGCGGCCACGGCGGCATCGGCCGGATAGTCGGTGCTGCCGTCGAAGTAGTCGCCGGTCCAGCGGACGGTGAGTTGCTGGAGTGCTGCCACATTGTCCGGTTGCGGTGTGCCGCACAACAATTCGCCCAGCGTATCGGTAGAGGCGCCTTCGGTATCGGTGTGTTCGCCGGTGGTGAGGCGCACGCCGAGGAAGGGCCGGTGCAGATGTGTTCGCAGGGCGCCGGTTCCGCTGCCGAAGTTGTTGCACAGCGCGGGCGGACCGGAGACGGTGAGGACGGGAAGGTCGGTGGCGGCGAGATCGATGAGTGCGGTGTCGGTGTTGGTGCCGAGGAAGGATTTCACCGGATCAAGCACGACGAGTCCGCGCAGGTTCGCCCACGCGTCCGGATAGGAGGCGTGCAGGCGGTGGGCGACGTATTCGACGGCTTCGGCGCCGGCGGAATGGCCGATGAACACCACCCGGCGCGGCAGCGCGGGCAGGCCGACTCCGGCGCGGGCCGCGGAGGTGGCCAGCGGGCCGGTGGGATCGGCGGCGGTGGCGAACAGCCGGGCCACCTGATCCAGGAACGCGGTGTTGTCGCCGAGGTTCTGCAGGGTGCAGCCGTCCGGGTTCAGGAACGGCAGACTGGGTGAGAAGACCAGATATCCTGCGTCGGACAGTGTTTCGGCGAGCGCGGCGACGTTGCCCTCGGTGCGGGCGAAGCCGTGCTGTAGCCAGACCATGCCGCGCGGCGTGCCCGCGGGCCGATACCACGCGGCGTCCTGGTGTAGGGTCGCCGCCGCGCAGGGCAGGTCCACGGTGCCCGGCAGCGGTGGCCCCGCGGCGGCGGGAGCGAAGGCGGCGGCCGCGATGCCCACGGCGGCGAGGACGGTCAGGGTCGAAGCTCGCAGCCTCATCGCAACTCCACACACAATCGGTGTCCCGGTGATGACGCCACCGGGGCACCGATCAGTATTCGCCATCGAGAGGGGTGGTGGAGGCGGTTCGGGTCGTTACCTGCCGGCGGATGTGACGCGCCAGGGCCGCAGCAGCGGCACGGGAGGGAAAATGCTGGCGGCCAAGGGATTCGCATTGTGACGGCGACGGATATGTGGTGCGGTATCCCTTGTCGCGAAGTCGCCGAGTCGCCCGACTCCTACTGGTTGCCGCAAGGGTAGCGATATCGTCCACCTCCCGCCCTCTGGTAGCTGGGCGGTCACCAATGTGCAGACATGCGCCCCGGTCTTTCCGGCGGCGACGCGCCTGCACCCGGCGCTGGCCCCGGACGCTCTGACCCTGTGTTCGGCGGCTGGTCGACCGGATCCGACGGTGCTACAAGCCGGATTCGGTCGCGAAGTCGTATGCGGCCAGGGCGGCGCCGGTCCGCGATCGGCCCGCGTGAGGGTGGTCGAATCGCATTTCATGGCTGTCCGACTGGTTTCGCTGAAAGATTGCCGGGTACCTGCCGAGGTGTAGCCGAACATGCTGGGCTGCCGGGGGCGACAGCCGGCCCACGCCGGCGTATTCCCCGATGAATCCATCCCATCCGATCGAGAGGAGAGCAACCATGACCGGACAGCTCGACACTCTGATGGACAGCACCGTGTACGACTCGCACGACGACAAGATCGGCAAGGTCAAGAACATCTACGTCAACAACGAAACCGGTTCGCCGACCTGGGCATCGGTGTCCACGGGACTGTTCCGCCACGATTCGCTGGTCCCGCTGGTCGGGGCGCAGCACAATCCGCAGTCCGACGCGCTGCGGGTGAATGTGGACAAGGAAATGGTCAAATCCGCGCCCGCCGTCGAACAGGACGGGCACATCAGCCGCGAGGGCGAGGAACAGCTGTTCCGCCACTACCACGTCGACCCGAACCACTCCGGCTGGGACGCCTACGGCCGTGCCATGCGCGACGGGCAGGGGACCGCGCGTCCCGATGCCGCCCCGTCCGGACGCCACGCTGCCACCGATCCCACCGGCGACCAGGGCCTGATCCGTTCCGAGGAGCGCTTGAACGTCGATACGCAGCGTGAGGAGGTCGGCACCGCGCGCCTGCGCAAGTACGTCGTCACCGAGGATCAGACCGTGACGGTGCCCACCAGCCACGAAGAGGTCCGGGTGGAACGCGAACCGGTCACCGACGCCGGTGCGTACGGGCAGACCTCTCTGGGCGACGAGGAACGGGAAGTCACCCTGCACCGTGACCGGGTGACCGTGGACAAGGAGACGGTGCCGGTCGAGCGGGTGCGCTTGGCCGTCGACGACGTCGAGGAACAGGAGACCGTCGGCGACACCGTGCGCAAGGAGCGCATCGACACCGAGGGCACCGATCCGGGGCGCTACGACGATCGCCGCTACCCGGACGAACGCTGACCACTGATGGTGTGAGCCGGGCCCGGACCGGGCCCGGCCCTATCGGGTTGCGCAGCCACAGGTTTCGCCGATCGCCAGGTGGGTCACGATCGGTTCCGGTGGGCCCGGTGGCTGTGTCCGATTCGAAGTCTCATCCGAATCCAGGACGCGCGACAGCGCCAGGCGTGCGATGACGTCGATCGGCTGCCGTACGGCGGTGAGTGTGACCGCCGCGTAGGTGTCGGCCGTATCGGTGTCGTAGCCCACCACGGAGAGGTCCCGGGGGACGAGCAACCCCGCGTCGGCGACGGCGCGCAGGGTCGCGGCGGCCTGCGCGTAGGTGCCGACCACCAGCCCGTCCGGGGCCGGGTTGCCGGCCAGGTAGCGCCCGACGGCGTGATAGGCGCCGGCGGGGGTGAGATCGGTGGCGATCCGCCGCGCCCGCTCGGAGCCGACGACCGATCGATACCCCTCGTATCGTTGCGCGACCGTCTCGCGGTCGCCGTGTGCCACTTCGCCGGCGGTGAAGCCGCCGACGAACACGACGTCGCCGCGGCGATGGGTGTCGGTCAGATGGCGGGTCGCCGACGCGCCGGCCCGGATGTGGTCGGCGCCCACGACGTCGGGCTCGACCTCGTCACGGTTGTTGTGGACCCACACGATCGGGATGCGCGCGTGGCGGCACAGGTCCGCGGTGGCACGGCCGTTGGCGCCGCCCACCACGATGAGCCCCTCGATGCCGGAATCGGTGAAGGCGGAGGCGAATTCGATTTCCCGCTCCGGGTCGTAACCGGTATTGCCGATCAGGGTCAGGTGGTCGCGTCGGCGCGCCTCGGCCTCGATGTGCCCGACCAGTGTGGCGAACAGCGGCATCCGCACATCCGGCACGAGCAGTCCGAGATGGCGCCACCGTCGCGGCCGGCGCAGCGCACGCGCGGCCCGATCCGGCCGATAGTTGAGCGCGTCCAACGCGGCCACCACCCGGGCGCGTGTCGACTCCGAGACCGGCCGCGGGCCGTCGTTGAGCACGTAACTGACCACAGCGGTGGAGGTGCCCGCACGGCGGGCCACATCGGCGAGAGTCGCGCGTTTGACAGTCACATTCGCTCCATCCTCAACGGTTCGTCCTCGCTCGGCCAGACTTGAAATCATCCGGATCATTACAGTCTGCGGACGGCTGATCTGCGGCGCAAATCGATTAGATTCGTAACATCGGCGACACGCCCGCTCAACCTGTGACTGATGGAGTGAACTGCATGGCCTTCGTACGACTCACCGGCGTCACCTACCACGACCCGGAGGCGGCGCACGACAGTTACATCCTCTTCACCGGGGCCGACGGTGTCACCCGGCTGATCGATCTCACTGGCGACGTGCACCGGGAATGGCCGTTCGCTGGGGTGCCGCCGCGCATCCTCGACCCCGGACTCAACAACGGCCGGCTCGGCGACGTCGGAGTGCAACTCGAGCCCGGTGACGATCCGCGCGGCGGCATCTACGCCAATCGCACTGTGGGACAACTGGACTGGTCGGGGGAGAAGGTGTGGGAATGGGGACGGGAGGCGCCCGGCGGCGCCGCGCGGCAGAATCACGACTGGGAGTTGCTGCCGAACGGCAACCGGCTGCTGCTGGTCACCATCCCACGTATCGTGCCCGGTCTGGGTTCCGATCCGATCGGCGATCAAGGACTCTACGAGGTGGACCCCGACGGGGCGATCGTGTGGGAGTGGCGCGCCGGCGACCACCTGCACGAACTGGGGTTCTCCGAGGCAGGATGGGATGCGCTGCGCGCCACGGTGCTTCGCGATCCGGACGATCCGTGGGGCTACCTGGAGATCAACAGCGCGAAATCGCTGGGCCCCAATCACTGGCACCGCGCGGACCCGCACACGGTCTTCCACCCGGACAACATCCTCATCAGCTGCCGCAAGGCCAATGTCGTCGCCCTGATCGACAAGACCACGAAAGCCGTCGTGTGGCGGCTGGGCCCGTACTTCGACGCCGAGCCCGGAGCGCAACACCAGCGGATCAACGCACACAAGGTGCCGCGGCCGCTGGATCAGATCTCCGGGCAGCACAATCCGCACCTCATCGCCGACGGCCTGCCGGGCGCCGGGAACATTCTGATCTTCGACAACCAGGGCGGGGCCGGTTATCCGCCGGTACCGCTGGGCATCTACGCGGGATCCCGTGTGCTGGAAGTGGATCCGTCGACGCGCCAGATCGTCTGGCAGTACACCGCCGAGGATTCGGGTCTGCCGTCGTGGACCTTCTTCAGCTCGTTCGTCAGCAACGCGCAGCGGCTGCCCAACGGCAACACCTTGATCACCGAGGGCATGCAGGGGCGCATCTTCCAGGTGACGCCGCAGGGCCAGGTGGTCTGGGAGTACGTCTCGCCCTACGAGGGGCTCGGCGTCGCGGGCGAACCGGAGGTCCGGGAGCCCCGCGTGCCGGGCGTGGACCGCCTCAGTGCGACGCCGATGGTCTATCGGGCGCAGGCGGTTCCGTTCGACTGGGTGCCGATCGGCGCGCCGCGGTCCGCCCCGGTCGCCGTCGACCTGCGCGGCACTGTTCCTCCGGGCGCCTAGTCCGGTTCTCACCGGCCGGGCCGCCGGTCATCCACTCGAGGAAGTTCGACCCATGACATCGAGTCTGCGCACCACACCGGACACCGCCGGGCCACCCGCCCCGGCATCGCCGCGCCGCGATCGCATCCGTCTCGCACGGCTGCCGCGGCACTGGCGGACCGTCGGCGGCACCGCGGCCGGGCTGGTGCTGGCCGCACTCGTGTGGTCGCTGGTGGCCGCATCGGGAAGCTTTCCGCGCCAGCTGTTTCCGACCGTGCCGCAGATCGCCCGCGCGGGGCAGGCGCTGTGTAGCGACGGTCTGCTGCTGCCCGATATCGCCGCGAGTCTGCAGCGCGCGCTGTTCGGTCTCGTGGTCGGCGTGGCCGCGGGCGTACTCGCCGCGATCGCCACCTCGACCACCCGGGTCGGCCGCGCGGTGTTGCAGCCCGTGCTGCGGCTGCTCTCACCGATCCCGACCATCGGGCTGGTTCCGCTGGCCATTCTGTGGTTCGGGCTCGGCGAGAACAGCAAGGTGCTGGTCATCGCGTTGGGCGTGTTCGTCCCGGTCTGGATCAACAGCCACTCCGGATTCGCCGGCACGCCGGAGCACTATCTGCAGGCCGCGCGCTGTCTCGGCGCGAGGCGATGGCATACGCTCACCCGGATCGTGCTGCCCGAGGCGACGCCGGACGTGGTGGGCGGGATCCGGGTCGGTGCCGCCATGGCGTTCGTGCTGATCGTCGTCGCCGAAATGACCGGAACCACAGCGGGAATCGGCTATCGGATCTATCAGGCGCAGCTGTTCTCCCAGGCCGACCGGCTGATCTTCTGCCTGATCGTGCTCGGTGTCCTCGGCGCGGCCTGTGATCTGGCGATCGCGGCGGTGACGGCTCCAGTGGTGCGCTGGGCGAAGGAGGCGAACTGAGATGGCGATCGCCGCACACGATCTGGTGGTGCGCTTCCCGAACGCGGAGCGACCCACGCTGCGCGGTATCGATCTGACGGTGCCCGACGGCTCGTTCACCGTCCTCGTCGGCGCCTCCGGCAGCGGCAAATCCACTCTGCTGCACTGCCTCGCGGGCCTGCTGCCACCCACCTCCGGCACGGTCACCGACGCGGGGGAGCGGGTAACCGGTCCCGATCCGCGTCGAGGCGTGGCGTTCCAGCGCGATGTGCTGTTCCCGTGGATGAGCGTCGCGGCGAATATCGAATTCGCCTTGCGCGCACACGGAGTCGCCACACGGGAGCGGCGGGACCGCATCGCGGAACTGCTCGACCTCGTCGGTCTGCCCGCCGATGTCGGCGGACTGCGGCCGAGTCACTTGTCGGGCGGTATGCGTCAGCGCGTCGGCATCGCGCGCATGCTCGCCGGTGAACCCGGGATCATGCTGATGGACGAACCGTTCGCCGCCCTCGACGCACTCACCCGGCTCAACATGCAGGATCTGCTGATCGATGTGTGGACCCGGCTGCAACGCACCGTCGTCTTCGTCACCCACGACGTGGACGAGGCCATCCGGTTGGCCGACACCATCGGCGTGTTGCGCGACGGGCGGATCGTCGACCTGATCTCGAATCCGCTGCCCCGCCCGCGGCCCGCCGATACGCTCGCCGACCAGCCCGGGTACAGCGGTCTGCGGCGCAGCCTGCACCACGAACTCGGAATCGTGCGCTCGGTTCCCTGACGCATTCTCGAAACCCCTGTATCACAACGTTTTACGTCCCTCCGCAGATGAAGAGAAGCCCGTGAAAACACTGATGTCCCGCGCCGTGATCGCAGTCCTCGCGTTCGTCGCGCTGATCGTCCCGCTGGCGGCATGCACCGGCGCCGACGACTCCGATCCGCATACCCTGACCGTCGGTTTCGTCGTCGATCCCTCCTGGGCGCAGATACCGGTGGCACAGCAGGGCGGATATTTCGACCGGCACGGGGTGAAGGTGAAGGTCGTCAACTTCTCCACCGGGGTCGAGGCGCTGCAGGCGCTCGCCGCCGGCCAACTCGATATCGCCACCGCCGCGGACGTCCCGGCCGCGGCGGCGCTGACCCGTTCGCCCGCGCTGCGCATCGTCGGCGACGGATCTCGCTGGGAGGGTTCACGAATCGTCGCCCGGCGCAGCGCGGGAATCGCGTCACTGTCGGATCTCGGCGGCCGATCCGTCGGGACGCCGCTGGGTACCAGTGCGGCGTACTTCGCGTCGAACGCGTTGTCGCACAGCAATGTCGGCGCGAAGCTGGTGCAGGTGGCACCGCAGGCGATGGTGACCGCGGCCGGACAGCGCAACGTGGACGCGGTCGCGATCTTCCAGCCGTACCAGGCCCAGGTGATCGACGCGCTCGGCGGTGACGCGGTGGAACTGGCCGGCGGCACCTACAGCCAGCACAGCTTGTACCTGGCCACCGACAACGCCGTCAGCGGCAAACCCGATGCGCTGACCGCCTTCTTCGCGGCCCTGGGCGAGGCGGGAACCCAGCTGACCTCCGGAGCCGAGCCGGCGATCGCCGCGGTTGCCGCATCGACTCAGCTGTCGGCGGACCTCATCCGGAAGATCCTGCCCGAGTTCGACTTCCGCCTGCAGCTGCGACCCGATCTCGCCGCCACCCTGACGACGTTGGCCGGCTGGGCGAAATCGCAGGGTTCCCTGGACAAAGCGGCCCAGCTGCCGGACTACCAGGCCCTCGCCGAACCGAAGTTCGTGCCGCAGGGCGGGTAGGCCGGCGCCGGTCAGGCCAGAGCCAGGTGGGCTTGCAGCAACCAGGCGGGAACCGAGACGCGGCCGCCGGGCTCGTCGCGGATGTTGTCGAATCGGACCGGTGACCGCTCGTCGCGAGGGAGATCGTTGCCGTGGATGCGTGCCGGGCGGATGTCGTCGATGACCCAGTATTTCGCCACCACGTCGCGCAGTTCGTCTTCGGTCACCGGACTGGGGCCGAAACCCTCGGGGGGATTCGGTAGCGCTTTACGGTCGAAGACGAGCACGAAGTAGGACGCGCCCGGCGCCGCGGCGCGAACGATGGCTCGCTGGTATGCGTCGCGCTGGTCGGCCGGGATCGAGTGGAAGAGGGTGCTGTCGACGATGGTGCCGAAGCGGCCGTCGTAGCCGGTGAACGAGGTGATGTCGGCGACCTCGTAGCCGGCGGTGGTCAGTCCGCGCCGCTCGGCCTCGGCGCGGGCCAGTTCGATGGCGGTCGGGGCGGAGTCCAGTCCGACCGTCGTGAAGCCGCGCTCGGCCAGATACAGCGAGATCGCGGCCTCGCCGCAGCCGACGTCGAGGACGTCGCCGTGGAATTTGCCTTGTTCGGCAAGCGCTTTCAGCTCCGGTTGCGGCTCGCCGATACTCCAGGGCGGTTTGGCGCCGGAGAAGGGGCCGCTCTCGCCCTGGTATGCGTTCTCGAACGTGAAATCGCCCGGTGTGGTCATGATGTCCTCCGGTTCGGTCGGGGCTATCAGACAGGGATGGAGCTCATTCGATGCTACGGCCGCGCCTCGTGCCGGGACGCGGGCGGTAGTGCTTCCGGGGCGGGGCTCGATAACCCGGCGCCCGGTAGCGGTTCCTCGTAGCATGAGCGGATGAGTGAAATAGATACTCAGTCTCTCGTCGATCAGGTACCGGGTGCGCGGCATGTCGCGGTGGTGGGCGGCGGCCTGGCGGGGCTGTCCGCCGCCGTGTGGCTGGCCGAGCAGGGATTCGACATCACCCTCGTGGAGAAGCGGGGCCGGCTCGGCGGGCGGACATTCTCCTTCGACGTCGCCGGGGTCGGCGAGTTGGTCGACAACGGTCAGCATCTGTTCGCCGGTTGCTACGACGCCCTGCTGCGCTACGTCGACACCATCGGCACCGCCGATCAATTACGCTGGGACGCGCCACCTTTCGCGATCCGAACCGGTCCCGGCCGGTTGCTGACCACCCGGGGACCGCGCTGGTTGCCGGCCCTGGTCCGCAATACCGTGGGCCTGGCGTGGATGGCCTGGCCGCCGATCCCGCTGCGCGATCGCCTTCCGGCGCTGCGCAGTTGGCTGCGAATCGGTGCCGCCGCCTGGAATCCGTCGCCGGAGCTGGACCGGATGACCGTCGACCGGTGGTTCCGGGAGCTCGACGTGCCGCATTCCCTGCGGCGGCTGAGCCTGGACCAACTGGTGATCGGTCTGCTCAACGAAAAGCCCGACCGGGTCTCGGCTTTCACCTTCGCGCAGGCATTGCATTTCATCGGACGGCGGGCGCTGGCGGGCAACATCCGCGCAGGCGACGCGGTGTGGCCGCGAGTCAGCCTGCACGAGCTGTTCGTCGCTCCCGCCGAGCGGTATCTGCGGGAGCGCGGCGCGCGCATCGTGACCGGGACGCAACTGGTCGATGTGGAACTCGACGCCGGCCCGAATGGGGATCGGCTGACCGGGCTGCGGCTCGCCGACGGGCGGCGAATCGACTGTGACGCCGCGATTCTCACGCTGCCGCCCTGGTCGCTGACCACCCTGCTGGACCGCAGCGCGCTCGGCAGCCACGAATTCTTCGCACCCGCGCGCAAGATCGAGCCCGCGCCGATCTCGAGCGTCTACGTCTGGTTGGACAGTCCGCTGCGGATGGTGCGGCTGGCCGAGAATCTGCGCGACACCACCATCGAGTGGGTGTTCGACACCAGCGGGATGCACGACGGCGACCACCGCGACGGTTACTGCTATTCGCTGGCGGTCAGCGCGTCCTGGGAAGTCGTGCACCTGCCCGGGGAGGCGTTCGTCGCGGCCGCGCTCGAATCGCTGCGCACCCACTACCCCGAGGCGCGCAGGGCGAGAGTGTTGCGCACCAAGGTGATTCACCAACCGCAGGCCACCTTCTCGGCGCATCCGGGCTTCGAATCCCTGCGCCTGGACCAGACCACCCCGGTGCGGGGCCTGTTCCTCGCCGGTGATTGGACGCGCACCGAACTGCCCTCCACCATGGAATCCGCCGCCGAGAGCGCCCGGCGCGCAGTCGACGCGGTACGCCGCTACCTGACTTAGTGCCGTCCGGTGCGGCAGGTAGCGGGATCAGGCGCCGTAGAGCCGGACGAAGTCCTGGGCCGGGTCGACGGCGGGCACCGAGTAGCTCGACGAACTCCCGTCGACGTCGGTTTCCTCGACGTAGTAGGCGGGTTCGGCGGGCAGGCGGCGCCACCGGGCACGTGGATCGTCGGCCTGCTCCGGGTGACTGTTCGACGACATGATGTCCCCCTTCGGAATCGTCGCACCGATGCTACCCGGGTTGTCCGTCCGGTGCGGCATGCGTTGCGGCACAGGCCATTCGGCGGTGTCAGTCGCCGGATTTGTGCGCCACGGCGAAGACCCGCCGGAACGGCAACCAGGTCGTCCCGTCCGCGCGCTGGGGATAGGCCGCGCGCAGGAGCGGGGCGAGCTGCGCGGTGAACTCCGCCCACGCTTCGTCGTCGAGTGCGCTTCGGACCGGCCGCAGTGCGGTTCCGCTCACCCATTCGAGGACCGGATCCGTGCCGGTCAGCCGCTGCAGATAGGTGGTTTCCCAGGCGTCGACCGTGCCTCCGGCCGCGGTGAGCAGCGTCGCGTATCCGCTCGGATCGAGGACGTCGCGGGGTTGCAGGATGCCGCTCGATTCCAAGCGCGGCCGCCACTCGTCGCGCGCGGCGAGTTCGCGGATGGCGACATGGGAGGGTGCGTCGAAGTTGCCCGGCACCTGCAACGCCAGCCACGCCCCGGACGGTAGCGCCGCCACCCACTGCGGCAGCAGCGCGGTGTGTGTCGGCACCCACTGCAGCACCGCATTGGTCACCACGACGTCGGTATCGGGGGCGGGCTGCCACTCCTCGGCGGAGCGCACTTCGGCGTCGATACCGGATTCCCGTGCCGCCGCGACCATTTCGGGTGAGGAATCGAACGCGTCGATCCGCGCCTCCGGCCATCGCTGGGCCAGCGCGCCGGTGAGCTGTCCGGGCCCGCACCCCAGGTCGACGACTCGGCGCGGTTTCTCCGCGTCGATGCGCGCGACCAGCTCGAAGAACGGCCGCGAGCGATGGTCGCCGAAACTGCGGTACTTCTCGGGATCCCACATGGGCCGCTCCCACTCGCCGAAGGTGTGCAAACCGTACGAGCGTTATGTTACCGCTGGGTGCCGGATTCGGCGCGCCGTCATCGTGGCAGTGATTGGGCGATCAATTGCGCGGCGAGGCTGCGGCCCGTCCGCAGCGGTTCGAGCGAGTGAGCGAATTTCGATCCCGACAGCGCGCCGTCGTAGACGAGCTGGAGGCGCACGGCCAGTTCCTCGGGGTCGGTGCTGCCGCATTCGCGGAGCAGGGTGGTCAGGGTGTCGAACATCCAGCGGCGGTGGGCCACAACCGGTTCCAGTGCCTGATCGGGGAATTCGGTGGCCGCGTTGGCGTATTGGCAGCCCCGGAACCCCTTGGTGGGCGCCGAGGCCAGTGCGAGATCGAAGAATGTCAGCACCTTGTCCACCGGTTCGCGCACCGCTGCCACCGCCTCGTCCCAGCGGCTGCGGTCGCGGCGGTCGAGGTGTTCCAGATAAGCCTGCACCAGAGCGTCTTTGGAGCCGTAACTCTGATACAGGCTCGCCCGCGCCACTCCGGCCTCGGCCAGCACCCGGTCGATGCCGACCGCGCGGATGCCGTAGCGCGAGAACAGGTCGGTCGCGGTGTCCAGGAGGCGCTGCGCCGGCGCGGGTTTGCCGCGCCGGGTCGACTGCTGCCGCTCGGCCGGCTCCGTTGTTGTGGCCACGCCTTCCACCATAACCACCCCTCGGAGTAGACAGAACGTTCTGTACATGTTTAGTCTGAATGCGTGACCCGCAGCAACCTCACCCGCCGACTGCACGTGGATCTCGTGCGCGTGGCGGGCGCTGCCTGTCGCCGGCGACGCTGAGGCGTCCGCGTTTCCCGCGAGACGTCGTACGTTCGCGCACATCTCCGGCCGCCGTGTCCGCGCGGCCGTCGAGCCCTTCCCCGAGCCTGTCCCGAAAGGCGGCTGTCGATGTCCCTGTATCTGTACGAACTCGTGCCCACCGGCGAGCCCGGTCGCACCATCGGCGAATTCGGCGCGCACGCCGACAAGGCGGGCGGTGAACTCATCGAGGCGCAGGTCACCGCCGGTGCGGGCCGTATCTTCGCGATCGCCGAATTCGCCGGATGCGCCGCTCCCGCACTGGCCGCGGACCAGGTGTTCGCGGCCGCGATCGACGGTCCCCACCAGGTGCGGCTGGTCGGCGCCGACCTCGCCACCGTCAAAGCCGCCCGTCCCGCCGCCGGATACCTGGTCGAATGGGATATTCCCGCCGAGATCGACATGGACACCTACCTGGCGCGCAAGAAGGCCAATGCGCCGAAATACGCTGACGTCCCCGAGGTCAGCTTCCTGCGCACCTACGTGCGCGAGGACACGGCCAAATGCCTGTGCTTCTACGACGCGCCCGACGAGGCGGCGGTGCGGCGGGCGCGCGCCGCGGTCAGCACCCCGGTCGACCGGCTGCACACGCTCGCGGATCCGCGGACATGACCGTCACCGCACCGGCCCGGGCGGCGGTGGCCGCCTTCGTGCGCGATCGCGCCGCCGCGCTCGATGCCGCCACCACCGACGTGCGGGCCGATATCGCCGAGATCGGGGCCCGGGATCTGCTCTCGATCGGATTGGGCGACAGCGATATTCGCGAGTTCGCGGCCGTGGTCGAAGAGGTCGCCGCCGAAAGCCTCGCCGCCGGATTCTCGCTGTGGGCCCAGCGGATGACCCTCGAATACGTCCGGCGTGCACCGGAATCGGTGCAGGCGCGGTACCTGGACGACCTCGCGTCCGGGCGCCGGGTGGGCGTCACCGCGATGGCCGCGGCACTCAAACATCTCGCCGGCCTCGGCGAGTTGCCGCTGCGGGCCGACGAGGGTGCCACCCGCTCGGTCTCGGGGCCGATCGCCTGGGCCTCCAACGTCTTCGATGACGCGCTGATCGTGTTTCCCTACCGCGATCGGGAGGGATCGGGGTGTGTCGCCGTCGTCGCCGCCGATGCCGACGGCGTGCGGGTGCGACCCGCGCCGGAACTACTGGCACTGGGCGCCACCGGTTCGACCGCGCTGATCTTCGACCACGTCGAGGTGCCCGACGAGCAGGTCGTGACCACGGATCTGCCTCTTTTCGGCGCCGCCGTCCGGCCGATATTCCTGCTCCTGCAGACCGCGTTCTGCAGCGGCATCGCGGGCAGATCGGTGGCCGAGGCCGCGGGCTTGCTCGACGGCCTCGGCGCCCCATTCCGCGGCGAGCACACCGGTCTGGCGGCCCGGCAGGAATCGGTGCGCGCGCGGCTCTACGACTTCGCCACCGATCCGGGCCGGGTCGCGCCGGCCGATCTGATCCGGGTGCGGCTCGACGCGTCCCGGATCGCGGTGGATGCCACCCGGCTGGAATCGACGCTGCGCGGCGGCGCCGGATTCGCGCGTGGCTGCGATACCAATCGGCGGTTCCGCGAGGCCGCCTTCCTGCCCGTTCAATCTCCCTCGGAAGGCCAATTGCGATGGGAACTGTCGCAGTACGACTAGCGGGCGCGCGCAAGAGCTACGCCCACCACGGCACACCGGTCCTCGACGGCGTCGATCTGGAGGTCGCGGCGGGTGAGTTGCTGGTGATCCTCGGCCCCAGCGGCAGCGGCAAATCGACGCTGCTGCGCATCATCGCCGGGCTGGACCGGCTCGACGGCGGCAGTATCGGCTGGGGCGACGGGCAGCCGAATCCGGCGACCGGCATGGTATTCCAGCAGCCGCTGCTGATGCCGTGGTTGACCGTGCGCGACAACGTGCGGTTCGGCGGCCGGTTCGCTCGTCACCGTGCTGATTTCGATCCCGCGGGCACGGATGCGCTGCTCGAGCGGTTCGGCCTGGCCGGGCTGTCCGGACGGATGCCCGATGAGCTCTCCGGTGGGCAGGCGCAGCGGGTCGCGGTGATGCGTGCCGTCGCGGTGCGGCCACAGCTGTTGCTGCTCGACGAACCCTTCAGCGCCCTGGATCCGGCGGTGCGCGCCGACCTGCAGGACTGGCTCGCCGCGCTGGTCGCGGACCTCGGCTGCACCACCGTCCTGGTCACCCACGACGTCGACGAGGCGCTGCGACTGGGCGACCGGATCGTCCTGATCGGCCACGGCGGCACCGTGCGGGCCCAGTTCCCGCGCCCTGGCTCCGACGACGAGCGGAACACGCTGCGGCACAGCATCATCGACCGCTATCGTGATGTGTCGGTGACAGTATGAGGCCGCCCTCGATCTCGCGGCGTGGCCTGCTGTGCGGCTGCGCCGGACTCGTCGCCGCCGGTGGGCTGGCCGGATTGGCCGATCTGGGCGTGGCCGCGGCCGACCGCCGCGGCATCGGCGGTGACCGGTTGCGTATCGGATATCTGCCGATCACCGACGCGGCCCCGCTGCTGATCGCCGAGCGCGGCCCCGAATTCGCCCAGCCCGTCCTGTTTCGCAGCTGGTCCGCGCTGGCGGAGGCGTTTCTCACCCGCCAGGTCGATATCGTGCACCTGCTGATGCCGATGGCGATTCAGCTGCGGTTCGGCCTGGGTGCCCCGGCTCGGATTCTCGGCTGGAACCACACCAACGGTTCCGCCCTGACCGTCGCTCCCGGCATCACCGAACCCGGCGAACTGGCCGGTACGCAGGTGGCGATCCCGTTCTGGTGGTCGATCCACAACATCGTGATCCAGCAGTGGTTGCGCGCCAACGGTTTACGGCCGGTGATCCGGAGTTCGGCCTCGCGCTCGGCGGGCACCGTGGAGCTGATCGTGATGAGTCCCTCGGATATGATTCCGGCCCTGGCCAACGGGTCGATCAGCGCCTTCACCGTCGCCGACCCGTTCAACGCGGGAGCGGAACTGCGCGGCGTCGGGCATATCCACCGCTTCCTCGGCGACCTGTGGCGCGACCACGCCTGCTGCGCGCTGGTGGTGCATCAGGACCTTCTGGACAGCCGGCCCGCCGTAGCGCAGGCGGTGGTGGACGCGGTGGTCGCCGCGCAGCTGCGGATCGGCGCCGACCGCCCCGCGGCGGCGAAACAGCTCGCGGGAAGATATCTTCCGCAACCGCTGCCCGCGATCACGAAGGCACTGACCTATTCCGACCGGATCCCGGTCCGGCATCCCGGCTGGCATCCGCAGCGAATCGGCTTCCAGCCCTTCCCCTTTCCGAGTTTCACCGCCGCGCTCGCCACCGCCATGCACGACACCGTCGTCGACGGTGACACCCGCTTCCTGTCCCGCTTGGATCCGGCGAGCGCGCACGGCGAACTCGTCGACGACCGCTTCGTCCGCTCCGCCCTGGACCGCGCGGGCGGGCCCGCTGCCTTCGGACTGCCCGCGGGGCTCACTCGCATCGAGGAGATCGATCCATCGTGACTATCGTCGCCGCCCGCCCACGTCGCCGCGTCGCGGCCTGGTTACCACGCCTGGCCGCCCTCGGCGCCGCGATCCTGCTGTGGTGGGTGCTCACCGATCTGGTGGCCGGACCGCAGTCGCTGCTGCGCGAATTCGGGCCGCAGCACGTGCCCGGGGCCATTGCCGGACTGCTCGATCGGGGTGTGCTGCTTCCCGATATCGCGGTGAGTATGTGGCGGCTGCTGGTGGGATTGCTGATCGCGGTCACCGTCGGTGTTCCGCTGGGGCTGCTGCTCGGACTGCACGCCGCCACCGAAGCCGCGGTCGCGCCCGTGGTGCAGTTCCTGCGCATGATCTCACCGCTGTCGTGGGCGCCGATCGCGGTGGCGCTGTTCGGGATCGGGCACCAGCCGGTGATCTTCCTGGTGGCCGCGGCCTCGGTGTGGCCCATCGTGCTGAACACCGCCGCGGGTGTGCGATCCATCGACCCGGGTCTGCTGTTGGTGGCGCGGTCGTTCGGTGCGACCCGGCGCGAGCAGTTGACCTCGGTGATCCTGCCCGCGATCCGCGGGCCGGTGCAGACCGGATTCCGCGTCGGGCTCGGCATCGCCTGGGTGGTGCTGGTCCCGGCCGAGATGCTCGGGGTGCGGTCCGGCCTCGGCTATCAGATCCTCAATGCCCGCGACCAGCTCGCCTACGACCAGGTGATGGCGGTGATCGTGGTGATCGGCCTGATCGGGTTCGCGCTGGACTCGCTGGCCCGGGTGGTGCTGGACCGCCCCTGACGGGCGGCGGTCGCGCCGGGTTCAGAAGTAGGTGCCGGCGAACGGGGCCGAGGTAGTGGTGAACAGGTCGTCCGCGTCTTCGATTGCGCCGCTGCGGTTTTCGCGTACGCGACCGGCCAGGGCCAGCTGGTGCCAGGTGGATCCGCCGAGGTATGCCGCGGCGAGAGCGGCCACGTCGGTGGTGAGATCGGCGGGGGCGTCGACGCGGGTGACGGCATCGGCGGCGATCCGGTAGGAGCCGGTGTTGGCGGGCAGGATGTCATCGGTCACCGCGAGGACCACGGGCGGTGCCTGGCGGTAGCTGCGCCGTTCCAGTGCCGTCGGGACGTCCACGAGCCGCAACCAGGTCTCGTCGTGCACGCCGGCGACGGTGACCACGCGCTCGTCGGTGAACAGGTGCCGCAGCGGACTGTCGACGGGTGCGAAGGTGACCACGATCCGGTCCACGATGTCATGGGTGAGCAGATGCCGCAGCAGTCCGCGGTAGGCGGTGGGCGTGGTGGCGACCCAATCGTCGACAATGACCGTGCGCTGCGGATTGCGCGGCCAGCCGGTGCCCTCGGCCGGACGGTAGCGCAGAAATCCGTCCTCGGCGCCGGGTTCGCCGTGCACTACCGTCCAGCCTGCGGTGCCGGCGACCAACTCCTGGAATCGCCACCAATACGGCGTCCGGTCGATCGCGCCGTTCCACGAAATGTCGGCTGCCGCATAGATTTTCGCCAGCGTCTCCCACCGGTTCTCGGCGTCGAGGTAGCGCACCGGCCCACCCTGGGCCACGGTGTCGCGCAACCGGGCCTGCCGCCGATCCAGCTCGAGCGTCGCGTACGAGCCGGCCACGCCGTAGCCGAACCGCTCGTAGATACCGCCCTGGGTGGCGCGCAGACTCGCGACCACTTCGCCGCGCGCGGCGATATCGGCGAGCTGACGCCGCAGCAGCGCACTCACCACGCCCCGGCGAGTGTGGGTCGGAAGGACGCCGACATGTGTCACCGCCGCGTGGGGCACGCGCTCCCCACCGGGAACGACGAGCCAACTGGTGTAGGAGTCGGCGGCGCCGACCAGCCGGCCGTCCAGGCGAGCGCCCAGCGTACGTCCGGGCTCCACCAGTCCGTCGGCCTCTCGTGGCAGCGGCGGCAGCCCCACCATCGCGGTGCGGAAGATGTCTCCGGCCGCGCGCACCTCGCCGGCGTCGGTCAACGTCTCGAGCTCGATCGCTGATGTGCCGCTGGTCATCGGTCACCTCCGAGGTAGTGGGCGGGTACTTCGCGGGCCACACGTCCCGGACCACGGTAGCGGGCCGCTGCCGTGGTGCTGGTGGAGGTCACCATGGCAACGTCGGGACGGCGTCCAGCAGCGTGCGGGTGTACGGATGGCGGGGATTGTCGAGAACCGTTGCAGTGGAGCCGGATTCGACGACCGACCCGTCCTTCATCACCAGCAGCTCGTCGCAGAGTTGCCGGACGACGCCGATATCGTGCGAGACCAGTATCAGCGAGAGGCCGAACTCGTCGGCGAGGTCGCGGACCAGGTCGATGATCTGAGCGCGGATCGCCGCGTCCAGCGCGGAGAACGGCTCGTCGCCGACGAGTACCCGTGGCCGCGGCGCGAGTGCCCGCGCGATCGCGATCCGCTGCCGTTGCCCGCCGGAGAATTCGTGTGGATACCGCTGCGCCGCATCGGGTTCCAGGCCGACCGCGGCGAGCACTTCGGCGATGCGTTCCTCGTGGTCGCCGGGAACGCGCAGACAGCGCAGGGGTTCGGCGATCGAATCGCCCACCAGCAGTCGCGGGTCCAGCGAATTGAGTGGATCCTGCAGCACCACCTGGACCTCGCGACGGAACCAGGCGAGGTCGCGGCCGGTGACGGGCCGGTCGCGGTATCGGATCCGTCCCGCGTCGGGCCGGTCCAGGGCCAGCAGCAAACGCAGCAGCGTCGATTTGCCGGACCCCGATTCGCCGACGATCCCCAGCCGGGCGCCCTCGGCGAGCGACAATCCGACATCCCGCACGGCGTGCCGCAACGGTGGGCGCTCCCACGGCGAGCGGCGCGGGAGCCTGAATCGGCGTGACAACCCGGTCGCTTCGAGCAGCGTCATCGCATGCCTCCTACCGCATCCGGCGTGCCGCGCCGGAACGCGCTCGCCCGCGCGAGTTCGAGCAGCGTGCGGGTATACGGGTGGGCAGGTTCGCGCAGCAGTTGCGGCAGGTCACCGGCTTCCAGGACCCGGCCGTCCCCGAGGACCAGCACCCGTCGCACGATTCGGGCGAGCACGGCGAGATCGTGGGTGACGAACAGCAGGGCGGTGCCCTGGTCGACCACGAGATCGTCGAGCAGCCCGAGGATTTCGGCTTGGACGGTGACGTCGAGGGCGGTGGTGGGTTCGTCGGCCAGCAGCAGCGCCGGACGGGAGGCCAATGCCATCGCGATGCCGACGCGCTGGCGCTGGCCGCCGGAAAGCTGATGCGGATAGGCCCGGATCAGATGTTCCGGATCGGGCAGGCCGACCCGGTCCGCCAGCGAGAGCGCTTCGGCGAGTGCCTGTTTGCGGGAGAGGCCGCGATGGATGCGCAGCGGTTCGCCGATCTGCCTGCCCACCCGCATCAGCGGATTCAGCGCCGACAGCGGCTCCTGGAACACCATCGCGATGCGATGGCCGCGAATCGCGGACAGCTCCCGATCGCTGCGACCCAGCAGTTCCACCCCGTCGAACCGGATGCTGCCGCGTACGTCGGCGTGGTCGGGGAGCAGGCCCAGAATGGCCAGCGCCGTCAGCGACTTCCCGGATCCGGAGGCGCCGATCACGCCGAGCCGGTCTCCGGCGGCCAGGTCGAATCCGACGCCGTCGAGCACCGTCCGGCCGTCGATCCGCACGGTCAGATCCGCGACTTCCAGCAGGGTCACTGTCGGATCCCGTCCGCCGATTGCGGTCGCGGAGAAGGCCTCTCGGTCCGTAGCCGGGGATCGGTCGCGTCGCGCAGTGCGTCGCCCAGCAGATTGAAGCCGAGTACGGTCAGCGCCACCGCGAGCCCGGGCCAGACGACCAGCAGGGGACGTGCGGCGATGTAGTCCTGCTGCGCGTGCAGCAGCCCGCCCCAGGACGGCGTCGACGGCGAGCTGCCGTAGCCGAGGTAGGTCAGCGCGGCCTCGGTCAGCACGGCGAGCGCCATGACCAGCGACAACTGCACGATCATCGTGGGCGCGATATTGGGCAGCAGGTGGGTGCGCACGATGCGGGTGGTGGACGCCCCGCACGCGCGGGCGGCGAGGACGAAATCCAGCGCGAGCACACGGGCGATCTCCCCGCGCGACACCCGCGCCACCGCGACTCCCGCACTGACCCCGATGGCGGCCACGACGGTCGCCAGGGATCCGCCGTACACCGCGGCGAGCACCATGGCCAGCAACAGTCCGGGGAAGGCGATCAGGAGATCGATCGCCTGCACCAGCGTCGCGCCGAGCCGCCGCGGCGCCAGCACCGCGGCGGTGCCCAGCGAGAGGCCGAGCACCGCGGCCACGAACGCCGAACCCACTGCGGCGACAAGGGTTTCGCGACTGCCGGCCAGCAGCAGGCTGAATTGGTCGTGGCCGACCCGGTCGGTTCCCAGCAGGTGCCCCCGGTGCATCGGTAGTAGCCAGGCCGCACGGACATCGGTGCCCTGGGGGTCGAACGGTGTCCACCACAGCGACACCACCGCCGCGGCCACCAGCGCGGCCACCACCGCCAGCCCGAATGCCCCACCCGGCCGCCGCAGGACCGCGAGCGCTACCGTGCGCAGTGTCTGCCGCCGTCGGCGGCTCGCCGCGCTCACACCGTGCTCCGCAGCCGCGGATCGATCAGCCGGTGGGCGATGTCGACGACGAAACCGATCGTCAGCACCGCGGCGACCAGGATGAGGATCTCACCCTGGACTTTCACCAGATCACGATTGCCGACGTCGGTTACCAGCATGCTGCCGACGCCCGGCAGGGTGAAGACGGTCTCGATCACCACGGTTCCCGCCAGCAACGCCGCCGCCTGCAGCCCCAGGATCGACACCACCGGCAGCGATGCGTTGCGCAGGCCGTGCCGCAGCAAGGCCTGCGTGCGGGTGAGCCCCTTGGCGCGAGCCGTGCGCAGGAAGTCCGCATGCAGCACGCCGAGCACCGCGGAGCGGACGAACCGCAGCAGCACTGCCCCTTCGGTGAGCCCCAGCGCGAGCCACGGCAGAATCAGGCTGCGCAGCGCCGCCTCCGGTCGAGCCCACCCGTCGACCGGAAACCCTTGCGCCGGCAGCCAGCGCAACTCGACGGCGAAGGCGGTGATCAGCAGCAGCGCCAGCCAGAGGCTCGGAATCGCGACGCCGAGCTGCGACACCGCGCCCACCGCGCTGCCGGCCGCGCTCCGGTTACGTACGGCCGCCCAGGTGCCCAGCGGTACCGCGATAGCGGCCGCGACGGCGAGCGCCCCGGCCGCCAGCGGCACGGTGACCTGAAGTTTGCGGGCCAGCTCGGCGCCGACCGAGGCGCCGTTGAGCTGTGAGTGGCCGAAATCGCCGTGTAGCACCCCACCCATCCAGGACAGGTACTGCGCCGGGAGCGGCCGATTCAGGCCGAGGTCGGCGCGGATCGCGGCGAGCTGCTGCGGCCCGGCCTCGATGCCACCGATCGTGGTGGCGACATCGCCGGGCAGCAGTCGCAGCAGGCCGAACACCAGGGTGCTCGCGACCACCAGCGAGATCAGCAGTAACGCGCTGCGGCGCACCAGGAATACGGCCACGGCGTTATTTCGCGACCGCCAGCGTGGCGAGGTTGTACCGGTTGCTGGTTTCTGCCTGCGGCACGCCGTAGACCCCCTGCCGGACGACGGTGGTCGTCTGCGCCAGCAACAGCCATTCGGCGGCGGCGTCCTCGGAGATCTGCCGCGCCACCTTCTTCAGCAACGCGTCGCGCTCGGCGTCGGTGGCGGCGGTGCGTGCCTGGTCGTACCACTGCTGCACCTGCTTGTTGTCGTAGCCGAAATAGTAGGTGGGCTTGGTGTAGTTCGCCAGGTCGCGGGCATCGGCGTGATCGACCAGGCTGAGCTCGAAATCCTTGCCGGCGTACACCTTCGACAACCAGGTCTGGAACTCCACCTGGTGCACCGTGAGCGTGATCCCGACCTTCTTCAGGTCCGAGACCAGCAGATCGGTGATCGAGGCCGGGTAGATGTTGGGCACATCCAGCGTCAGCGCCAGACCGTTGCCGAATCCCGCGCCGGCCAGCAGCTTGCGGGCATTGTCGGGATTGTAGGAATCGATCGCGGTGAGGTCCTCGTACCAGGGATCCTGCGGTGGTACATCGCTGCCGATGGCGATGCCCGCGCCATAGGTGCGGATGGCGGCCTGGGTGTCGGTGGCCTGCCGGATGGCATGACGCACAGCGGGATCGGTGAACGGCGCCCGGGTCCCGTTGAACGCCAGCGTGTATTTGTCGGTGGTGGTGCCGCGCAACACCGTGAACCGATCGTTACCGGTGAACGGTTGCAGCAGGGTCGGATCGGCGCCGGCCTGGATATCCGTCTGTCCCGTGGCTTCGGCGTTGTTGGCGGCGTTGGGATCCTTGATGTAGTGGAACACCACCTTCGCCACCTTGGGTCGTGCGCCCCAGTAGGAGTCGTTGCGCGCCAGTGTGATCGAGGAGCCGCGGTTCCACTGCGCCAGCCGGAACGGCCCGGATCCGTTCTCGGCGCCGTCGAGTCCGGCGAAGTCGGTGCCCTGCTTGTACACGATCCCGCCGCGTTGCGACAGCGCCCACAGCAGGGTGGTGTCGCGCTGCTTGGCGACGATCCGCACGGTCGCCGGATCGGGTGCGGATACGTCGGCCACGGACGAGAAGTCGGCTGCCTTCAGTGCCCGTGCACCCGGCGCGATCTCCTGCCGCAGCGACCACACCACGTCGGCGGCCGTCAGCGGTGAGCCGTCGTGGAAGGTGGCGTTCGGGGCCAGGTGGAAGGTGTACTGCAGGCCGTCCGGGGACAGTTCCCAGGTACGCGCCAACGCGGGGACGATCTTGTCGCGGTCGTTGGTGTCGATGCTGACCAGGCCCTGGTACACGTTGTCGAGCAGCACCTGGTCGAGGGCGACGCCCGCCGTCGTGAAGGTGTTGAGACTGGTGGGCTCGAGCGTCAGTCTGACGTTCACGGTGGCGTCGGTGTCGAGCCGATCCTCGGGTGGGGTCGGTGCCTGGGTGGTCTGCACGGCGGGGGAGCCGCCGCTGTCACCGCCGGTGCCGCAGGAACTCAGCGGTACGGCCGCGATCGCGGTCACCGCCGCCAGTAGCAGCGAAAGCCGGTGTGCGCGTGTCATTTCCGAATGCCTCACAGGTGCTCGGCGATGAAATCCACCACGACCCGGTAGACCTGATCGCGGTCGATCTCGTTGAGAATGTTGTGCCGGTCCTCCGGGAAAACCGCCGCCCGCGCGTCGGGGAGTTGGGCCACCGCGCGATGCACCCCGGCGACCGGAGCCATATCGTCCTCGGCGCCGTGCACGAACAGCACCGGCTGCGTGAGTGTGTCCAGTGCCGCGGGGATGCGCGGCGCGACCGCGCCCAATGCGCCGAGGGTTTCCAGCCGCAGCCCGCCTTGCCAGGTGAGTGGGTCCTCGCGGATCTGCTGGGCGTAGGCGGTGTCGCGGGTCATTTCGCTCGGATCGCGACGCAGTTCCCAGGGGTCGACACCGTCGGCCAGCACCCGCAGCACCCAGCTCTCGCCCTCGACGAGCAGCGACGAACCCGCCAGGACGAGAGCGGCCGCGGGCACATCGCGTTCGGCGACCAGCAGCGCCGAGACCAGTGCGCCCAAGGAGTGGCCCGCCACGATCAGCGGAACGTCCGGATGCGCGGCGCGGGCGAGGCCGACCAGGGTCTCGGCGTCGTCGATGAGGGTGTCCACCGACGAGATCAGCACGCGCTCACCGTCGCTGCGGCCGTGTCCGGCATGATCGTTGGCCCACACTGCGATTCCGGCGGAATTGAGCGCCGCGGCGAACGGGTGATAGCTGCCGACGTGTTCGCCGAGGCCGTGGAAGAACGCCAGCACCGCGCGGGGCCGGGGTGGTATCCAGCGCCGGTAGTGAACGCTTCCCGTGGCGCCAGGAAAGTCCGCGGCGGAGAAGTCGGCCGTACTGATGTCACTCACCGAGTCCCTCTTCCAGATCCGCGATCAAATCCGTGCTGCTCTCCAGGCCCACCGACAGCCGCACCAGACCGGGTGTCACGCCGCTGTCGCGTTGTTGACGCGGGTCCAATTGGGCGTGCGTCGTGGACGCCGGATGAATGACGAGGCTGCGCACGTCCCCGATATTGGCCAGGTGACTGAACAGGTGCAGGCGGTCGACCAGGCGTCGGCCGGCCGCCGCGCCGCCGGTCAGTTCGAACGCCAGCACGCCGCCGGCACCACGTGGCAGATAGCGCCGGGCCGCGTCGTGCCAGCGGCTGCCGGGCAGCCCAGCGTAGTGCACGCGCTCGACTTCGGTTCGCGCGGAAAGCCATTCGGCGATCGCGGCGGCATTGTCGCTGTGCCGGGCCACCCGTAGCGACAGGGTTTCCAGCCCGTGCAGCAGCAGGAAGCTGTTGAACGGGGAGACCGCCGGACCGAGGTCGCGCAGCAGCTTGGTGCGCAGCCGGGTCAGGTAGCCGAGTTCACCGAATTCCGCGGCGAACACCAGGCCATGATAGCTGGGATCGGGGGAGTTGAGCTGCGGCCACCGGTGCGGGTCGGCCCGGAAGTCGAACCGCCCGGCATCGACGACGGCGCCACCGATCGCCGTGCCGTGGCCGGAGAGAAACTTCGTGGTCGAATGGACGACGATGTCGGCGCCGTGCTCGATCGGGCGCAGCAGGTACGGGGTGGGCACGGTGTTGTCCACCACCAGCGGTATCCCGGCGGTATGCGCGAGGTCGGCGACCGCGGCGACGTCGAGCACGTTGCCGAGGGGATTGCCGATCGTCTCGGCGAACAGCGCCTTGGTGTTCGGCCGGATCGCGCGCCGCCACTGTGCCGCGTCGTCGGGGTCGGCGATGAACTCGACGGTGATCCCGAGGTCGGCGAAGGTGTGGGCGAGCAGATTGTAGGTGCCGCCGTAGAGCGTCGCGGCGGCGATGATGTGGTCACCGGCCCGGGCGATCGTCAGCAGCGCCAGCGAGACCGCGGCCTGACCACTCGCCACCGCCACCGCGCCGAGCCCGCCTTCCAGATCCGCCAGGCGCTGTTCGGCGACCGCCGTCGTCGGATTCGAGACCCGCGTGTACGCGTGGGTTTCCGGGTCGCGCAGCGCGAAGGTCTCCGCGGCGTGGTCGGTGTCGCGGAAGACATAGGACGTGGTCTGGTGAATCGGGGTCGCCCGGGAACCGGTACCCGAATCCGGTTGTGCGCCACTGTGGATCTGCCGGGTCTCGAACGACCACGAGCGTCCCGTGGGTGGTTCGCTCATGAACGCACCGCCGAATTCCGCTGTTCGGCAGGCGCATCGCGGACACTCATGCTCCGGATGGTAGGCGCGCCGGCGTCCGGGCGATCCCCATTGATTCAGCGTGATCCGATTCGCTGGAGGGTAGCTTTTCGGTTCCCGCTGATCGCAACCGGTGACCGTTCCGCACGGGGTGGCCGAAGCTGGGCTCATGTCTCGCGCATTGCATCTGGCCGGATTCCTGATCGCTTCGCACGTCACCCATTCGCATGCGGCGTGGCGGCATCCCGGCTCGGAGACCGACTATCTGGGGCCCGGCTACTACCGCCGGGTGGCGCAGACGCTGGAGCGCGGCAAGTTCGACTTCCTGTTCTTCGCCGATCTCCTGGCGACGCCGGTGCGCTACGGCGACGACATCCGGGTGCCGTTGCGCAGCGGCACCCAGGCCTCGGCCACGATCGATCCGGCGCTGGTGGCGGCCGGGCTGGCCAATGTGACCGACCGGATCGGGCTCGCGATCACCAAGTCCACCACCTACTTTCATCCGTACGAGGTGGCGCGGATCTTCGGCACGCTGGATCACCTCTCGGGTGGGCGCGCGGCCTGGAATGTGGTCACCTCGCTCAATCAGGCCGAGGCGCAGAACTTCGGTCTCGACAACCATCTGGGCCACGACGAACGCTACGAGCGGGCGCAGGAATTCCTCGAGGTGGCCTACCGCCTGTGGGGTAGCTGGGAACCCGATGCGCTCGTGCAGGACAAGGCGACCGGTGTCTTCGCGGACCCGGACAAAGTGCACGTGGTCGACCATGCCGGAACCTGGTTCAAGACGCGCGGGCCGCTGACCGTGCCGCATTCGCCGCAGAGCCGGCCGGTGATCATCCAGGCCGGATCCTCGCCTGTCGGTAAGGATTTCGCCGCGCGCTGGGCCGAGGCGGTCTTCGAGATCGATCCGACTCCGGAGGGCCGGCGCGCCTATTACGACGACCTGAAATCGCGTGCCTCCGATTTCGGCCGCAACCCGGACGACATCAAGATCTTCCCGTCGTTCGTGCCGTTCGTGGGGGAGACCGAGTCGATCGCCCGCGAGAAGCAGGCCTTCCACAACGAACTCGCCGATCCGGTCTCCGGGCTCATCACGCTGTCGGTGCACACCGACCACGACTTCTCGCGCTACGACCTCGACGCACCGATCGAAGACGTCGTGGTGCCGGGCACGCAGGGGCTGTTCGACGTGGCGCGCCGGCTCAGCGTCCGGGACAACCTGACGTTGCGCGATATCGGCCGGCTGTACGCGCAGGGCGTGCTGCTGCCGCAGTTCGTCGGCACGCCCGAACAGATCGCCGACCAGATCGAGGAGGGCTTCCACGGCGGCGAGGCCGACGGTTACATCCTGTCCGCCGCGCAGGCGCCGGGCACCTTCAACGATTTCGTCGACCTGGTGGTGCCGGAACTACAGCGCCGCGGCCTGTTCCGCACCGACTACACCGGCACGACGCTGCGTGATCACCTGGGCTTGGGTCCGGCGAGTCTCGATCCGGTGGCGCGCGGTGGGATCGTGCGGGCCGGCGCCTGATCCGCCGCTGACCCCGCGCAGGTGTCGGCAGACCTGCGTCGCGCGCACTGCCGGCCGCACCGACGAGCGCTCATCGGCCTGTCAGCTCGCCGCCGCCATCGCCCGCCACGCCTTTCTGGCGCGGGAGCGGGCTCGCGGGGCGGCGTATTCGATGCGCCGACGCGCCTCGGAGGCGCTGATCCGCAATAGGTCACTCAACAGCTCCGCCGTGTCCCGGTAGCCGGTGTCGGCGGCGAGGCCGCGGCGCTCGGCCTCGGCGACGGCCGCGACCATGGCCGCACCCAATCGACGTCGGCGGCGTTCGGTTTCGACGAGGGTGCGCAGCAAGTCGACATCGGCCAGTTCCGACCATCCCCGTGCCGGAGCATTCGGTGCCAATGCGGTCGAATGTGTGTTCACGCGAGGGAGCCTACCGCATGCTCGAACATTTGTTCGATAATCGGCTCGTCCAGCGCGTCGGACTTCCCGGCAGGGTGCTGGGCTTACGCTCCGAGCGCAAGTCGGGGTGGTCTTGGGGGCTGTCCAAGATAGGGTTGGGTCAACGCCGGATGATGAGTCAGGACTGGAGATGCCTCGGAACAGACGGCCGCGTGATCGAGAAGAGAAGCGCGCGGAAATCGTGGCCGCTGCACGGCGGTTGTTCGTCGACGAAGGCTACGAGGCGGCGTCGATGACGCGGATCGCCCGCGACGCCGGGGTGGTGTCGAACACGTTGTACTGGTACTTCCAGGACAAGGACGCGGTATTGATCGCGGTCCTGGACTCGGTCCTGGCCGACTCGATGGCCTCCTACAGCGAAGTGCTGGGCTCGAGCCTGGCTGATCGGCTGTTGTGGCTGGTCGGGGAATTGGAGCAGCTGGGCCGGTTGGTGAGCACGGTCCACACGCGCGCCGAGGAGTCCGCGTCCATTCAGGAATGGCACGAGCAGTTCCACGCGCTGGCCGAGGGATTGTTCCGGGCAGAGCTGATCGAACTCGGCGTGCCCGCTGACGAAGTGGATCCGCTGGTGGCGATCGGCGTTTTCGTTGTCGAGGGCTTGCTGACGCATCCGACGGATCAGGCGCGGCGGCGCGCGGTGATCGAGACGTTGCTGAACAGCGCTCGCGGTCTTGCCGCAGCCGCCGGCTGAGTGCCGGGTCTGCGCACGTCCACGAGCCCGGGGCGACCTACTGCGTGGTGCGGGCGGTGTAGTCGAATTGGGTTGCCAGGAAATAGAGTTGGTCACGCACGGCGCGTTCGAAGTGTTCGCCCACGTAGATGTCGAAGTGGTCGCAGGGGTAGTTCTGGACGTGCACGTGTGCCAAGCCCCGCGCGTGCCGCTTCGTGGTCTTCGCGGGCGCGGCCGCGTCGTTGTCGCAGACACACAGCAGCGTCGGAGTGCTGAAGCGAGCGAGCGCGCGACCGGGCCGATAGAGCGGAAGGTGCAGCGCCAGCCGTGCGGCCAGGGCGTTGGCGGCATCGAATTCACCGGCCGCGCCGCGTAATACACCCCATATGCTGTCGCGACCGACAACGGTCGCGGGTTCTTCCCCGCCGTCGATCTCGGTCAGTTCGATGTTCGTCGACACCCGAGCCCGCACCGAGGGCAGCCGTTTCAACAACGCGCTGGTGCGCCGCGAGAGCCGGGTCCCCGCGGGCAGAAGTGCGGAGGCACCGGCGAGAGCGTCGGGTGAGGCCACGAACGCGGGCATGTAGGACGTGCCCGCCATCGGCATCAGGATCGGCTTCGCGCCGAACCGGGAACCGACCGTGTCGAGGATGCCGGCCACTGTCAGCGCTATCGCGCTCAGCGGGCCCGTTCGTAGCCGCGAGCGCAACGACGCCGGTCCGTCGGTGAAGGGGCACTGGGCCACGACCGCCGCGATGCGGCTGTCTTCGGAAGCGACCTGAACGACATGTCCGCCGCCGAAAGAGCTGCCCCACAACGCGATCCGGTCGACATCGGCCTCCGGCAGGGTGCGTACGAAGGCCAGGGCGGCATGCCAATCCGCGCGTTGCTTGCCGATGTCGAGTAGTTGACGTGGGTATCCGTCGCTCGCGCCGAGGTGGCGGTAGTCGAACACCAGCACCGACCAGCCCGCTGCGGCGAACCGCTCGGCATAGGCATCCAGGCGCATCTGACGAACCGCTCCCAACCCGTGCCCCATGATCACCATGGGCCGCGGTCCCGGTGAGTTGGGTGGGGTGTACAGCCATGCTGCGCACATGTCCGTCCCGGACGCGAAGGCGACCTCACGTCGCTGTACCGCTGTTCCCTCGTGCCGATCCGGCCCGCCGCTTGTCATACCGTGTGCCCTTTTCCGCCTCGTCGCCGTTCTTCTTGGACATCATTCAAGAAGATCATGCGGCAACGGTAGGGATTTCTTGAACGCCAGTCAAGAAGCCGCTACTCTTCTTGATGATCATTCAAGAAAGCGACAGATGAGGCGGGCTCCCTCGACATCCGCGGCCCACCCGAACGAAGGAACCATGACCACATCCCCCCGCACCGCGTTGATCACCGGCGCTTCGGCCGGCATCGGCGCGACGTTCGCCCGCCACCTCGCCGGGCGCGGCTACCAACTGCTCTTGGTCGCCCGCCGCGGCGACCGGCTCCAGGAACTCGCCGCGCAGTTGACCGAACGGCACGACGTGCGCTGCGAGGTGCTCGCCGCCGACCTCACCGACCCCGCCGCACCCGCCGCGATTGTGAACCACGCCGACCAGCAGGGCCTCGACATCGATGTCCTGATCAACAACGCCGGCCTGTCGGGTAAGACCGCGTTCGCCGACACCCCGTGGGACGCCCTGGCCGGGGAGATCCAGCTGATGGTGACCGCCCCGACCGAACTCATCCACCTGGTCGTTCCCGGCATGAAGAAACGTAACTGGGGCCGCATCGTCAATCTGTCCTCGGTCGCCGCGTTCGCCCCACCGGCGGCCAGCCTGCTCTACACCGGCATCAAGTCGTTCGTGCTCAACACCTCACAGGCCCTCGACATGGAACTCAAACCCCACGGCATCCACGTCACCGCCCTGTGCCCCGGCTTCACGCACACCGAATTCCACGATGTCATGGGCACTCGCGACAAAGCCGACCATCTGCCCCGAATCCTCTGGCAGCAGCCAGAAGCCGTCGTCACCGAAGGCTGGACCGCCGTGATGAAGGGCAAGCCCGTGTGCGTGCCCGGCACCCTCAACAAGATCTCCGCCGCCGCCATGAAACCCCTCCCCACCCACCTGAGCTACCTCGCCGGAAAGACTCTCAACCCTTTCAAGAACAGCTGAACCCGCCTCGCGATGCATCGCGTACCGGTACGGATGGGCCACGGCGTCGTCGCGGCAGGCGCGGAGCAGGGCAGCTATGCCCTCGGGAAGTGAGAGGTCAGGTCCAGTGAAGCGGTGTAATCACATTCCGGGCTGATCCCGGTCGCACGGTTCGGCGCGAGTTCGGCGGGCGCACGCCGTCGTCCGTGATGTGCCGGAATGGGGGATCGCGGGACCGGGGCCGGGTCGGTCTGAGAGGGTCGCCACATGAAAATCGGTGTCGCACTTCCGCAGATGGCTCCCGGCTACGGGCCGGGTACGACGGTCGACTGGGCTCGGCGAATCGACGCGGGCCCGTTCTCGAGCGTTTCCGTCGGTGAGCGGGTGACGTTTTCGAATCCGGAGATGGTCGCGACGCTGGGCGCCTGCGCGGCGGTCACCGAGCGAGTGCAGGTCCTGGCGAACCTGTGGGTGCTCCCGCAACATCCGACGGCGATGGTCGCCCAGCAGATCGGCACCCTCGACCAGCTCGCGAACGGCCGCCTCGAGGTAGCCGTCGGCGTCGGCGGTCGCGAGCACGACTACCGCGCTCTCGGCGCCGATTTCACGCGTCGGCACCAGCAGCTCGAGGACAAGGTCGCCGAGCTGAAGTCGCTGCTCGCCGGCGAGCCCCCGTTCGAGGGCGCGGACCCGGTCGGGCCGGCGTGCGTGCAGCCGGGTGGGCCGATCATCCTCGCCGGTTCGATGGGGCCGAAGGCGATGCGCCGCGCGGCGCGGTGGGCCGACGGCATCTCCGGCTTCAGCATCGCGGGTGACGCCGAGGAGATCGCCAAGGTGAGCGATCGCGCCGACCGATGCTGGGCCGAGGCCGGTCGTAAGACGAAGCCGCGCAAGGTCAGTGGCTGCTTCACCGCGCTGGGTGTCCCCGATGCGTCCGAGGCGTTGCGCTCCTTCACGGCTCGCTACCTCGGCTTCCTCGGGCCCGACCTGGCCGGCATGATCGCCGCGTCGGCGCGTGCGTCGAATCCCGAGGTGCTCGCCGACATTCTCGACGGCGCGGAGCGGGCCGGCTGTGATGAGTTCATCCTGGTCCCGGCCGTCACCGACCTGAAATTCCTCGAGGTTGCGTCCGAGGTGGTGGCCGCACGGCGTTGATCCTCGTGGAGTGCGCCGACAGAGTATCGGCGATGGAGGGGCCTGGAGCTCGGGCCGTTGCGTGCGGAGGCCAGTGGCCCGAAATGTCCTCAGGCCGTTGACCTTCGGACTGTCGCATCCGGCCGCCGTGCGAATACGCCGCTACTTCTGAGCGGCAGGGGATTGCCGGTTTCGGGTTTGCTCGACTGATCGGCACCTCAGCGCACACCGATCGACGACAGGTGCACGGCTGCGTGGCGGTGACCCGCCCGGTGATTCGGACCGCGTTCACCTCGGTGCGCGGCGTGTGCGGCGTCGTCGTTGCAGGCCGGGGTGTACACCGGCGGGCAGGCCCGCGTGGGCGGCGATGCGTTGCAGTAGCGGGAGGAGCTGGGCTCGCTCGGTCTCGTCGAGCGGTGCGAGAACTTCCGATTCCAGTGCGTCGGCCTCGGATTGCATCGACTCGAGCACCTGGCGGGCATTGTCGGTGAGGTGGACCGCGTGCGCGCGCCGGTCGGCCGGATGTGGCTGCCGGGTCACCAGTGCGCGTTCTTCCAGCTCGTCGACCAGTCCGACCATCGCGTTGCGGTGAACCCGCAGCAGATCCGCGAGTTCCTGCTGACTGCGGCCGTCCGCGACGGCCAGCTGGGTGAGGACCGCGAAATGGGCCGGGTCCAGATCCGAGCGCGCCAGCTGCTCGGTGAGCTGGTACGACACGTGGAAACCGATCTGCGACAACAGGAATCCCGCGCGCGAGTCCAGCGGCCGGTTCGTCATGACTCCCACACTAGCAATCCAACATGATTGCCATCTAAGAGTATTGACATAAATTGTGATTGTCACTTAACGTGACAATATGACGAATTCCAACACACCCTCCGTTCCTGCCACCGACGCCCCGGTCACGGTGATCAACACGATGTCCGTCCCGGCGGCTCAGCGGGACCTGTTCCTGCAGCGCTGGCGCGACAGCGCCCAGTACATGGCGGCCGCCGCCGGTTTCCGCCGAACCCGGATGTTCCAGGCGGCCGGTGAGGCGGCCGAGGCGGTCTTCGTCAACGTCGGGGACTGGGACAGCGGCACCGCCCTGCGCAACGCACTCGGCACGGCGGAATGGCGGGAATTGACCCTGCGGATGCAGAACGATCTCGACCTCACCGCACGGCCGATGATCTTCCATCCCACTCTCGAGTTGGGACCCGGTGAGGTGCTGTCCTGATGGGATCTCTTTCGTTCTGACTCCCGAGACCGCCGCCCAGGGCTTCGGCCTGCCGAACGTGCCCGTCGGCGACGGCTTCCTCATCGTGAAAGGCTGCCGCGAACTCGCGATGGGTCTGGGCACGGGCATCCTGCTGGTAACGGGCCGGCGCCGCGCCCTGGGGTGGATTCTGCTGACGACGGCCGTCGCGCCGCTCGGCGACATGATCAACGTCCTGGCGCATCACGGCTCCGCGGCCACCGCGTTCGGTGTCCACGGATCGACCTCCGCGCTCATCGCGCTCACGGGCCTGCTGATCCTCGGCGAAACCGACAAGGCACCCGAGGCTGAGCGGGCCGACGCCCCAGCGCGCACCGCACAGCTCTCGGCCTGAGCTCTATACCCCAACGACCGCAACGAAATTCGAACGAGGACTCGATGAAACAGCTCTACTGGGCCGCTGTCGGCTATACCGCACTGGGATTGCCGTCGGGCCTGGTCTACCGCGAACTCACCAAGGCCCATGAGTTCACCGGCAAGACCGAACTCGCCGTGGTCCACACTCACCTGCTGGCGTTGGGGACACTGTTCTTCCTGATCGTCCTGGTGCTCGAACATCAACTCGCCCTGTCGAACACGCGCGCCTATCGCTGGTTCTTCACCGTCTACAACATCGCTGTCCTCTGGACGGTGTCGTGCATGACGATCATCGGCACCCGGACCGTTCTCGGGCACGGCGAATCCACGCCACTGGCGGAGCTGGCCGGCATCGGACACGTCCTGCTGACCATCGGATTCGTGCTGTTCTTCGTCACCGTGCACCAGGCGATCACGGCCCGCCGCGAGGAGGTGGTTCCCGCCTGACCCGCCCGAATCGGTGACGGCCGGGATGCTCGGTCTGGTCTCCGCGCACGCCAACGGCCCGAGATAGCCTCGGGCCGTTGATCTTCGGACTGTCGTATCCGCCGCCATGCGAAGATGCCGCTACCTGATCGAGTTGGCCAACCGATCGGCGTAAGGGGCGGTGAACTTTCCGACGATAGGGAGCGCTGCGCGGACACCGCCGGTGTTGTTCGCCTGGACCATGGCCATGATCCAGACGACGACCGTGAAGACCGCGACGACGAGTCCGGCGAGGCTGAAGATGATGCCCACAGCTCCGAGGAGCGAGCCGACGATACTCAGCACGACATTGAGCACGGAGACCGCGCCGAAGAAGACGATCGATTGCGAGGCATGGAATTTCACATCGGGATCGTGCTTTCCGATGAAGAGGAAGATGATTCCGGTGAGCCACCCCAGCGCGTACGACAGGATCGCGCTGGTCTTCTTGTCCAAGCCGGCGGACTGCGGTTGGTTCGCGGGAGGTTGAGAAAATGTCATGGGGTGAGTAGACGCCGGACGCGCCCCCTACCGATCCCAACTTTCCCGCGAGCCCTGTAGGGCACGAGCTTTCGCCGGGTCGTCAACTAGCAGTTGACGGACTTATGATCGTCAACCTATGTTTGACGAACTTGAATCGCGGTGGACAGGAGGAACCACGATGCCGGATGCGCCCATCGTCACCGGCGCTGCGGCCAGCCGTGGCGTTGTCGCCGGTCCGGTTCGGCTGGTGCACAGTGTCGACGACTTCGACGCGGTTCGGCCGGGCGATGTGATCGTCTGTCGCACGACCGATCCGTCGTGGACAGCGCTTTTCGGCGTTGCCGCGGCGGTGGTGACCGAAACCGGGGGAATGCTGTCCCATGCGGCAATCGTCGCCCGCGAGTTCGGGATTCCAGCCGTGGTGGCGGCCGAGGGAGCGATGCGGACCCTGGCCGATCATCGGATCATCTCGGTCGACGGAACCAAGGGACACGTTCATGCCGTTCGCTCGACCCACCATTGAACTCGCTTCACCAGGCATGGCCGCTCAACACGGAAGGGAAGTCCGCGATGACGCACGTTTCACGCAGTTCGCTGCTCGCGTTGCACGCAATTCGCCTGGGCGGGTTCATTGGTACGTACGCGGTCGCCGGCAGATACCGAATGCCTGCCGACCTCGCCGAGTCGCACGTGCGGGACTTCCGAGAGCGTGGGTGGATCAACCGCTTCCGTTTCGGAACGGACGCGGGGTGGTCGCTCACCGAGAGCGGACGTGCGCAGAACGAGCGGCAACTCGCCGACGAGCTTTCCGAGTGTGGGGCGAAAGCGTCGGTGGAAGACGTCTATCGCATGTTTCTCCCGCTCAACGCACGGTTGGTGCGGGCGTGCACCGCCTGGCAACTGACCATTCTTCCCGATGGCAGCATGCAGGACAACGACCACCGGGACGCGCAGCGGGACCGGCCGATCCTGGCCGAACTGGAAAGCCTCGCAAAGGAATTGGTTCCGCTGACGAATACTCTCACCGAACGACTCGCCCGGTTCGCCGGTTACGACACCCGCTTCGCCGCGGCCCTCGCCCTGGCCGCCGATAATCCCGAGATGGTCACCGGAACCGAACACGACTCGGCCCACCGAGTGTGGTTCGAACTGCACGAAGATTTGATCGCCACCCTCGGTATCGACAGGACGCAGCACTCCTAGACGAGTACGTCCGAAGCCTCCGTCCGTGGTCGAACGCGATCAGGGAGCGGTGACCGGTTGTCCTGTGCTCGGTGTGCGGCTGCTCGAACGCCACACTGCTACGCCGGTCGCTGGAACTTGCCGTCCTGAAGGCCGGTGGTGAAGGCGTCCCATTCGGCGGGGGTGAAGATGAGAGTTGGGCCGGTGGGGTTTTTGGAGTCGCGAACTCCGACCGCGCCGGTGGTCAGGTGTGCTACCTCCACGCACTCTCCGCCGTCCCGACTTCGGCTGCTCTTGAACCACTTCGCGGCTGACGTATCGGTACTCACGCCCTGTACTCCTGTTCGATCTTCTGCAGCAGAGCCCTTGACTCCGCTTCGTTCAGCGCCACAGCGGCGATGTCGGACAGCGCCTGTCGGTACACCTCGATCTCGGTTGGCTTGTCCAGGTACAAGGTTCCGGCGTAGCCCTCGATGTATACCACCGGAGGTTGTGTCAGCGCCGGGTTCAAGTGTTGCGGAAATTCGAACAGCACGAACGAGTCGGTTTCCAGTCCGATATGACCGTCACTGGTGAACGGTATGACGCGAATCGACATATTCGCCAGCAGGCTCAGTTCATGGAGATGGCGGATTTGGTCGGCCATTACTGCGTTGCCCCCGATCCGATATCGTAGCGCTGCCTCGCCCAGTAAGACTTGCATGGTCAGCGGGTTACTCGAATCAGCCAGGCGTGCTTGTCGTTTCGAAAGTAGCTCGAAACTTCTCTGCTCGTTGTATTGAATGTGTTGATCGACAAGGCGCGATCTGCGCAATTCTGGCTTGTAGTACCGGGCTTTTGCCCGGCGGTAGTCGGCCGTCTGAGTGAGTCCGGGCAATAGTGTCAGTTGAAAGGAATCGACGCGAGTTGCAGCCTGTTCCAGGCTGAGGAACTGATCGGCGTACACAATCGCGTCGCTGTAGGACTGCCACCACTCCTCTTTGCGGCACTCGTCCGCAAGCCACAAAAGCCCATTCTGATCCTCTTCGTTGACCTCGTACACGCGGCACAGTGCTCGGATGATCGGCCTCTTCACTTCCGAAGTCCGCCCGTTCTCCAAGCGCCACAAGGTTTGTCGGCCGATCTCGGCGAGTTTCGCCGCCTCGTCGCTCTTGAGGTTTGCGGCCTCACGCAACTCGATCAGCCGTCGGCCCAGCAGTCTGCGTGGAAGTGTCGTCGATTCGGTCTGCATCTGACCCCCGTCAGTCGTTAGCTTCGCTAGTGAATTCAGATTGTTTGGAACGTTTTATCTTGTCACGAAACGCTTTGAAACCGTTCCGTTCTGGCGGCAATCGGTGTGTACTCGACGTGTGCGAGCGGTGGGGCGGCCGACCCGGCAATCCGTAAGCGCCTCAACCACATCCCCGTCGTCGGAAGCACGAACATGTCGAAATTTCCCATGCTCGAACACCGGGATACGCAACCGGACACCGATGGAGTACGACGAAATGATAAGCGCCCCAGAGCTATCGGGCTTATACGACCCGCCGTGTCCGGTGCGGACGCGTCGCGGCATGCGCTCGCGATCGAACGCCATGCCGAGCGGCTGGGTTATCACTACGTCTACACCGTGCGGCCACCCGAGGATCGGCCGGATCCCGTCGGTTACGGTCTGGCTCGCCCTCGGTGTCGACGCTGCGGCGGTCGTGGTCTACGACTTGACCACCGTCGATCACAGTCCGGCGCGGGTGTGCGATTGGTGTGATCTGGAAACGGTGTGCCCGCCGGAGACGTGGGCGCGCAGTCCGATCGCGCCGGAGCATGCCGGTCCGCCGCATCCGCTCACCGAATCGGTTGCGCGGCGAATCATGCAGCAGCACAAGGGGTGTCGTGCCCATCGGTGTCCCCGCAAAGCCGCCGCATTCGGGTTCCTCGTGCAGGCCGGGAAGATCGTTCCCCCGGTGCACACGCTGCGCGAGCGTGCCGCGGCGCGCGGTATCCGGCTCGACCCGATCGGTAGCGAACTGCCGGTGACGACGGGCGCGGACCTCGGCACGCTACTCAGCGTGCTGGACGGGCTGGTCGCCGACATGCGGGACAGGTAGGCGGTGATGGACGACAGGACCAGGTGTACCGCGGTGAACGGTCTGGAAGCGGAGTGGACGATGCAGAACTACCGTCATATCGAGATCAGGCGGGCGCGCGATCCGGCCACCGGCGACGTGATCGAGTTCGCGCCGGGCACCGATCTCGCGGCGGCACGGGAACAGACATCGCGCCACTGGGCCGCCGTCTGGGATCGCGTCGCCCACGAGATGTGGACCGCATGGATTCCGGGCCAACGCAATTCGGAGTCTGCGACGCCCATGACGCGGTTCCTCGGATGAGCGCGGAGCCGGACAAGTCGAAGTGGCCCAAGGCAATCGGGTACGTTCGCTCCGATCTGGCGGGCGATCGGCGAACCGAGATCGACGCCGCGATTCGCCGCCGCGCGGCCGGGGCGGGATATCGCCTGATGGGCATCGTCGCCGACGGGCCGGTACCTGACCTGCTACCCGCGTTGCGCCGGGCCGACGCCGTCGCGGTGATCACCCATGACCTCGAGCATGTCGGCGGCAGCCCGAAATCGGTGTGTGGATTCGCCGCGCTGCTGACGGTCGACCCCGCAGACATGTGGTGCTGGGGTTACCAGCCGGACTGGTAGTCCGGACCGGAAAGATCGTCGCGAGGACATGCCTGCGGTGCGACGTCGGTGATTGCCGGGCCCACGAGTCCCGACGCCCCGAATTTTTCGTGCAAACCGCCACGGAAATGCGCGAAAACCGCGAAAAACGACGAGGTTTGCACGATCAGTTCATCGTCACCGGCGCGGTCCGGCCGAGCGCAGCTACCCGGCGCCGTGCGAGGAGGACGGGCGTGATGTGCTGGGCGATCTGCCGACCACCTGCACCGCTCGCGGATGGACGATCGATTCGACGGCGGTGCCGGGTCGGCGGGCCGAGGCGGTGGCGACCGAATCCCGGCCGATCGGCTCGTCACGGCCGGGCCTGCGGCTCAGTAAGCCCGGGACCGGGGCTGCGGCGTCGATCCTCGGGGTCATCGCGGCGGGGTGCGGGTCGATGTCGCCGAGAACGAGGACGACCGAGCCGGATTCGGTTCAGCCCGATCCGGATCGGCGACGCGCGCGGCGGGCGTTGTTACCGTCGCCCTCATGGATTTGCAGCTGAGCGGTAAGCGGGCCATCGTCACCGGCGGTAGTAAGGGAATCGGCCTGGCCGTCGCGCGCGGACTCGCGGCCGAGGGAGTGGACGTGGTGCTCGCCGCCCGATCCGCCGAACCGCTCGCGGCAGCGGCGCAGGCACTCGCCCAGGAGAGCGGGCGGCGGATCGTCGCGGTGCCCACCGACACCGGCGACGACGAACAGGTGCGGGCACTGGTCGAGCGCACCGTGGCCGAGCTGGGTGGGGTCGACATCCTGGTCAATGCCGCGGCCACGCCGTGGAGTGCCGGCGCGCCCGCGGATCTGAACGCCACCAGCGACGACATCGTGCGCCGCGAGGTCGAGATCAAGGTGCTCGGATATCTGCGCACCGCCCGCGCGGTCGCGCCGCATCTGATCGCGCAGGGCTGGGGACGGATCGTCAACATCAGCGGACTCGGTGCACGGCAAGCGAATTCGATCGCGCAGACGGTGCGCAACGTCGGCGTCTCGGCCCTGACCAAGAATCTCGCGGACGAACTCGGCCCGCACGGGATCAACGTTACGGTCGTGCACCCGGGCCTCACCCGGACCGAGCGACTCACCGAACGGCTGGCCGCCCAGGCCGCCGAATCCGGCGCCGCCGTCGAAGAATTGGAGGCCGGTCTGGTCGCCAACTCGATCCGCCGGGTGATCGACGCCCGCGAGGTCGCCGACGTCGTCACCTTCCTGGCCTCGCCGCGCAGCATCGCGATCACCGGCGATGCCGTCGCGGCCGGTGGCGGAGTCCCGGGGCCCGTCTACTACTGACTCGAAACCCCAGCGCAGGCAAGATTTTTCAGCGATCGCGCTCGCATGCGGCGAGGAAGTCGTCGACGATGCGGGTGCAGTCGGCGCGCCCGGCGCGGCCGATGCCGGTGAGCCGCACGAAGACGATCGGCCCGACGAGCTGCGCCAGCACCGCGGTGAGATCCCGATCGCCGAGCAGTGCGCGCGCCCGCGGGTCGTCGAACAGTTCGTCGAACGGACGGCGATAGGTGTCGATCAGATGGGCGCGCAGCGTGCCGGCTCGCGCGCCGTCGCCGTGTGCTTGCGCGTCCCCGGTCGCCAGCCACGCCAGCGTCGTCAGATGCAGCGGTACGTCGTTGATCGCCGCGGCCTGCCGGGTGAGCAGTTCGATCAGCCGCTCCCGCAGCGGACCCGCGTCCGGTATCTCGACCACCGGCGGCATCAGCTCTTCCAGGGTCGCGGCACGCAGCCGCGCCACGGTATCGAAATGCCGGTACAGCGTGGTGCGCGCGACGCCCGAGCGTCGCGTCACCGCATCGATGGTGACCGCGTCCAATCCGCCGTCGCGCAACAATTCGGCCGCGGCGGCCAGCAGGCGGCGACGTGAGCGCGCCTTGCGCGGGTCGTCCTCGGATTCGATCGCGGCACTCGATGTCATGGTCTCAGGATTCCTCCTCGGCAAGATCAGCGGCCGCACGGGATAGAAACGATACTTCGAGTAGCATAGCGAAACTAAAAGTATCGTTTCTCGGGAGGCGCGATGAACGCAACCATGACCGAGCCCGTACCCGTGCGCACCCGATGGGTGATCGTGGTGTCCTGCCTGGCCGTCGCGCTGGTCGTCGCGTCGATGGCGGCGCTCTACACCGCCCTGCCGCAGATCGCCTCGGCCACCGGCGCCACGCAGTCCCAATTGACCTGGATCATCGACGGTTACACGCTCGCGCTGGCCTGTCTGGTCCTGCCGGCCGGCGCCCTGGGCGACCGCTACGGCCGCCGCATCGTGATGATCGTCGGACTGGCGGTGTTCGCGATCGCGTCGGCGATCCCGCTGGTGGTCGCCGGACCGGAATGGCTGATCGGCTCGCGTGCGATCGCCGGAGTCGGTGCGGCGCTGGTGATGCCGTCGACGCTGTCGCTGCTCACCGCCGGGGTGGAACCGGATCGCCGCAATGTCGCGGTCGGGATCTGGGCGGGGACGGTCGGCGGCGGCGCGGTGATCGGCATCCTGGGTTCCGGAGTGCTGCTGTGGCGCTGGTCGTGGCTGTCGATCACGCTGGCGATGGCGATCTCGGGTGCGATTCTGGCGGTCGCGGCGTGCACGGTCCCCGAATCGCAGGACGGCGAGCGGGCGCGGTTCGATCCGTGGGGTGCGGTGAGCGGCGCGGCCGCGGTCGGCCTGATCGTGATCGCGGCACTCGAGGCCCCGCAGCGCGGCTGGACCGATCCGCTGGTGCTGGGCGCGGTGGTCGCCGGGCTCGCGGTCGGCGCGGCTTTCGCGGTGATCGAACTGCGTGCGGAGCACCCGCTGCTGGATGTGCGGCTGTTCGCCGGACGCGGCTTCGGCACCGGGACAGCGTCGGTGGCGGTGCAGTTTCTGGTCTCGTTCGGATTGTTCATGGTGATCGTGCAGTTCTTCCAATTGATTTTGGGCTATTCACCATTGCTCTCGGCGGTCGCGATGGCGCCGATGATCGTGCCGATGGTGGGGCTGTCGGTGATCGCGCCGTGGCTGGCGCAGCGGTTCGGGCTGCGGCTGCCGACCACCGTCGGGTTGGTCGTCGTCGGAATCGGCCTGCTGTGTCTGTCGCGGTTGACATCCACGAGCGGTTTCGTGGATGCGCTGTGGCCGCTGCTGATCATGAGCACCGGCCTCGGCCTGGCGGCCGCGCCGGCGACCGCGGCGATCGTGGACGGCGCGCCGGCCGACAAACAGGGTGTGGCGGCCGCGGTGAACGACGCCGCTCGCGAGATGGGTGCCGCGCTCGGCATCGCACTCGCCGGCAGTGTGCTGGCGGCCGGTTACAGCCACCGCATGGCCGAGATCGCCGACCGGATTCCCGAACCGATCCGCGGGCCCGTCACCGGCTCGCTCGCGGGTGCGCTCGCCGTGACCGAGCGCATCGGCCCGCAGGCGAATCCACTTGCGGAACAAGCGAAATCCGCCTTCGCGCATGGATTGCACCAGGCCACCCTCGTGCTCGGGGTGGTGACTCTGGTAGTCGCGGCGATCCTCGCAGTGTGGGCACCCTCTCGGGCACGATCCGATGCCGAATCGCCCGGTGCTGAATCTGCCGGTGCCGACTCGGCCGGGAAGGGACCTGTCGATGCCGGATCTGTCAGGTCCGACTCTGCCAGGGTTGAATCTGCCGGGCCGGGATCTGCCGGTGCCGGATCTGTCAGGTCCGACTCTGCCAGGGTGGGATCTGCCGGGTCGGGATCTGCTGGTGCCGGATTTGCGGGATCCGACTCTGCCGGGGTGGGTCCTGCCGGGTCGGGATCTGTCGGGTCCGGGTCTGCCGGCTCCGAATCGGCTGCCGGAGCCGGGAAGCGGTGAGTCGGAGTGTCGGGCCCGCCGTCCCCGCGCCGGAGTACGCGGCCATGTTGTGATGGTCGCGGGCCGGGCACCGGTCACCCGCGGGTGTGATGGTCGGCCCGCGAGCGGAGGTCGAATCGAGGAGCGGCGATGGCGCAGGCGAATGTGGCGGTGATCGGATACGGATTGTCCGGGGCGGTGTTCCACGCCCCGCTGATCGCCGCCGATCCCCGGCTCCGCGTGGCCGCGGTAGTGACTTCCTCGCCGGAGCGGGCCGGCCAGGCGCGCGAGGAACATCCCGGTGTGCGGGTATTCGCCACCGCCGACGAATTGTTCGGCGCGGCAACGGATATCGATCTGGTGGTGATCGCGAGCCCCAACCGCACGCACAGCTCCCTGACACTGCGGGCCGTGGCGGCCGGGCTGCCGGTGGTGGTCGACAAGCCTTTCGCCCTGACCGTCGCCGAGGGCGAGGCGATGATCGAGGCCGCCCGGCGGGCCGGCACCATGCTGACGGTGTTCCAGAATCGACGCTGGGACAGCGACTTTCGCACGGTGCACCGGCTGATGGCCGACGGCGCCCTGGGTGAGGTGCGCCGCTTCGAATCCCGGTTCGAGCGCTGGCGGCCGGAGATCAAGGGCGGGTGGCGAGAGGTCGGTGGCGCCGACGAAGGCGCCGGCATCCTCTACGACCTGGGCAGTCACCTGATCGATCAGGCGCTCGTCCTGTTCGGGCCGGTCGACGACGTCTACAGCGAACTCGACGCCCGCCGCCCCGGTGTGCGGGCCGACGACGATGTGTTCGTGGCCCTCACCCATGCCTCGGGCGTGCGGTCGCATCTCTGGATGAGTGCCGTTGCGCCCCAGCTGGGTCCGCGCTTCCGGGTGCTCGGCTCCGAGGCCGGTTACGTCTGTTACGGGCTGGACCCGCAGGAGGCGGCGCTGCGGGCCGGTCGTCGTCCCGGCGACGGGCAGCCGTGGGGGAGTGTCGATCCCGTCGACTGGGGTCAGCTCGGAGCCGAGGGCGATCTGCGCCTGACGCCCAGCGAACCCGGCGCCTATCCGGACTTCTACGCCGGGGTCGCCGCCGCCCTGCTCGACGGCGCCGAACCGCCGGTGGATCCCGCCGATGCCGTTGCGGCCCTGCGCATCATCGAGCGGGCGCGCGCGGTGGCGGCGCGTTGAGCGGCTGTCAGGGTTTGCGGGCGACGCCGCCGTAGGCCGCGATCTCGGCGGTGCGGCCCACCTCGCTGGAGTCGGCCTGCCACTGCGTGATGCAGGTGAAGCCGGGCTCGACGAATTCGAGTCCGTCGAAAGCCGCGGCGATCTCGGCACGCGTGCGCGGATAGTACGGTGTACCACCGGTTTTCGCGTATTCCGCGCACAGGTCGACATACGGCCGGCTGTCGTCGGTGCCGTCCCAGAGCACCAGGTAGCTGCCGGAGGGGACCGCCGCCAGCACCGTGCGCACGATGCGCAGCATGTCCTCGTAACTGCGGGCGTGGCCGAGGACGCCCATGAACATGACGGCCACCGGCTGCTGCAGATCCAGGATGGCCTCCGCCTCGGCGATGATCTTCTCCGGCTCGTGGAAATCGGCGTTGACGTAGGTGGTCACGCCCTCCGGAGTGGTGCTGGTGAGCAGCGCGCGGGCGTGCGCGAGGACCAGCGGGTCGTGGTCGACGTAGACGACCTTGGCGTCGGGCGCGACGCTCTGCGCCACCTCGTGGGTGTTCTGCATCGTCGGCAGACCGGTGCCGATATCGAGGAATTGCCGGATTCCGGGCTCGCCGGCCAGATGACGCACCGCCCGGATCAGGAACTGCCGCGACTGCACCGCCATGGTCGCGATATCCGGATCGATCTGCAGACTCGCCTCACCGACGGCGCGGTCGACCTCGTAATTGTCCTTGCCGCCCATCCAGAAATTCCAGATGCGCGCCGAGTGCGGGATATCGGTGCGGATCTGCGCCGGATCGTCGATGGCCATAAGTGCTGAGCTCCCGTAGGTGTGGGCGCCGCCGAACCGCGCGGCATCTCGTCGGTGCGAACTACGCGAGTATAGACCTCTGCGCTGCGGTCGTGTCGGAATATGTTGCAGGGCCGAAATATTCGGAACCGCTCTGCGGGTGCGAGTGTGCGGCCCGCGCGGATGCGTCCGATGCTGGTGTGCGGCAAGGGTATTCGGGAAGAAATCGCGGCGCCGCAGGGTTACGGTGCTGTCGCCGAGTCGTTAGCTAGAAATATGCTAGATAGACTCCCAGGTGTTGGGTGGCTGAGGGTGGCGTTCGCTCTCGCTCTCGCTGCCGACAGCGGAAGCCTGGTGTCTCTCAACACTAATCAAGCGTCCAATCTGGAAAATTGTCCATATCGTCATGTCGAATCGACACGTTCCATTCGGTCTGCGCGAGCGTGGTTTTAGGATTTCCTTGCCTCAGGCCGTAAGGTTGCCGATCGGTTACTGGATATCTCTTCTCACATGGAGGTGGTAGAGGGCTTGCACAGCACAGTGGTCGTCGTCGGATCCGGATTCGGGGGGATCGGCATGGGAACGGCGCTGCGGCGCGCGGGGATGGACGATTTCGTCATCCTGGAGGAATCGTCCGAATTGGGTGGCGTGTGGCGAGACAACACGTATCCGGGGTGCAACTGTGACGTACCGGCGCACCTGTATTCGTTCTCGTTCGCGCCGTATCGCGATACGGCCGTCCGCTTCCCGGGCCGCCGCCGGACCTTGGAATACCTACGGTCCATCGCCGCCGCCGAGGGTCTACCCGCCCACCTGCGCACCGGCACCGCCGTCACCGAGGCGACCTATTCGGAATCGGAGGCGCGCTGGGAACTACGGACCGCGAACGGGATTCGGCTCACCGCCGATATCGTGGTCTTCGCCGTCGGCCAATTGCATCGCCCGAACATTCCGGAGATCCCCGGCCGCGACGAATTCGGCGGCGCGTCGTTCCATACCGCCGGCTGGGACCACGCCGCGGATCTGCGCGGCCGGCGGATCGCCCTGATCGGCACCGGATCCAGTGCGGCGCAATGCCTGCCGACCCTCGCCGACACCGCCGCATCCGTGCGGATTTTTCAGCGCACGCCGCAGTGGATCCTGCCCAAACCCGCCCCCGAATTCGGCCCGGTCACCCGTGCGGCGCTCCGGCTGCCCGGTGCGCAGCGCGCCCACCGCTGGGGTCTGCAGCAAGCCGCCGACTCGTTGCTGGCGCCGATGATGCACCGCCGTTGGCCCGCCCGGCCCGCGGAATGGGCAGCGCGGCAGTATCTTCGACGGAGCATCGACGATCCGGTGCTGCGCGGCCGGCTCACCCCGGATTATCCGATCGGCGCCAAACGGATCGTCTTCGACAGCCACTTCTATCGCACGCTGCGCCGCGACAACGTGGACCTGACCACCGCCGCGATCGCGCGCATCACCCGCGACGGCATCCTGACCGCCGACGGCGGACGCTACGACGCCGACGTCATCGTCTACGCCACGGGTTTCCGTGCCTCCGAATTCCTGGCCCCGATCACGGTGCGCGGCCGCGGCGGCCGGTCCCTACAGGATCGATGGCGTTCGGGGCCGGATGCCTTCATGGGTCTGGCGGTGCCGGGATTTCCCAACGCCTTCCTCATCGCCGGACCCAACTCGTTCACCCCGGCGGGCAGCAATCCGACGATGAAGGAGCATCAGATCGCCTACATCATGCGCTGCCTGCGCTGGCGTGACGAGATCGGTGCGGCGGCGATCGAGGTGCGCGCCGACGCGATGGCGGCGCATCGGGAATGGCTGGCCGACGCGCTCGCGACCACGGTGTGGTCGACGGATGTGCCCAGCTGGTACACCCACGACAGCGGTGCGATCGCCAATCCGTGGCCGGCATCCGTGCGCACCTATGCCCGGATGCTGCGCCGCCCGCCGGCGCTGAGCTTCGCGCCGGTGCACCACACCGCCACCGCCGAAGCGGTCGGCGCCTGACCCGGCCCGCCCGAAAGGACCGCCCGGCGCGAAAGCCATTGCGCCGGGCGGTCCTTCGGTCAGGCGACGGTGGCGTCGAGTTCGACCTCGATATTGCCGCGAGTGGCCTTGGAATACGGGCAGACCAGATGAGCGCCCGCGACGAGCTCGTCCGCGGTCTGCTGGTCGATGCCGGACGCCTCCAGATGCAGTGCGGCGCTGAGCCGGAACTCGTCGCGCTCGGTGTCGTGGTGCAGGGTCACCTCGGCGACCACGGCCAGATCCTTCGGCGTCACCTTCTTCGCCGCTGCCACCCGCCGGACCGCGCCGACGAAGCAGGAGGCCCAGCCCGCGGCGAACAGCTGCTCGGGATTGCTGCCTCCGCCCGCGCCGCCGAGTGCCTTCGGCACGGCCAGGGTGATGTCCAGGGCGCCGTCGTCGGAGGTCGCGCGGCCGCCGTTGCGGCCCTCGGCGGTGGAGGTCGCGACCGCGGTGTAGGTGATGTCGGCCATGGCAGGATCCTTTCGGTAGCGGGTCGCGACCCCCATCGGCAGCGGAAAGCCCTGTGCTGCTGCCGGTTTCGCAGGAGGTCGAACGTCGTACCGAAACGGTAGGTCGCCGGGGCGCGCCGTCGCGCCCGTCGGGTGACGCACTCGGTGTACGTCACCCGGACGCGGAGATCAGTCCTCGTCGCGCGCCAGATGCTGCTTGGCCTGGTCATAATCGCCCTCGAGGTGGTGGCCGGGCCCGTAGACGAGGTGGACCACGCCGGTGCGGAAGGCGGTCGAGTGCAGCAGCGTGAGCGGGAGGGTGGCCTCGGCGTCGTCGAACAGGCGCATGCCGGACCGTACCGCGATCGGATGCACCAGCAGATGCAGTTCGTCGAGCAGGCCCGCGCCGAGCAGTGCGCGTACCACCGACACCGAGCCGGAGATGGCGATATCGCCGCCGGGTTCCTGCTTCAACGCCGTCACCCCGGCGATCAGATCACCCTGCAGCACTTCGGAATTGCGCCAGGTGAAGGTGTGATCGCTGCGCGACACCACGATCTTGCGGGCATCGCCCAGCTTGCGGCCGAAGTCGGCATCCGGCCCGCCCGCGGCCTCGCGTTCCGGCCAGGCGCCGGCGAAGCTGTCGTAGGTCTTGCGCCCCAGCAGCAGGGTGTCGGCGGTGCCGAGCTGGGCATCGACCGCCGCGCCCATCTCGTCGTTGTAGTACGGAAAGTGCCAGTCCTGCGGGTTCTCGACGACGCCGTCGAGAGCGATGAACAAGCCGGCCGTGATGGTGCGCATGATGTCTCCTGGATCCGAAAGTCCCTGTTGCACAATCCGACGGCGCGAGCGCGGCGAACTCATCGCTGCCGGAGAAAGCGCCGCGGAGGCGGGCGCGATGGTGGGACCGGAGTAAAAAGTGAGCGGTTCCCCATATTTTGTCGGCAAATATCCCGTTCGTCCGATGCTGTCGCCGATTTGCCCAGGTCAGAGGCTGTGCCGGGAAGTGTCGAATATGTCCAAAACGGAGTAGAAGGTGAGCGGAGGCTCGCATTACCGTTCCATCAGGTAACACATACGGCCGGTGACCGGGCGGTGTCGATATCGCCCGATCACCGATCCGGCAGATCTCGCGAAGGCTGCGGATCTGGTCCGTGACAAGGAGGTCAAAGTGACTACAGCAAGCACAGTCGGTGCTGAGCGCGCGATTTCCGTCCGCGCCACCTCGCTGTCCATGCGGGATGCGCAGGCCATGTCCCGGGAACTGGTCCTACACCTCGGCGGATCCGTGGCGCCGTTCACCACCCTGCCCGCCGACGTGATGTCCGGTGACGTGGCGGCGGTCGCGCGGATCTGTGTGGAATGGTCGATCCGCCGGGTCAACGGCGGGGATCTTCCCGAACGCACCGATCGCCTGCGGGCCGCGGCCGCGCGCTGGTGCCGCGCCGGCATCCCGATCGAAGTGGTCGTGCACGCGGTCCACGAGGGATTCAAGGCCGGACTGGACCTGCTGTTCGCCCGCGCCCAGGCCAGCGATGCCGAACTCGTCGTCAAGGGCACCGCCACCGCGCTGGAACTGCTGGATCTCATCACCGCGACCGTCAGCAAGGCCTATGTCCAGGAGCGTCGCGCCGACGCCGTGGAGCATCACACCGCCGTGCACACGCTCACCTCGGCGCTGCTCGGCGGGCACGCCACCACGAAGATGGCGCGCGAATGCGGGATCCGGATCGCCAAGCGGTATCACGTTCTCGCGCTGTGGATTCCGCCGCATCCCGACGAGACGCATCCGCGGCTGGACCGGAACGTGGTCGCGCGCCGCAAGCTGCGGCGGGTGCAGGCCGCGCTGGCGAAACTGCTGCGCAACCAGCCGCTCGCCATGCTGTCGGTCGACGGCGGCACCGTGCTCGTCCCCGAAACCGCGTGTACCGAACCGGAATTGGACGACCTCGTCGCGCAGCTGTCGGAGCTGGCCGGAGTGCCGCTGACCGCCGCGGTGGTGGGCGCCGCCGCGGCCGACGTGCCGGCCGCGGCGCAACAGGCGCATGATCTGCTCGACACGGTGCGCCGGCTCGGACGCGGGCCCGGGGTCCATCGCTTCGCCGAACTCGCGCTGCACTACCAGCTCACCCGGCCCGGGATCGGCCGCGACATCCTCGATGCCCGCCTCGCGCCGCTGGACGACCACCCCGAACTGCTGGAGACGCTGCACGTGTTCTTCAACACCGACCTCAACCGGCAGCGCGCCGCGCGGCAACTGTGCATCCACCCGAACACCATCGATTACCGGCTGCGCCGCATCGGCCAGCTCACCGGGTTCGACCCGTCGCGCACCACCGGATTGTGGTATCTGCGTTCGGCATTGATCGCGCGGCTCAGCATCGCCGACCGCGAGGCCTCGCCGGCGCGGCGGCCCGCCTGACCGCGGACCTCACGCCTCGGGGCCGGTCGGTGGCCGGTCGGTGGTGCCGTCCAGGTGCGGGTACACCACCTCCTGCACGATCAGCAGCACCGCGGCTGCACACGGTATCGCCAGCAGCGCGCCGAGGATGCCGAGCAGGGCGCCGCCCAGGATGATCGCCACCACCGTGACCACCGCCGGCACTCGCACGGTGCGGTCCATGATGCGCGGGACGAGCAGATAGTCCTCGAGCAGCCGCATCGCGAGGAAGAATCCGGCCGTGGCGATGCTGACCGGCAGCGAAACGGTCAGCGCGACGGCGGTGATGATCAGCCCGGCGACCGTCGAGCCGACCAGCGGCACCAGGTCCAGCAGGGCCACCAGCACCGAGAGGATCAGCGGGTACGGCACCGAGAACACCGTCAGCCAGACGAAGGTGGCGATCGCGGTGATCAGCGAGATCACCAGGTTGCCCAGGACGTATCCGCCGACCTTGGCGAAGATGGCGTCGCCGAGCAGGATGGCGCGGGGCCGGCGCGACTGCGGGAAGAACCGGTACAGGCTGTGCCGGATCCGCGGGAAATTCGCCGAGAAGTAGATGGTCAGCACCGCGACGATCAACGCGCTGGCGAGCACGCCGAAAACCCGCTCACCGGCGCCGAGCAGGCCGTGCCGCAACGAGGGGTTGTCGGTGAGCCCGTGTTGGAGCTCCTGATCCAGATGCAATCGCTGCGACCACGATCGGATCAGCGGGTACTGGTTCTCCAGGTCGTGCAGTTGGTCGGTGGCGTGGTCGACCAGATCGCCGCCCTGGATGATCAGCGGTGTGATGGCCGCGGCCAGGAATCCGGCGACGAGCAGTGTGGCACAACCGAATACGACGGCGACCGCAGCCCAGCGCGGCAACCGGTGCCGATGCAGCCAGGCGACCACGGGCTCGATGCCGATCGCCAGGAACAGCGCGACGCCCACCAGGACGAGGGCCTGTCGTGCGGTCGCCAGCATCTGCACGATGCCGATCGCGAGGAGTACGCCGAGGCCGCCGGTCACGCCGATCACGAACGGTGAATTGCGGTCGAACCGCGGGCCCGGCCGCCCGTGCGGGTGCCGCGCACCGGCCGACTCGGAGGCCGCGCGTTCGGCTGCCGCGATCGGCTCCGGCACCGACGGTTCGCCCTGCGGGCCGCGCTCGGCGTCCGAATCGGCGGAACTGCCCATCCTTGGCAGCGTAGTGCCCGCGCGCCCTGCTCGGGCCGGACTACGTGAGCGGGCCCGTACCGGAACCGGGTCGGCTCACAGTCCCAGTGCCTGCGCGAAGACCGGCCAGCTCCGGTGCAGGTCCTCCTGCCAGTAGCCCCACGAATGGGTGCCGGTGGGGCGCATGTCGAAGGTGGCGGGGATGGCGAGCTCGGTGAGCCGGGTGCGCAGTTCGCGTGTGCAGCGGACCGCGCCGGTTTCCAGTGCGCCGCCGACGAGGATCTGATCGGCCAGTTTGGCTGGGCTGGAACGGATTCCGGGTCCGTCCAGGGTGTCGAGGGGGCCGGGGAGTCCGGTGCCGGTGGAGACGTAGATCGCGGTGCCGCGCAAGCGGTCCGCGTGCACGTAGGGGTCGTTTGCCGCCCACGCCGGGTCCGTCGGCGGGCCCCACATGTTCACCGTATTGCCCCTACCGCCGCCCACGACCGCGTCGACGATGAGCTGACCGGCAGGATCGCTGGTGCGCGCGCATCCGGAGTAGGAGCCGACCGCCTTGTACAAACCCGGGGCGGCCAGTGCCAGCTGAAAGACCGAGGTCCCGGCCATGGAGATGCCGATGATCGCGTTCGTGCCGTTCCCGCCGAAACCGGAATCGATGATCGGCGGCAGCTCCTCGGTCAGGAACGTCGTCCACCGCTGCCGGCCCAGCACCGGATCGTCGGCGCGCCAGTCGGTGAAGTAACTGCTGGCTCCGCCGAACGGCACCACGACGTTCACCTGTTCGCCGGCGAAGAACTGCGCGATATCGGTCCGGTTGATCCAGTTGCCGTCGGCGCCGCCGTCGATACCGTTCAGCAGGTACACCGTGGGGGCCGGGCGCGAGCGGTCGGGCGCCGGAAGGACCTCCAGGCGGATTGGACTGTTCATCGCCGCGGAGTGGACGGTGACCGTGAGTGCGCGCGGCGAACCGGGTGCCGCGGTCGTGAGGACGGAACCGTCGGGGGAGGGTCGGGCATCCGTCAAGGCCTGGGTGGACGAAACCGAGGCGACGGCAGGCGAATTCGGTGCGGCAGGAGGTTCGACGGGTGGTGGTTGGGCGGCGGCCGGACCGCACGCGAGCCCGGCCGTCATCGACAGCGCCGCGGCCAATCGAGCCGAGGCTCGGAAGCTCTGTGAGACAGCAGAATTCACGCGCCGCCTTTCCTGGGTACGGAAACCGCTGACGCCGACGATAGGGCGGGCCGTGCTGCCCGACAATCACCTCGCGTCGGCTTTGGCCCGTATGCCAGCGCGGGAGCGCCCGGCCTGGTAATGGCCACAAATTCCGCGCTATCGGCTGCCGGGGCGGGGGCCGGCGTCGTTGACTGTGGTCGGCCGTCGGGGAGTCGTGCCGCGAACACATGTCGAGATCGGAGTGCGAGGATGGTCAGCCGTCCGCCGAGAAAGCGCATCGCCCGTGCCGTCGCCGTCCTGTCGGCCGTGATCACCATCGCGGCAGCGATCACCGCCACGAACGATCGCGCGGGCGCCGATCCCGACGATCCGGCGACCGTCACCGCGCCCGACGGATCGCACATCAGCGACATCCATCGGCGCGACGACCGGATCCTGGATATCGGCGTGTACTCGGCGGCGATGCGCAGTGTGACTCGCGTGCAACTGATTCGGGCCGCCGACCCGGACCGGCCGGCGCCGACGCTGTATCTGCTCAACGGCGCCAACGGCGGTATCAGCGACGGCAGTTGGTCCGATCGCACCGATATCACCGACTTCTTCGCCGACAAGCAGGTCAATGTGGTGGTGCCGTTCGGCGGAGCCAGCAGCTACTTCACCGATTGGCGCGCCGACGACCCGGTGCTCGGCCGGCAGCGGTGGCGCACCTTCCTGACCAAGGAATTGCCGCCGATCATCGACTCCGGTTTCGGCGGAACCGGAGTCGATGCGATCGCGGGAATTTCGATGGCGGGGACCTCGGTCTTCCAGCTGGCATTGGCCGCTCCGGGTTTGTACAAGGCGGTCGGCTCGTACTCCGGATGTGTGCGCACCAGCGACCCACAGGGCCAGTTGATCGTCGACGCCGTGGTCGGAAATCGAATGGGCAATACGGTGAACATGTGGGGGCCGCCGACGGATCCGGCGTGGGCGGCCAACGATCCGTATCTGCATGCGGATCGCTTGCGCGGCACCGCGATCTACGTCTCCACCGGCACCGGGATCCCCGGGCCACTCGACACTTTCCAGGGCGCCCACGGCGACGCGACGCAACTCGCGTATCAACTGGTCTTCGGCGCGGCTCTCGAAGGGGTGACCAATATCTGCACCCACCAGTTGCACGACCGTCTGCAGCAACTCGGCGTGCCCGCGACCTTCGATTTCCGGGCGACCGGTACTCACTCCTGGGGCTACTGGCAGGACGACCTGCACACTTCCTGGCCGCTGTTCGCCGACGCCCTCGGCGCGTGAGGGCGCGACCCGGTCAGCGCACGCGGTCGTAGACGACGGCCGTCTCGCCCAGCTCACCCGTTTCCTGATGGGAGAGCGACCAATTCGTCGCCGGCAGTCCGTCGTCGAACAGACGCGGTCCGCCACCGGCGATTTCGGGGCAGACGATGAGGTAGAGCCGGTCGAGCAGGTCGGCGGCGAGCAGATCCTTGATGACGCTCGCGCTGCTGTTGACCAGGATGTCGCCGCTGCCGGTGCGGCGCAGGTCGGCGATCACGTCGGCGGCCGGGGCGTTCACGATGCGGGTGCGGTCCCAGGGTGCGTCGGTCAGTGTCCGGGACAGCACCACCTTCTCCGTATCGACCAGCCACTTCGCATATCCGCGGTCGCGCGGGTCGGCGGAGTCGTCGGCGGCGACCGTGGGCCAGAAGCCGAGGAAACCCTGCGCGTTGAGCCGGCCGAGTACCGCCGTCGTGGCGTTCTCCCGCATCCGGGTCATCTGGTCGCGCGCGACCTCGGTGGTCGCATAGCGCACGATCGGGCCCATATCGCCCGGGCCGGCGGGGCCGTGATACCGGCCGTCGAGGGTGATGCTGAGGTTGGCGGTCACTCTGCGGGTGTCGCTCATCGTGGGGCTCCTTCGTTGTTTCGTGTTGTTATTCGGTGGACGTGGATGCGCCGACGGCGTCGGCGAGGTTGTCGAGGACTGCGGCCCAACCGGTTTCGATTCCGGCGATGAAAGCGACCGCGTCGACGGTGGTTTCGGTGATGGTCAACGCCACGTGCAGCCGGGTGCCCTCGGCGGTCTCGGTGAGGGTGAGGGAGTAGCGGCCGGTGAAAGCCACCGCGCCCGCGGCATCCAGGACGGACAGATCGAAGACCAGACGCTCGTTCTTCTCCGCTGCCAGCACGCGCCCCTGCGAGCGATACCGCTGCCCCTCGGGATCGCGATAGTCCAGCACGGCCCGGCCGCCGGGTGTGGGTTCGAGTACGCATTCGGTGATGCGCATCGGCGCCGGCGCCCACCAGGCCGCCAGCAGATCCGGATCGACCCAGTGCCGCCACACGGCGCCACGCGGCGCGGACAGTATGCGCTCGAAGGTGAACGTGCGTCCGTCCGCCCATCGATCCTGCTGTGCCGCAGCGGTTTCCGCGTCGATCGCCGCACGGTACCGGGCAACCACATCCCGCTCCCCGGCATGCGCCTCGGCCGTCTCCGCCACCTCGCACAGTCGCCGCGCCAGCTCGCGCAGCGGCCCGGCCTCGAGGGCGTAGACCCGCCGCTGCCCCAGCGGGAAAACCGCCACCACGCCGGCCCGCGCCAACGTCTGCAGATGCTTGGTCGTCTGCGGCTGCCGCAACCCGGTCGCCTCCGCCAACTCCCCGACCGAGCGAGGCCGCTCGGCCAGCAGCTCGACGATCCGCCACCGCGAACCGTCGCCCAAGGCGGAGAAGATCTGATTCATGAGCCAAGTATTCACTGTGAAGAATATTCCTGTCAAGGAATATCTTTGCGGCTCTGAGGAGTGGCCGGTCGTGGGCTCGCCGGGCCTGTCGAGCACTCCGACGATCCGCTGGGCGATGTCAGCGCGGTGGGATACGAGTAGGTCCGGACGCGTCGCACGGTCGGCCGATGGTGGTGGCGTCCAGGGAGGTCTGTCGGACCTCTCTCGTATGTTCCCTTCGGAACCGGCATCGGGTCGGGCGGCGTGAAGGAGTGGTATGGACGGCGGCTGTCTCTGCGGCAATATCCGGTTCTCCGCGACCGGCGACCCGGACTTTCCTCATCTGTGCTCGTGCGAGCACTGTCAGCGGCTCTCGGGTGCGCCGGTGATGGCGTGGGTGTCGTTCCCGGAGAAGGGATTCGCGTGGACCGGTCCGGGCGGTGAGCCGGCCTGGTTCGAAACATTCCCGCAGATCTGCCGCGGGTTCTGTCCGAAGTGCGGTTCCTCGATCGCGTCCAAGGGCGATGAACCCGGCCTGGTGGGCGTCACGATCACGGCGTTGGACAATCATTCCGGGCTGATCCCGGTCAAGCAGAGCTTCGCGCACAACGCCGTTCCGTGGTTGGCGCCCTTGAGATGAGACGCGGTGGCCCGGTCGGCGTCAGATGATGTCCACGATTTTGCCGATGTGCTTTCCGTCTTCCAGGTGGCCAATTGCGTGATCACGGAGCGCGCCGCACGACATGCGCTCGGAAACGTGAACGCCCAGACGATGTTCGAGGCTCTTCCCGCGGTCAGTTGCAGATCTGCTGGAACGGGAAGAACGGCGGCTCCGGAGCCGCGCTCGGCTTCATGTTCGAGCGCGGAGCAGGTATTCGAAGCGAGGGCTACATATCACGTCGAGGGCGTCGTGTGCCGAGTCGCCGACCGAGGTCTCGGGTCCGCTCGAACGCTATGACGTTCGGCCCTGGTGGCCTGCCTGCACGGTGGCGCATGGTTGTCGCATGACCGGTGTGCTCGACATCACGGGTGCCGCGGCAGTGGGAATAGCGGCTGCGGTGGCCTACCGGCGCTTTCTGGCGCCTCGACTGCTGACGTGGGGTGCGACCGATGACGAAGTTACCGGCCCCTTTCCTGGTGGCGACCTCGTCCCTGAGGGGGAGCGCGGAGCAACCATGGCCGTCACCATCGAGGCGGCCGTGGAGCAGGTTTGGCCGTGGCTGGTTCAAATGGGTTGGGACCGCGGAGGCTTCTATTCCTGGGACCTCTTCGACAACGCGGGCCGTCCCAGCGCCCGGGAGGTTCACCCGGAGTGGCAGGACCTCGGCGTCGGGGACCGTTTGAAGTGCCTCGGCCTCCCCTCTTATGCGGTGGTAACCCTTGAACCGAACCGATTCTTGGGGCTCTATTGGCTAGCCGATCTCCGGGGACAGTTGCTCGATCCGAGCCGGCCGCGGCCCTCGGCCTACATGGAGGGGCTCTGGGGCTTTCGCCTGACCGAGCTGCCTGGCCGACGCACCCGCCTGGTCATCGGCGGCTACCAAGCCGCCCGCCCCAGATGGTTCGAGCGGTTGATGTACGACTGGGTCTTTCCCCTAGTGGTGTGGACGATGCAGGCGCGCATGCTGGCCGTGCTGAAGCGCAACGTCGAGCGGACGGCCTCTGCGCTCGCCGAGCCACAGCCAAGACCTGCGGATGGTGGCATGTCAGGCGACGTCCGTCTCGATTGATCGGTCCGGTTCGGTGGGGGGTGATCAATGGCCCGGGGATCAACTCGAACCGTAGGGCATCCATGGAACGTCTGACTCCGAGCGGGTGATTCACGGCCGGGTGTGTGCCAGGCGGGTGAAGGTTGCGTGTAGTGCGCGGGTGAGGGTGTCTTGCTCGGGGAGGATGTCGGGGTCGGCGATGGTGTTGACCGTAAGGGTGCCCGCGTAGGACAGCACCGCGAAGGTGACGCCGACGTTTCCCGGTGTTGCTACCAGTGGCACGAGCGCGTCGATCCGATGGCCCACCAGGTGCAGGGCCGTGGCGGGGCCGTGCAGGTTCGTTTCGAAGCTGTGCACCAGTCGTTGATGGTCGATGAACAGCCGGAACAAGCCGAAGCGATGAATCAGCCGGAATGCCAGCCCCAGCGGCCTCGCCGAGCTCGCCCGGGGCGACGATCCTCTCGCGGCGGTGGTCGCGGTGACGATCGCGGTAAGCCGAGCCGCATCATCGGTGATGGCCGGCACCGCCAGCGGGCGCACGCCGGTGTCGTTGCCGAGATCGCTCACGGTGGTGGTACGGCGCCCGGAGACCGGAATCGACATCACCAGCCGGTGCGGTCGTTCCCCGCGAGCGTCCAGGATCTCGAGCAGGGCACCGGTGACTGCGGCGAGGACGACATCGTTGACGGTGCCCCCGAACCGGTGTGCGGTGGCGGCCACCTCGTTCAGCGCCACGGCGGTCGATGCCACTCTGCGGCGATGTGTGGTGGGCCGGAGCAGCGAGATCCGTTCGGCCGGACGCAGTAAGGGCGCTCCGAATGTCAGTTCCCGCAGTCCCGCACAGCCACGCCGGAGATCGGCCGCAAGCGAGCCGATCGCGTGCAGCTTCGCCAGTGTCGCGTCCACCGCAAGTTCCCGGATGCTCGGCGCTGGGCGTGGAAACCGCGCGACGGCTGCGTGGTTGCCTTCGTCGGCCAGGGCAGTCAGGACGGCCAGACTGCCGAGGCCGTCCGCGAGCACGTGATGGAGGACGACGACGAGTGCGGTATCGCCGGTTCCGGTCACCGAATACGCCTGCCACAGCGGAAGGTCGGGTGCGAATGGACGGCACAGCAGGTCGGCGGCGATATCGAACAGTGCCCGGCGAGTGCCTGGTTGCGGCCACCGCAGGTGTGTCAGGTGCCGGTCCACCGAGAACGTCGGATCGTCGACCCAGATCGGTCGGCCGCAGCCGAAAGGGGTGTCGCGCAGCGCCTGTCACAGCCGCGGGACATGCGGGACACGTTCGTGCAGCAACGCGCGGACTTCGGCCGGGGTCGGCCCGGCACCGTCGAAGATCAAGATTGCGCCGAGGTTCATCGGCACCGAGGCATGGTCTGCGGCCAGCACCGTCAGGTCCGCAGGCCCGGCTCGGTCGATCCGGCCTCGGCGTGAACTGTCAGCGTGCGATCGGAATCCGTCGGCTCGCAAAGACTTCCGGGCGATATCCATTCATCCCCGTGTTTCCGCATCCGCAGCGATCGTGCGCAACGTGGCACGCATTATGTGCGCCACGAACGGGCGGATCAACCACCAGTACCGCAGAAATCGCCGCCGTGATACCGGATCGGTGGTGACGGTGCGAACCTCGTAGCCGAGCAGGCTGGCGTGCTCGCCATAACCGGTGACGGTAAAGTTCGCCGCGATCTTCCCCCATCCCGGCTCGGTGAAGCCGGCGAAGGCCGCCCGTGGTACGTCGCGCCATTCGATATCCGGCCGCCAGAACTTGCCGACCGCACCGAACGCGATCTCACGTCCCGGTATCTCGCCGAGCAGCAGCCAGCCCGGCAGCCCGACCCCCTCACCCACCACCAGTCGCTGCGGAGTGGGAACCGCCCGGCCGCTCCAGCGAGCGGGCAGCCCCCGAATCCACATCGAGACCGTCGTCAGCGGCGTACGCACGCTCAGCAGATCCAGACCGCGTGCCGCCTGGTAGGTCACACGCGGATCAGCGTGCACCACCAGATGCTCGATCAGGCCGGCGTCGAAGGCCGGCACCGCGGACTCGATAAGCATCGGGCCGACACCGGATCCTGTCGTCATAGATCCCATCATCGGCACAGCTCCGTAGCCGCCCCAGGGCCGAAGGTAACGTCGCCCTGAGACCTTGGGAGGAGATATTCGACCGATCGCGTTACCGGATCTGTTGGACCGGCGGGGAGCGATCGTCGATACGATCTCGCCCGGCGGTTTCCGGATCAGCGGTGGGCGTCGAGCACCTCTCGCAATCGCTTCGCGAAAGCCTCGGGCTGCCCGGCGTAGCTGGCGTCGCCGCCGACGAAACCGCTGTGATGGCTGGGGAATACGGCCGGATGCTGTCCGAGGAGGGCGGCTGTCGCTGCCGCGGTCCGGCCGGTCAGTACGTTGCCTGTCTCCTCGCCGACGGCGATGAGGACGTGGGTGGGGACGTCCGTCAGTGCGGCGACGTCGGGCCGGTAGCCGCTGACCGCCCAGGAGCGGTCCGAGACCAGCGGGTCGTCGCGGGAGCCGTCGTCTTCGGTGGGCATGCCGAATTGGGCCGGGTCGGGGGCGGGGAGGGCGAAGAACTCGTCGGTGAATTCGCCCTCCCACGATGCCATCGCGATGAAGGCGGCCATACCGGCGCCGAATCCCTTGGCCTCGTACACATCTCGCACGCCGATCTGTGCGCGGCGGGCCGCTTCCGCATCGGGCAGCACCGGCAGGATCGGCGGTTCGTGCGCGACGAGTGTGGTCACGTCGCCGGGGTGGGCGGCTACCAGGGCCAGGGCGGTCACGGCTCCGCCGCTGCTGGCGAAGATCTCCACCGGGCCGCCGATGTGTTCGATGAGCGCGTGCAGATCCCCGGCCTGCACGACGGGCGAATTGTCGGTCCGCCCGTCCTTGCGCACGCTGCGCCCCAGCCCACGCGGGTCGTAGGTGATCACGGTGCGGTCGGGGAAGTAGGAGGCCAGAGTGGCGAAACCGTCGGCCGTCATCGGCTGGCCGACCATGAGCAGCGGCGCCCGGCCGTCGGCGGTGGGCAGCGGACCGCGGACGTCGTAGGTGAGGTCGGCCTCGGGGGTGCTGAGGATTTCTGTCTGCATGCCCCTAGGACGAGGCGGGCGCCGGAAATTCATCGGTCACCGCCCCCAGTGTCGCGGCGAACAGTTCGGTCACGCGCTGCCAGGAATCGGCCGCGGCCGCCGCATCGTGCACCGGACGTCCGGGGAAGAAATAGGCGTGCTGCGCACTGGGGTAGACCACCAGTTCGTAATCCGCGCCGGCCTGCGCGAGCGCGGCGTCGATGGCCGCGCGCTGCTCGGCGTCGATCACATGATCGCGCTCGGCCAGCAGCAACAGCAGCCGGGTGCCGCGTTCGGCGATCGAGGAGGTGTGGGCGAGCAGCGGATCCGGGATGCTCAACGCGGTACCGGCGACCGGCAACCAGCCGGGGTAGAAGATCGCCGCGGCGTCCAGATCCAGCCTGGTCGCGGCGAAGTAGGTGATATGCCCGCCCAGGCTGAAACCGAGCGCGCCGGTGGTGTCGCCGCCCTCACCCTGCTCGCGGGCGAAGGCCACGGCCGCACGCAGATCCGCCTCCACACCGTCGCGAGTGAGCGTGCCGAGCAGGTCGAAGGCCCGCGCCCGGTTCTCGTCGGATTCGGCCAGTCCGGCGGCGGTCTCCGGCCCGCACCGGTGATACAGATTCGCGACCACCGCCACGTATCCCAGCGCGGCCACCCGGTCGACCACCGCCCGCACTTCGGCTGTCAGACCCCACAATTCGGCGCCGACCAGCACCACCGGCAACCGGCCGCCGCGTGCCGGTCGCGCCAGATAGACGGCCATCGGTGAACCGTCGACCTCGACCTCGGCATGCCGGCCCACGATTTCCTCGGTCATTTCAGCCTCCACTGTGCGCGGCCTGCGGATCAGGTTGCGCCCCAGGCATTCTGCCGCAGTCCGGGCGCTGTCCCCAGCGCTGAATCGGCGACGTGGCGGACCACGCGCTCGGCGAGCGGCGCCCATAACGGCCGGAAACTGTCCTAATTCTGCGCGAGAATGGGCCGGTGACCGATACGACGCAGCGCCTGCTCACCCTCCTGTCGCTGCTGCAGACGCCGCGCGAATGGTCGGGCAGTGAGCTCTCGCAGCGACTGGGCGTCAGCCCCCGGACCGTGCGCCGCGATATCGATCGGCTGCGCGAACTCGACTATCCGGTGCAGGCGACGATGGGTGTGTACGGCGGATATCGGCTGGCCGCGGGGACGGCGATGCCCCCGCTGCTGCTCGACGACCACGAGGCGGTGTCCACCGCGATCGGGCTGCGGACCGTCGCCGCGCACGCATTGCCCGGTGCGGACGAGGCGGCGGTGCGAGCGCTGGCCAAACTCGAACAGGTGCTGCCGACCCGGCTGCGGGCCCGGGTGCGTTCGGTGAGTGCGGCCACCGAAACCCTTGCCGCCGAATCGGATTCGCCGGTCGATACCGCCGTGTTGACGGTGCTGGCGGCCGCGATCGGCGGGGGGGAACAACTGCGCTTCGGTTACGTCTCGAACTCCGGTGCGCGGACCCGGCGGCTGGTCGACCCGCATCGCCTGGTCGCCGCGGGGCAGCGCTGGTATCTGGTCGCCTTCGATCGCGAACGCGACGATTGGCGGATCTTCCGGATCGATCGCATCGAGAGTCCGCAGCCGATCGGCTTGCGCACCGAGGCACGGGAATTGCCCGCCGAGGACGCGGCCACCTATGTCCGCGAATCGTTGTATTCGATGGCGCCGGTGTACCGCGCGGAGGTGACCGTGTTCGCTGCGGCGGCCGCCGTCCGCGCCACCGCGAGTGCGCTCGGCGAGATCGAGGAGGTCGACGAGCACACCTGCCGGCTGCGCACCGAGGCCGACACCGTGCAATGGCTCGTCGTGCGACTGCTGCGGCTCGGCCACGACTTCCGCGTCGACTCCCCGCCCGAGCTCGCCGACCATGTCCGCGAACTCGGCGCCCGTTTGCAGCGCGCCGCACCCGCGCATCCGGGGGCGAAAAAGCTACGGTGACCGGATATACGCAATTTCTCAGCAAGCTGTACCGGAATACTCGAGGAGAACTGGTTATGCGTCGACTGAGTGTCACCCGTCGTCTCGGCGCGGCAGCGGCGGCAGCCGCGGCGGCGTCCGTGGTCTTCGCCGGTCCCGTCGCGGCGGAACCCGCCGCCGTGGACTGGTCCGCGGCGACCGCGCATCTGCGTGCGGCGGCGGCCGGGAATCCGGCGGCCGAACAGGCAATCGACCGGCTGCTCGCCGCCGGACCGACCGTCGAGCAGGCGGCTCTGCCCGCGCAGCCGTTTCAGATTCCCGCCCAATCCGACATCGGGCGCGGCACCGGCCCCGGCGTCTACGGGTCCGGAATCGCGTTGAACTACGACGGTTTCCGCCTCGGCTTCTTCGGCGGCCCGGGCACCATCGCCCCGAATCAGGCGGGGGCGAATCTGCAGGTCGTCTGGTACAATCTGTCGAACGGGCGCAGCGGCACCCAAACCCTGCTCGAACACAACGACGTGCCGGTGGACACCACCATCCGCACGCCCGTCTTCGATCCGGGGGCGGGCATGGTCGTGGCCGCGGTGTACGGGACGCTCTGGCACCGGTGGCCGGTCCCGGTTTCCGATGCCAACCCGGACGGTTTCCAGTACCAGCTGGGCACCATTTCCGTCCCGTCGTTCGGCGCCTTCTACAACTGAGCGGACGACAGTGCGCGGGACCGGTTCGCGGCGAACCGGTCCCGCCGCCATGTCAGTGGATGAACGGCAGACAGCCCGCCATCCCGAAGTGCACCAGCAGATAACCCGACGCCGGTACGGCGGCGACGAGAGCGGCGAACAACGCCAGCGGGATCCCGCGCCCGGCCCGCCGCGTCCGCGAGTCCGCGCGCACCAGCCGGTGCACTCGGTCGGCGACGGCGAGCGTGCTGGTGCCCAGCGCGGTATCCGGTAGCAGCGAGCGGATCTCGGCATCGCCGGTGGCTCCGGACAGCGTGAGCAGCGCGGTGAGTACGGCGCTGCGGCTGTGGCGACCGGCGGCGCGGTCGTCGGCGCACATTTCCAGCAGCTGGGCGATGCGGTCGTCGGCGGCCGCGAACAGCGGAATGCGCGGCAGGGTGGTGGTCAGCGCACGTGTCGAGGCGCGGATCAGATGATGGCGCCCGGCCAGGTGGGCGTCCTCGTGGGCGAGTACCGCCGCCAGTTGCGGCCGATCCAGCGCGGCCACCGCGGCGCTGGTCACCACGACCGTCCCCGGTCGCCCCGCCACACAGTAGGCCGCCCGTTGCGGCGCATCGATGACCACCGCGGCCGCACCCGACTCGTCGTCCAGCCGCCGTCCGACCAGTGATGCCGAGCGGGCGTGCAGGGCGCTGCTGCGTCCCGCGCGCACCACCGCCCCGATCACCCGCACGCCCCGCACCGCGACGAATCCGATCAGCGCGAGCGCCGAGATCAGCGCCGCGAACTGCGCGACCGGACCGTGGCTGCCGTCGGCGGTCGCATGCACGGCCACCACACAGTCGTCGAACAGGTGGGCCATCGGCAGATCCCAGGTGTGGGCGACCTGCACGGCCAGAGCCACCGCCGCGGCCGCCCACGCGCCGAGGACGGCGGCGATCGCGGTGAGCCAGGCCAGCACCCCGAGCGCGGGGACGCTGCCGTGCGCGGTGAGCCGGGTCAGGATCGGTGGGCCGAGAACGCAGACCAGTGCCGAATAACCCAGCAGGCACAGCGCGAGGGTCACTCGGCGACCTCGGTGCCCGGCTGCTCGGTGTGGGTATTGCGGGATTTCGCGCGGCGCAGCACCTTGCGCAGGGCGGCGGTGTCGTCGTCGGAGATCTGCTCGACGAAGTGAGCGAGGACCAGATCGGAGCGGCCGCCGCCGAGCGCCTCGCGCATCAGCTGGGCGCTGTACTGTTCGCGGCTCAGGCGCGCTCGATAGCGATAGGCCTTGCCCTCGCGTTCGCGTTCCAGCCAGCCCTTGCGGTGCAGATTGTCCATGGTGGTCATGACCGTGGTGTAGGCGATTTCCCGGCTGCGCAGCAGATCCTCGAACACGGTCCGCACGGTGATGGTGTCGGGAGCGGACCAGATGCGGTCCATCACCACCGCCTCCAGATCCCCGAAACGATGTGCCATCGCACCTCTCCACCATCGACTACGTACCGGGATAGTACCCATTCCCGGCCCCCGGGAACGGCTGTGGCCCCGCCGCAACGACGGGGCCACAGGGGTGGGAGAGCCGATTTCAGGAAGCGGCCGGAGCAGGTGCGTTGAGGGTGTTGTACATCTGCACCGCGCTCGCGATACCGACCGGCACGCCGAGGATGGCGGCGCCGATCAGCGGTCCGACGGTGGCACCGAGTCCGGCGCCGACCAGGCAGCCGGCCGCGCCGCTGCCGAGGAAGAACTCCGGCACCAGGGCGAAGCCGATCGTCGCGCCGAGCACGCAACCGGTGATGCCGCCCACCGCGCCGCCGGCGAGGCTGCCGATACCGGTCGCCAGCCCGAACTGGGTGGCGGCCACGCTCAGGGCGGAGTTGAACTCGTCCTGGGTGTAGATCGGCTGGGCGGAGGTGACCGGTTGTTCGACGGCGGCCGGCTGGGGCGCCGGCTGCTGAGCGGCCGCCTGCTGGGTCTCCGGCAGCGAGGCGGGTGCGGTGGCGGCCTGTTCGGCCTTGGGCGAGGTGGCCAGGGCGGTACCGGCGACGAGCGCGCCGCTGCCGTCCTTGACCTGGAACTGGGTGCCCACCGTGGTGAGCGAGCCCAGGCCGGTCTGAATGCTGACCGAGCCGTCCTGCGTGTTGCTGGTGTAGCGCACGCCCGGAAGGATTTCGGTCGTCAGTGTGAACGGGTCGGCGGCGATCGGTGCGCCGGCGGCGGGGGCCGCGGGCGTGCCGGTGGCGGCGTTCGCCGTGGTGGCGGTGGTGGCTACGGCACCGGTCACCATCAGAGCTATGGTCGCGCCGGAGACCAAACGGGTGGTCTTGTTCATCGGATCCTCATCGTGGTCGATCGGATAAGGCGGCGAGCGATCGGGAATTCCAGAGGGAGAATTGCCGAATTATCCGCTGCCGGTGCGAAATCCGGATTATCCGGACCGCGCGAACCGAGATTAACGAGTACCGAACCCGTGTAAAGGTACGACGCGAAAACGTTTACGGTTGAGAAATGTTGCTAACCAAGCGGATACAGCTGCGTAATAAGCCTTTAACGTGAGAACCGAATGGGCCGAGCGGATTCCGGACATCGTCGCGGCCATTCGACTATGTACGTACGCATTTAGTAGAAGTTCGTACGTATCCGTCGTCGACAGTAGCAATCTCCGAGCGATCCGAAAAACACGGGGGCGAGACCGTAGCGGTCTCGCCCCCGTGGCAGTCGAAGCGTCGTTCAGCTCGGTGTGATCCGGAACAGTCCGGTCGTGGTGCCCTGGTACTGCACGCGGCCCGGCGCGATCGTGCCGACCATCTGCAGGGTGTCGTGCACGGTGCTGGTGCCGATCAACCGGCTGGAATTCTCCGTGCCGGTTTCCGCGTCGATCACGACGAGGTGATAGGTGTCGACCACCGCTCCGGCGCTGCCGGTATCGATGCCGGCGATCCGATTCTTGCGGGCGACCGTGTAGATCTTGCCGTCCGCCAGTGAAAGCCGGGGGACCGCGGCGGATTTCACATCGCTGGTCCACTTCCGGGTGCAGCCGCTACCGTCGGCGTTCACATCGATGCGGACCATGCCGCCGGTGAAGTCGGCTTTGTCCGGCTCGCTCGGACCGGCGTTGTCCGGCAGTGCCGGATACGGATAGCCGTAGGTGCTCGCCACGAAGACGCTGTTACCCGAGCCGATCGGCGAGTTCTCGTTGCCGTCCACCGCGGGCACCGAGCAGACCGGGCGGCCGGTGCGGGTGTCGTAGACGAGCAGATTCTCCTGCGGCACCGCATTGTCGGTGATGGCCAGATAATCGGTACCGTCGCGCGGGCCGAAGAAGGTCGGACTGGCCCCGCTGCCCCAGCTGAGCTGCCCGGGTTTGCGTGCCGGGCCGCGATCGTAGGGCTGGCGCCACACCTGGTGCGGAGCGCCCGAGGCGTCCGCGGTGAACAGGTAGGTGGCGTGATCGGTGGTGACCGCGGTGCCCTCCGGGGCGGTCGAGATGCTGTTGTCGACGTGTTCCCCGGGTAGCGTGATCGACTGCGCGGCACCGGTTTTCGGATCGACGGCACCCACCGCGCCGTCGGCGGTGGCGAACCACACCCGGCCGTCGCGATCGGGCATCAGCGAGGCGACGCTGTCGCAGCCGTTCCCGCCGCAGTGACCGGTCACCGCGGCGCCGAGGGGAGTCGAGGACGCGATGGCCAGCTTCCAGCCGTTGCCCTCCTTCGTATGCGCGACCCGCACCAGATTGTCGTCACCGTCGACCATGACCAAGTGATCGGCATTGTCCAGATAGGCGTAGACCCCGCCGAGCAGACCGCCCTTGGGCAGTGACAGCGATGTGAGCGGCTGACCGCTGTTCGGGTCGAGTAGGAATATCTTGGGCGAACGGTCGGTGACGGTGGTGCACAACGCCTGTGGCATGCCGTCGGCGCCCTGCAGAATGGTCGGGCACGCGGCGGCCAGTTCCCGGAACTGCGCGTTCACCGCGCCGGTGCCGACGCCCGGCAGCGGAGTGCTGTCGGAGGATTCCGCGTCGCCGTGCATGGTGGCGGTGCCGACCGGCCCGAGATACGGATCGACCGGAGGGGGTGGGCCGAACGCGGCGCTCGCGGTTCCCACGCCGATGGTCAGTATCGCGGCCGCGGCGGCAGCGATCGAGGTGATCGCGCCCTCGGTGAAGCCCTTACGTCGCACAAGCACTCCTCGATATGATTATTCGTATCGAATGATTCAATTATTCGTATCGCGACAGGTTAGGAGACCCCGTGCCGACTGGCAACACCGGGCGGGCCGAAAGCTCGCCCCCGACCCGGCGGGTGGTGTCGGTGGTGGAACTGCTCGCCGCGCACGACGGCGCGCTGACCTCGGCGGAGATCGCCGACACGCTGGGATTGAGTCGCTCCACCATGGGTGCGATCCTGGGCACCCTGGAGGAAACCGGTTGGGTGCGGCGGCTTCCCGACCTCGGCTACGAACCCGGTCCCGCGTTGCTCGTGCTGGGCGGAAGGTTACGGGACCGCCTGCGCGATCACGATCGGGTGGAGGCCGAACTGCGCCGGCTGGCCGAACGGGTGGGCTGCGGCGCCGCGCTCACCTCCATCGCCGGTAGTGAAGTGATCTTCGTCGCGGTGGCCGGTGGGCCCGGGCTGATCCCGGCCGGAATCGAGGCCGGCACCCGGATACCGTTGCGCCCACCGGCAGGCGCGGCCGTCCTGGCCCATGCCGGGCTGCCCGCACAGCGCGCGTGGTTGCAGCAAGCGCCGCCCGAGCGCCGGGCCGAATTCGAACAGGTGCTGGAAACCGTTCGCGCCCTGGGGTATTGCGCGTGGGGCCTGGACGCGGCCAGCCTGCCGACGCTGCGGGTGCTGGCCGAGGTGGTCGATCATCTGTCCGACCGGCCCGCCGACAAGGCGTTGCGGGAGCGGGTCCTGGCGCTGCTGGCCACGATCGGTGGCACGGCGCACAGCTGGGCCGATCTCGACAGCGATCGCGCACTGCCGATCAGCTATCTCACGGTCCCGGTCTTCGACGGTGAGCGGGTGGCGATGGAGGTTCAGATCGGCCCGCTCAGTGCCGCCGTCGGCGCGGTCGAGCGCGCCGAGTACGTGCGCGAAACCGTCTCCGCCGCACGGAGAATCGCGGCGGCGGATTAGCGGTTCAGGGCCTGCTCGAACATCGGCCAGGAGCGGTGCAGATCCTCCTGCCAATAGCCCCAGGAGTGGGTCCCGTTCGCGCGCAGGTCGAAGGTCGCGGGAATGTTCAACCGCGTCAGCCGGTCCCGCAGCGCGATCGAGCAATTGTGGGTGGCGGCCTCGAGCACGCCGCCGTAGACCAGCTGCTCGATGAGTTTGCGGGTGTTGCCGTGGATTCCGGGCCCGTCCGGATTGTCGAAGGGACCGGGAATTCCGCTGCCGGTCGAGACGTAGATCGCCAGCCCGCGCAGCCGGTCGGCGTTGACGTACGGATCGTGGGCCGCCCACAGCGGATCGTCGGGCGCACCCCACAGATTCAGCGGATCACCGCGCCACCGCAGCACCACACCGTCGACGAACGCCTGCCCCAGCGGATCGCTGGTGCGCGCGCAGCCGCTGTAGGAGCCGACCGCCCGGTACAGCTGGGGCGCGGCCAGGGCCAGCTGAAACACGGAGGTGCCGGCCATGGAGATGCCGGCCACCGCGTTCGCGCCGGAGCCGTGAAAGGCCGAATCGATGATCGGCGGCAGCTCCGCGGTGAGGAAACTCGACCACTTCTGCCGCCCGAGCACGGGATCGTCGGCGCGCCAATCGGCGAAATAGCTGCCGTTGCCGCCCATCGGCGTCACCACCGTGACCTGTTTGCCGCGGAAGAAGTCGACGATATCGGTCTGTTCGGGCCAGCTGCTGGCCTCCGAACCGCCGCTGGCGCCGTTGAGCAGATACAGCACCGGCGCCGGGGCCGAACCGTCCGGCGCCCGAAGGACTTTCACCTCGATCTCGCGATTCATCGCCGCGGAGTGCACGCGCAGATCCAGCATGCCGTCGGATTCCTGCTCGACGCCGAGCAGGTGGGCGCCGTCGGCGGCGGGTTCGGCGGCGGCGGTGAGCGCGGCGATGCTGACCGGGGCAGGCGGCGGGTCGTCGGCCACCGCGGGTGTCGCGCACAGCGCCGCGGTCAGCACCGACGCCAGCAGGGCGGTGGGCAGTGAGCGGCGAATCATCCGCCTACCTCTCTCGTTCCGGCGGGTCTGGACGGCGGTCAACGTAGGCCCGCGAAGGGCACGGCCGCAAGGTGTTCCGCCGACTGTTGGGACCGGCGGCCTATCGGGCTCGACCGGATCTGGGGAAGGTCACAAACTTCCACGGCGACGGTTGGCGGATGGGCGCGGGTGCCGTTGACTCGGTCCGCGTGATTCGGCGGCGCGGCCGGCGCCGGCGGGTCGTCACATCTGGACGAAACGAGGGTTTCCATGGTCGGTTTCGGCTTCTTCGACGATTGGCATCCGCAGCCCGGCAGACTCATCGCCTGGGCACCCACTGCGCAGTCGCGTGCGGCGGTTCTGGCCGCCCCGGAGCATCCGGTCGGCCCGTCGTACCAGCAGCGCGAATATCTGCGCGCGGCGTATCGCCAGCGCGGCAGCGGATCTCGCGCCTCCCGGCTGTGCATGATCGCCTTCGACTTTCCCAGCGCCCTGGACCGCGATGCCATGACCCGGACGATCACCGCGTTCGCCCGCCGCCACGACACGTTCTGGAGCTGGTTCTCCTGCGAACCCGGCGAGCGCATCGCGCGCCACGTCGCCGACCCGGGCGATATCGAGTTCGAGCCCCGCGACTACGGCGAGATCACCGACAGCGATGCCGTCCGCGACCATGTGCAGCGGCATGCGCGCGACGTATTCGATTGGGACTGTTTCGGTTTCGGCGTCATCGATCGCGGTGACTCGTTCACCGTCTACGCGGCCGTGGACCACCTGCACACCGACGGTGTGGGACAGGCGCTGTCGTGTGTGGATCTGCTGCTGCTCTACGGCAACGAACTGTCCGGCGGCCAGGTCCCCATCGAACCGGTCGACGGTCATCTCGCCTACTGCGAACGGGAACTGAGCTACAACGCCGAGCTCACCACCGACTCCGCGCCGGTGCAGCGCTGGCTGGAGTTGCTGATCCGCCACGACGGCGCGGTGCCGTCGTTCCCGATGGACCTCGGCGTGGCGCCGGGCGCGAGCGGGTTCACCCGCGGCGCGCAGATCACCGTGCCGCTGTTCGAGGAGGCGGAGGCGCTGCGGTTCGAGCAGGTGTGCCAGGACTTCGGCGGGAAGTTCCTCGGCGGCGTGTTCGCCGCGATCGCGCTGACCGAACATGAATTGACCGGCAGGGACAAGTATTTCGTGTTCACGCCGGTCAACACGCGCTCGACCCCGGGGGAGCAGGGGGCGATCGGCTGGTATACGAGTCTGGTGCCGGTCGCGGTGGCGGTGCGCCCGGACGAGACGTTCACCTCCCTGGTGGGCCGCGCCCAGGCCCAGGCCGATGCGGCGAAGGAGCTGGCGCAGGTGTGCGTGCACCGGGTGCTGGAACTGGCCGCCGACGATCCGCGCATCCACACCCGGCTCGGATTCTCGGCGCCGATGGTCTCCTACGTCGATGTGCGGCGGATGGCGGGCGCGGAGATGTTCGACCGCATCAACGGCGGGCTGTACGGCAACCGGGCCAGTTCCAGCGAGGTCTACCTGTGGATCAACCGCTTCCCCGACATCACCCAGTTGAGCATGGTGTTCCCGGATACGCCGCGGGCGCACGAGGCGGTGGCGCAGTATCTGTCGACACTGACGAAGCTGTGCCGCGACATCGCACTGACCGGCACCGAACGGGTCGATGCCGCATTACTGTGACGCGGCGGATCGCACCGGGTCACCGACCGGCGAGATGCGGGTGAGTGGAATGTCCGGGCGCGGCACCCGGGCGTCGCAGTCGGGGGACCGGGAAGCGATCCCCGGCCGGAAGCGGGGCGAGTCGGTCCGCGCCGCCACAGCCGAAAACCTCTCGGCCGAAGGGCATGTCGGCGATGATGCCGCGACGTCGGCTCCGCCTCCACCGGCACGGCAGGACCGGCAACCCGCTGTGGATATCCGCTCCCGGGAGTCGTCCGCGAAGGCCGCGAGACAACATCGGGACTCGGTCGCGGCGAGCTGGTCGCCCCCGCCGGCACCATGTGCGCGAGCGGTGCTGAAAGGCCCTGTGCTGGAACGCGTCTCGCGGCACGGGACCGTAGTCTGGGTGGGTGTGATCGCGACGCTCACCGCGGCGGTCCTCACGATACGGTCCGCGCGGTACGACTGGTTCGGCGACGAGCTGTACTTCGTCGCCGCCGGATATCACCCGGCCGCCGGATATGTCGATCAGGGACCGCTGATTCCGCTGCTCGCCCGCGCCGCGCACGCTGTCGCGCCCGACTCCCTGACCGTGCTGCGGCTGCCGGCCATCCTGGCCGGGGTGGTGGCGATCGTCGTGACCGCGGCGCTGGCGCGGGAGTTCGGCGGCGGCCGCGCCGCGCGGATCCTGGCCGCGGTCGGATATGCCTGCTGTCCCTATGTGGTCACCCAGACCGCCTCGCTGTCGACCTTCGCCCTCGACAGTACGGCCGTCGCCGTCCTGGCCTGGTTGTCGGCACGCTGGGTGCGGACCCGAGCGGACCGGTTGCTGCTGATCGCGGGGGTGGTCGCGGCGATCGATCTGCAGGTGAAACTGCTGCTGCCCGTGGTCGTGGGCGCCTTCGCCGTCGGCATCGCCTGCTGCGGGCCGCGGGAGATCGTGCGCCGGCCCACGCTGTGGGCCGCCGCCGGGATCGCGGCGGTGTCGGCGGCGCCCGCGCTGCTGTGGCAAGCGCGCCACGGGTGGCCACAGCTGGCCATGGGGGCGGTGATCCGCGACGAACAGCGGGCGGCGACCGGCGGGACGGCCGGCTTGCCGGTGCAGTTGGTGACCATGGCCGGCGTGCTGGGGGTGGTGCTGATCGGCTGTGCCGCTCGGGGGTTCGCGGGTCGCCGGTTGCGCGATCACCGCTTCCTGGCCGTCGCCGTCTGCGTCATGGTGGTGTTCGTGGCCGTCACCGGCGGGCGCCCCTACTACCTCGCCGGGCTGCTGCCGGTGCTGTTCGCGGCGGGCGCCTGCGTTCTGGTGGAGCGGTTGCCCGCGCGATGGTCGCGAGTCGCGGCCTGCACCGCCGCGACGATGTCGATCGTCATCGCGCTGGGGGTGGTGCTGCTGTTGCCGTCGGGCAGCCCGGCGCGACCGGTCGGCACGAGGGCCGAATTGTCCACGCGCATGCGGGTTTCGGGCACCACCGGCTGGGACGCGCTCGTCGCCGGGGTGTCGCTGGCCGCCGAACGATCCGGTCCGGATCACGCGCGGACCGCGATACTGACCCGGACCTATTGGCAGGCGGCGGCACTGGCTCGTTTCGGGCTGCCCGGTCTGCCGCCGGTCTACAGTCCCGATCGCGGTTTCGCGGAGTTCGGCCGCCCGCCGCCCGGCACCACCACGATCATCTACGTCGACACCGACACCGCCGAAACACGCTTGCGCCGAACGTTTTCCACCGTCGAACCCGTCGTCCGGCTCGACGATCCGCGTGGGTTCCCCGGTATCGATGCCCACGTGACCATCTGGCGGTGCGCCGGGCCACGCGACACCTGGGCGCGGCTGTGGCCGGAGCTGACGACCGACATTCTGGACCCGGGTATCTGAGGAGATATCGATGACGTATGCCGCACCCGCCGAATCAGCCTGTCCCGCAGACGATGTCGGCACGACCGACCTGATCCGGGCCAAAGGCGACCGGACCGTCTCGGTCGTGATCCCGGCCCTGAACGAACGCGACACCATCGCGGGCGTGATCGATTCGATACGGGATCTGGTCGGCGGACTCGTCGACGAACTGGTCGTCGTCGACTCCGGCTCGACCGACGACACGATCGCCCGCGCCCGTGCCGCCGGTGCGAGCGCGGTGTTCACCCGCGAGCAGGCGCTGCCCGGGGTGCCGGTGCGGGCGGGCAAGGGGGAGGTGCTGTGGCGGTCGCTGGCGGTGACGACCGGCGATATCGTCGTGTTCATCGACTCCGACCTGCACGATCCGGACCCGGGCTTCGTGCCCGCGCTGGTGGCACCGTTGCTGCGTGACCCGCGCATTCAGCTGGTGAAAGGGTTCTATCGGCGCCCGCTCGGCGACGATCCGCACGGCGATACCGACGGCGGCGGGCGGGTGACCCAGCTGGTGGCCCGGCCGCTGCTGACCGCGCTCGCCCCCGAGCTGGCCGATGTGCGGCAGCCGCTCGGCGGTGAATACGCCGCCACCCGCGCCCTGCTCACCGAGATTCCGTTCGCGCCCGGCTACGGCGTCGAGATCGGCATCCTGCTCGACACCCTGCACCGCTACGGGCGCGCCGCGATCGGCGAGGTCGACCTGGGCGTCCGCATCCACCGCAATCGGCCCACCCACGAACTGGCCGTGATGAGCCGTCAGATCATCGCGACACTGCTCGCGCGCCTCGACATCGCCGATTCGGGGGTGGGGCTGACTCAGTTCCGGCCCGGCGCGACGGGATGGCGGCGGGTGACGACTCCGGTGTCGGCGGCCGAGCGTCCGGCGCTGGCGTCGCTGATCACCACCAACCCAGCAGCGGGCTCAGCTGCCGGCCGAGTTCGGGGGCCAGCGAACGCGCGTAGCTCGCGGTGAAGTGATGTTCGTCGTGATAGACGAGGATGTTGCCGACCTCCACCGGGCAGACGTCGCGTTCGCACACGGCGTCGGTGAGGTCGATCGGAAAGACGTTCGGGAAGGCGGCGGATGCGTCGAGGGCCGGGTTGACCGGTGAGAGCGCATCGGCGCGGTGCATGCCGCAGCTGATCCGATCGCCGTGGCGGGCCAGGCAGTCGATCGCGCGATAGCGCACACCGTCGCGGCGCAGCCACGGGGTGTCGCGGACCGCGATCACCCGGATGCCCTTGTCGGACAGGGCTTTCCACACATCCTGGTAGTCGGCCGGGGTTTCGTCGCCGCCCGCGTCGACCGGACGGGTGCCGGTGGTGAACACCCATTCGGGCCGCTCGTTGCCCAGCAGATCGATCACATCGTGTGACCAGTCGCGGCAATCGGGATTCGGTTCGCCCTTGTACATCGCGTTCTGATCGAGGGTGAGCGGGCAGCCCATCTTCAGATGCACCAGGATCTTGAAATTGTGCTGCGCCGCCAGCTGCTGCAGCGCCGGCATCCAGTGCTCGGCATGGGAGTTGCCGACCACCGCGAGCGTGTGCGGGGCGTCGGCCGGCCCGTAGGTACAGGTGACGACCTCGCGGTGATCCCAGTCGGCGATACAGCCGTCGACGGTCGGGCTGGGCAGTTCGGCCGGCGCCTCGTACAGCGTGGGCCGCATGCGCGCCTGCGGGACCGACGCGCCGCCGACCAGTGCCTCGGCGCCGGGATACTGCACCGGGTCGAGGTCGCCCACCGCACGCGGCGGATGAGTCTGCACGACCGCACTCCAGGTGACCGCGGCGGTGGCGACCACCGCCGCGGTCACCGACAGCGCGACCCCGGCGGTGCGGCGATACCGCGGCCCGAACATCGGTGCGTCCGTC
>NZ_BAFW01000147.1 GCF_000308535.1 Nocardia cerradoensis NBRC 101014 | reverse complement strand
TACGGCGCGCTGCTGCCGCGGGTGGTGCTCGACATCCCGCGGCACGGCTGGGTCAATCTGCATTTCTCGCTGCTGCCCGCGTGGCGCGGCGCGGCGCCGGTGCAGGCGGCGGTCCTGGCCGGCGACGAAATCACCGGCGCCTCGACCTTCCGTATCGAGGAGGGCTTGGACACGGGGCCGGTCTACGGCGTGGTCACCGAACGCATCGGCATCACCGACACCGCCGGATCCCTGTTGGAGCGGCTGTCGATCTCCGGTGCGCAGCTGCTCGAATCCACCCTCGACGGCATCGAGGACGGCACCGTACAGGCCGTGCCGCAATCCGGTGAGGGCATTTCCTATGCGCCCAAGGTAGAGGCCGACGAGGGCCACATCCGCTGGGATCAACCGGCGCTGGCGGTCGGCCGCCGGATTCGCGCCGTCACTCCGGCGCCGGGCGCGTGGACCCAGATCGACGGTAAGCGACTGAAACTCGGGCCGGTCGAACTGGTCGAGGACCAGCTGCCCGAGCGGGTGATCGAGGTGCGCAAATCCGGCGTCTACATCGGCACCGCCACCACGGCCGTGCGCTTGGATCAGGTGCAACCCCAGGGCAAACGGATGATGGCCGCCCTGGACTGGGCCCGCGGCGCCCGCCTGCAGCCCGGTGCGGTGGTCGAGTGACCGGCCCACGTCGAGAAGGCGAACGACCCGACCGCGACGGCCGGAAAACGAGCGATACGGGCCGTGGAAAAGGCCGGGCGGACAACGGATCTCGGCATCGCGGCGACGCGAAGCCGGGTTCGGGCGGCCGGGACGGTGATGCCACTCGGGCCCGTCGGCGCGCGGGGCTCGATTCGTCGCAGGACCGGGCGCGACGCTCCGGCGAGAGTGGTGCTCGCAGTGCCGGGCGCGCCGACGCCGGATCGGGACGAGGCCACGATGCCGCACCCGGCGATGACACCTCGAAACGAGCCTCCGATGGCCCTGGGTCGGCTGGGAAACCTGCCGTGGGGCAGCAGAAGTCGTCGCGACCTGCGGCAGGCGCGGGTTCTGCGCGGCGCGAGGGCACCGGAAAACCGTCGCGGGGTGCCGACCCGCGGCGCGGGCCGCGTCGGGATTCCCGCGGCGACGATTCGCCGCGCGGCGCGGATTCCCGTCGGGCGGACGGTGATGTGCGCCGGGCCGGTCGCTCCGCAGACCGGATTCAGGGACGACGCGGTGTGGTAGGTGACGCTCCAAGGCTGGTCGCCCGCGATGTGTTGCGAGCGGTGCGTGAGCGCGACGCGTACGCGAACCTCGTGTTACCTGTCCTGTTGCGCGAATACGGATTGTCCGGGCGCGACGCGGCGTTCGCGACCGAACTCGCCTACGGCTCCTGCCGCGCGATGGGCGTCCTCGATGCGGTGATCGCCGAATGCGCGGGACGTCCGATCGCGGAGATCGACGGCCCGCTGCTCGATGTCCTGCGCTTGGGCGTCTATCAACTGCTGCGGACCCGAGTGGGATCACACGCCGCGGTGGATACGTCGGTCGATCTGGTGCGCACCGAATCCGGCAGCGGCAAAGCCGGTTTCGTGAACGCGGTGCTGCGCCGGGCCGCGGCCCGCGCACCGGAGCAGTGGGTCGAGGATCTGGCGCCCGCGGATCCGATCGGCCGCATGGCATTCGAATTCGGGCATCCGGTCTGGATCGCGCAGGCCTTCGCCGACGCGCTCGGTGCGCGGGCGGGGGAGCTGCGCGATCTGCTCGCCGCCGACGACGAACGCCCGATCGTGCATCTGGTGGCGCGGCCCGGCGATATCACCGCCGAGGAATTGGCCCTGGTCAGTGGTGGTGAGGAGGGCCGCTGGTCACCGTATGCGGTGTATCTGGACAGCGGCGATCCGGGGCAGCTGGAAGCGGTGCGCGAGGGAATGGCCGCGGTGCAGGACGAGGGCAGCCAGCTCGTCGCGTTGTCGCTGACCCGAGCGCCGCTGCTGGGCGAGGACGGCGGGCGCTGGCTCGATCTGTGCGCCGGCCCGGGCGGTAAGACCGCGCTGCTCGGCGCCCTGGCCGATATCGATCGGTATCGGGTCGACGCCGTCGAACCCGCCGAACACCGGGCCGATCTGGTGCGCAAGGCGACGCGCGGCCTCCCGGTCACCGTCCATGTGGTCGACGGTCGCGACTCCGGGCTGGAACCCGGCTACGACCGCATCCTGGTCGACGCGCCGTGCACCGGGCTGGGCGCGCTGCGCAGACGCCCGGAGGCGAGGTGGCGGCGCACCCCGGCCGATGTGCGTGACCTGACCACGCTGCAGAGCCAATTGCTCACCGCCGCATGGGATCTGCTGCGCCCGGGCGGTGTGGTGGTGTACTCCACCTGTTCCCCGCACCTGGCCGAAACCGTCTCGGTCGTCTCCGATTTCGTCCGCCGCCGCGACGCCGAACAACTCGACACCCACGCGTTGCTGCCGGGAGTCACCGACACCGGTGACGGTCCCGCCGCCCAACTGTGGCCCCACCGGCACGGCACCGACGCCATGTTCATGGCCGCTCTGCGCAAACCGCTCTGACATCGCTCAGCCGGCCAGAACCGCACCGATGAGGGCGATGCCGGCCACCCACACGGTCGACAGGAACGCCAGGATCAGCGGGCGCGGCCCGACGCGGCGCAGGGCGGCCAGGCGGACGCCCGCGCCCAGGGCGAACATGGCGGCGGTGAGCAGCGCGGTCTGGAGCAGTTTGGCCATGCCGAGCACCGATTCGGGCAGGAGTCCGGTGGTGCGCAGTGCGGCGCAGGCCAGGAAGGCGACGACGAACAGCGGGATCAGGGGCGGCCTGCGGGTGCCGGGCGCGGTGTCCTCGCGCCGCCGGACCTGCCAGCCGATCACCGCCAGCACCGGTGCCAGCAACACCACCCGCGCCAGTTTCACCACGACCGCGACGGTCAGCGCGGCGCCTCCGATCGCGCCGCCGGTCGCGACGACCTGAGCCACCTCGTGCACGGACCCACCGGCCCAGATCCCGGCGGTGCGATCGTCGAGGCCCAGAGCGCCCGACAGCAGGGGCAGCACGCCGATCATGATCGTGCCGAACACGACCACGAGCGCGATCGCGGTCAGTACTTCCTCGTCTTCGGCGTCGACCACGCCGTCCACCGCCGCCGCGGCGGCCGCACCGCAGATGGAGAATCCGCATGCGATCAGCAGTCGCTGCGTCCAGCTCAATCCCAGCAGCCGGCCCATGACCATCGTGCCGCCGATGCCGAGGGCGACGATCGCCACGACCACCGCGATCACGGCGGGCCCGAGCCCGAGAATGTCGGCGAATGTCAGTTGCAGGCCGAGCAGCGCGACGCCGACGCGCAGCAGCCGCTTCGCCGAGAACTGCAGCCCCGGCTGCACTCGCTGCGGCAACGGCACGCAATTGGCGAGCACCGCCCCGACGACGATCGCCAGCAGCAGCGGGCTGACCGTGGGCGTGAACTGGGCGATACCCAGCACGAGCGCGGTGATCGCGACCGTCAGGGTCAACCCGGGGACGATATCCGCCCCGCCGGCGGCCCCCGAGCGCCCGGCACCGACTCCGCGTCGCCCGAGCCGGGCTCGCGACCGTCGGAGCGTGCCGGCCGAGGAATGCGTGCGGGAGGATTCGAATCGCTGCGAACCGGCCGCGAGCTTGTCGGTATCACCGGTGCGGTCGGCCGCGCCCGGCTCGGTGGTGCCGGGCACGTCGTCGGCGCTCTCGGCCGCTCGCGAGGAATCCAGACTTGTCATGACGACAACGGTCTCGTGAATCGGTGCGGTCCGGTAGCGGCCGAAACGGCATCGCACTCATATCCCCGTGATATGTATCGGGCTCAACGCATATGATTGCGGTATGGCCGACGTGCGCCCCGACCTGGGTTTCCTCGAGCTGCTGGTCGCCATCGACGACCACGGCAGTCTCGGCGCGGCCGCACGCTCGATCGGCATGGCGCAGCCGAACGCCAGCCGTGCGGTGCGCCAGTGGGAGCATCGGCTGGGCTTGGCCCTGCTGCGCCGCTCACCGCGCGGGTCCACGCTGACCCCCGCGGGAACCGTCGTCGTGCACTGGGCGCGCGAGGTGCTGGCGGATCTGGACCGGCTACTCGACGCCGCCGCCGCACTGCGTACCGATCAGGAGGCCGAACTCACCATCGCCGCCAGCATGACGGTCGCGGAATGTCTGCTACCGGGGTGGCTCGGCACGTTCCGCCGCGGTCATCCGGATGTGAAAGTCCATCTGCAGGTCCACAATTCGCGCCAGGTGTGCGACCGGCTGGTGGCGGGGGAATGCGATCTGGGATTCGTCGAATCGCCGGACGTGCCCGACGGGTTGCCGCATGTGACCGTCGCGCACGATCGACTGCTCGTCGTGGTCGATCCCGGGCATCCCTGGGCACGCCGCCGCGCACCGCTCACCGTCGCCGAACTGGCCGCGACACCGCTGGTGGTGCGCGAACCCGGATCCGGCACCCGCAGCACCCTCGACGTCGCGCTGGCCGAATATCCGCGCGCCGAACCACTTCTGGAACTCGGCAGCGCCGCGGCCATCCGCACCAGCGTGCTCGGCGGCGTGGGGCCCGCGGTGCTGAGCACGCTGGCGGTCGGCGACCCGCTCGAGCGTGGCGAACTGCGCGCGGTCACCGTCGCGGGCCTGGATCTGCGGCGCACCCTGCGCGCGGTGTGGCGTCCACCGCGCAAACTCGGCGGCCCGGCCGGGCAACTCGTGTCCGCCATCGTGCACGCCCAGCGCGCCGCGACACCGGCTACACCCGATCCGGCGTAGCGCACCGCGTCACTCGCGGGCGCTCTGCTCCCTGAGCCGCGCAAGGGTTTTCGCGAGAATGCGGGAGACGTGCATCTGCGATATCCCCATCCGCTGCGCGATCTGGGTCTGCGTCATCGATTCGAAGAAGCGCATGGTGAGGATCCGTCGTTCCCGTTCGGGCAGGCCCGCGAGCAGCGGCCGGATCGCCACATACTCCTCGACCCGGTCGAACTGCGACTCCTCCTCGCCGAGGGTGTCCAGCAGCGAGGCCTCGGTGTCGCGGCCCACCGACACCGCGTCGATGGAACTGGGCTGGTACGCGTTGCCCGCGATGACGGCCTGGGTCACCTCGTCGGGATGGATGTCGAGTTCGGCGGCGATTTCCTTGGCGGTCGGGGAGCGGCCCAGCGACTGCGAGAGCGTGTCGATCGCGGAACCGATGCGCAGATGAGTTTCCTTGACCCGCCGGGGAACTCGCATCGCCCAGGTGTTGTCGCGGAAGTAGCGCCGGACCTCGCCCATGATGGTGGGCACCGCGAAGGACAGGAAATTCGAGCCGCGCGAGACGTCGAAACGGTCGACGGCGTGGACCAGCCCGACCCGAGCCACCTGCGTCAGGTCGTCGAACGGTTCGCCGCGGCCGCTGAATTTGCGCGCGATGTGGTCCGCCAACGGAATACAGCGGTTGATCAACTCGTCGCGCAGTTCGGCGCGGCGGTCGTCACCGGCCTCCGACAGTGCCTGGAACAGCAGATTCACATCGTCGTATCCGGAGACCGAACCGGTGACCTCGGCGACCTCGTCACCGTCCTCCTCGTCGTCCGGGGTGGCCTCGCCGTCCGCGCGGCCCTCGCCGTCCTCGGCGCCGGTGTCGTCAGGGGATCCGCTCGCGGCCGTACCCGCGGTGTTCTCGGCGTCCTCGGCCTCGAACACGTTGTTCTCGTCGGCCACTACGCCTTCCCCCGGACCCGGCGAAATTCGACCACCGTCGGGTATCCGGAAATCGCCGAATCGAAGGGTTCCTGCGCGACGTCGATGCCGTCGGTGAGCGTCCGCAGCACATGCCAGCCGAAGCTGCGCTGGTCGGGCAGTTTCGAGGTGGCCGCGATCCCGGCCACGCGGACGAGGAGATCGTTGTCGCCGACGGTGAAGCGGCACTGCAGCGTGCTGCCCGGAACGGCGAGTTCGATCAGTGTCGAGCACGCCTCGTCGACGGCCAGCCGGATGTCGGCGACCTCGTCGAGTGTGAAATCGCTGAGCAGGACCAGTGTTTCGGCCAATCCGCGCACGATGGGCAGTTGCGACACGGTGGCCGCCACTCCGATTTCGACGGGTGTGCTGCGCAGTCCCTCTTCAGCCGACATGTTGATCACCCTACGAAGGCTACCCAACTTCGCGTCGCGCAATCGCCGACAGTGCCGAAAACCGGTGTGATCGACCCAGTACACTCACGCGCTGTGTCCCTCTCGAATTCCCACTTTCACCGGCCGTCGCCGATGATCGCGCCGTCCATCCTGTCCGCTGATTTCGCTCGTCTGGCGGAGGAGGTGCGCGCCGTCGAGGGAGCGGACTGGCTGCACGTCGATGTGATGGACAACCACTTCGTACCGAACCTGACCCTCGGCCTGCCGGTGGTGCAGAGTCTGCTGAAGACCACCGACATCCCGCTGGACTGCCATCTGATGATCGAGGATCCGGCCCGCTGGGCGCCCCCGTACGCGGAGGCCGGTGCCTACAACGTGACCTTCCACGCGGAAGCGACCGACGATCCGGTCGGGGTGGCCCGGGATATCCGCGCCGCCGGCGCCAAGGCCGGATTGTCGGTGAAACCGAATACTCCCATCGAGCCGTACCTGGAAATTCTGCGCGATTTCGACACGCTGCTGGTGATGAGTGTCGAGCCCGGATTCGGCGGTCAGTCGTTCATTCCGCACGTGCTGGAGAAGGCGCGTGCGGTCCGCCGGCTCGTCGACAGCGGTGAATTGCGTCTGGTCGTCGAAATCGACGGCGGCATCAATATGGACACCATCGAAGCCGCCGCCGAGGCCGGTGTGGACTGCTTCGTCGCCGGTTCCGCGGTGTACGGAACGGATGATCCGGCCGCGACCGTGGAAGCCTTGCGCGAGAAGGTTATCGAGGAGCAGGCGGCGCGGCGCTGAGCCGGGCGGCCTCCACGACCGCGACCATGGGGACGACCGCCTCGAGATGGTCGGGAGTCTGCACCCAGATCCGATAGCCGGTCCGTTCGTCCTCGGCGGAGGGCAGCACCACGTGACTGCCGGTGCACGCGACCGTCGTGTACAGCCGGAACAGTTCGGCCGCAACGGATGTGCTGACACCGGCGGAGCACGACGGGCCGGTGATGAAGGTCCAGCGCCGCGCCCGCGGATGGTGCACCACGGGAGTGACCAGTCCGGACTGGGTGAGCTGGCGCAGGACCCGCTCACCCACATCGGCCGGCATGGTGACCGCGCCGAACTGCTGCCCGATCTCGAGCACGATGTGCCGCGATGCGTCGTCCACCGACGCGGGCAGATGAAAGACGCGGCGATACCGCTCGCAACGATCCGTGAGAGACGTATCGATCACCGTGGTCACGCCGCACCCCCATGAGGTTGTTGTCCAATGAACCGTTGGAATCAACTGCATAACAATATTGCTACCGAATTCGCCCTGGTGCAAGCGTTGGGGTTGAATTCGCAGTCACGTGGGTAACAAATTGAATTCGGTCGCTATCCGAGCCGGTAGAAGCCAAATATTCGACCGGTGAAAACCGCAATTCGATTCCCTATTCCTGAAATTGGCCCGCTATTCCTTTTCGGCATTCGGCGATACGGCCGTCGCGCGGGGAGTCGATAGGCCCGCTCGGCGCGTCTCCGGTATGGCGCCCGGTTCGGCGCGCTTTTCCGGTCCGAAAGTCTCGAATGTCCGGCCACGACCGGTCGGTAGGACGGCCGGATGTGCTCTGCTACAGCGCGTCGTTACGCTGATGACACTGCGGCCCGCGGGGAATACCCCGGGCCGCCGGCACCGTTTGCGCTAGCGGACGCCCCGACGCGGTGGGCGCCGGGCTGACAGGAGATACGGATGTTCACAGGCATCGTCGAGGAGCTGGGCGAGATCGTCGCCGCCGAGCGGTCCGCGGACGCGGCCAGGCTCACGATTCGCGGCGCGACCGTAACCTCCGATGCCCGTCACGGCGACTCCATCGCGGTCAACGGCGTCTGCCTGACCGTGGTCGACGTGGTCGACGGCGACAGCTTCACCACCGACGTGATGGGGGAGACGCTCAATCGCTCCGGCATCGGCAAACTCGACATCGGGTCGAAGGTGAACCTGGAGCGCGCCGCGGCGGTGAACAGCCGGCTCGGCGGCCACATCGTGCAGGGCCACGTCGACGGCACCGGGGTCATCCTGTCGCGCACCCCGTCCGACAACTGGGAGGTCGTGCGGATCTCGTTGCCCGACAGTCTGGCTCGCTACGTGGTCGAGAAGGGGTCGATCACCGTGGACGGCATCTCGCTGACCGTCTCGGGCCTCGGCGTCGACGAGGCCGGCGAACCCGGGCACCGCGACTGGTTCGAGGTCTCGTTGATCCCCACCACCCGCGAACTCACCACCCTCGGCGCCGTGCCCGCCGGCACCACGGTGAACCTGGAGGTCGACGTCATCGCCAAATACGTCGAGCGACTCCAGCAGCGTGGCTGACCGGAGCAACCGCGACGTCGTACCGGCGACCCGACCCAGTAGGCTCGAGTCGCACCTAATCCGAAGTGGAGCACAGCAGACGTGACCAGGTTCGACACCATCGAGCGCGCAGTCGCCGATATCGCCGCCGGTAAGGCGGTCGTCGTCGTCGACGACGAGGGCCGGGAGAACGAGGGCGACCTCATCTTCGCCGCGGAGAAGGCGACCCCCGAGCTGGTGGCTTTCATGATCCGATACACCTCCGGCTACATCTGTGTGCCGTTGACCGGTGCGGACTGCGATCGGCTGGGCCTGCCGCCGATGTATTCGATGAACCAGGACAAGCACGGCACCGCCTACACGGTGTCGGTGGACGCGCGCGAGGGCATCAGCACCGGCATCTCCGCCGCCGACCGCGCGACGACCATGCGCCTGCTGGCCGATCCGGCCTCGCGCGCCGACGAGTTCACCCGGCCCGGCCATGTCGTGCCGTTGCGCGCCAAGGACGGCGGGGTGCTGCGGCGCCCGGGCCACACCGAGGCGGCCGTGGATCTGTCCCGGATGGCCGGCCTGAGCCCGGCCGGTGTGATCTGCGAGATCGTCAGCCAGAAGAACGAGGGCGATATGGCCCGCACCGAAGAGCTGCGGATCTTCGCCGACGAGCACGAACTCGCGCTGATCTCGATCGCCGACATGATCGCGTGGCGCCGCAAGCACGAGAAGCAGGTGGAGCGGATCGCCGAGGCGCGCATCCCCACCAAGTACGGCGAATTCAAGGCCGTCGGCTACAAGAGCATCTACGACGACGTCGAACATGTGGCGCTGGTGCGCGGCGATCTGAGTGTCGACTCCGGTGACGACGTGCTGGTGCGTGTGCACTCGGAATGCCTCACCGGTGATGTGTTCGGCTCGCTGCGCTGCGATTGCGGGCCGCAGCTGGATGCCGCGATGGAGATGGTCGCCGCCGAGGGACGCGGTGTGGTGCTCTACATGCGCGGGCACGAGGGGCGCGGCATCGGCCTGATGCACAAACTGCAGGCCTATCAGCTGCAGGATTCCGGGCACGACACCGTGGACGCGAATATCGAACTGGGCCTGCCCGCCGATGCCCGCGACTACGGCACCGGGGCGCAGATCCTGGTCGATCTCGGGATCAAGTCGATGCGGCTGCTCACCAACAATCCGGCCAAGCGGGTCGGCCTGGACGGCTACGGCTTGAGCATCACCGAACGGGTGCCGATGCCGGTGCGGGCCAATGCCGAGAATCTGCGGTATCTGCGTACCAAGCGCGACCGGATGGGCCACGACCTGGTCGGCCTGGACGACCTGGACCTCGGCGAGACCGCGCAGTAGTCGGAAATTCGTGAAAAGGGGTATCGGTCGATGAGCGGTACGGGTGTACCGGAGTTCGCGCTGGCGGACGCGAAGGATCTGCGGGTCGGCATCGTCGCCTCGCGGTGGCACACCACCATCTGCGATACGTTGCTCGCCAATGCCGAGCGGGTGGCCCGGGAAGCGGGCGTCGAGCAGATCACGGTGGTGCGCTGCGCCGGGGCGATGGAGTTGCCGGTGGTCGCGCAGGCGCTGGCGCGCACGCACGACGCGGTCGTGGCGCTGGGTGTCGTGATCCGCGGGGGGACACCGCATTTCGAATACGTCTGCGATGCGGTGACGGCCGGGCTGACGCGCGTGTCGCTGGACGAGGGCACGCCGGTCACCAACGGGGTACTCACGGTGAACACCGAGGAGCAGGCCCTCGACCGCGCGGGCCTGCCGGATTCGGCCGAGAACAAGGGTGAGCAGGCGAGTGCGGCGGCCCTGGATGCCGCGCTGACCCTGCGCGCCCTGCGCCGAGAAGCCTGAGCCGATGCCGCCGGTCGTGCACCTGTTCAAACGCGGTCCGCAGCCCCCGGCCGCGGACGCGCCGCAGTGGGATCTCGAGGTACGTCCGCGCCGGGCGGTGCGCACCGCACGCATCGTGGCGGCCGTGATCGCGGTGTTGTTCATCCTGGCCGGGGTGTTGTCGAGCCATTCGACGACCGGGGTGAACTTCCGCGGCGCCGACCAGGTGGCGATCATCTGCTTCGGATTGTTGCTGGCCGGTGCCGTGCTGCTGCTGACCCGGCCGCGGGTGCGCGTCGGACCGCAGGGGGTCGTCGTGCGCAACATCCTGGGCGACAACGAGTTCCGCTGGGCCGATATTCGCGGCGTCGCGATTCCGGACAAGAAGGCCTGGGCGCGACTGGAATTGGCCGGTGACGAATACGTCCCGATGCTGGCGATCCGCGTCAACGACAAGGATCACGCCGCCCGGGCGATGGATCGCTTCCGCGAACTCGGCGCGAAATACACCGCCGCGCAGCAGGACTGACCGGTCAGCGGGCGTCGCCGAGGACGATGCCCTCCCGGCGGGGATCCGCTCCGCCGATCCAGCCGCCGCTCTCGCGCTGCAGGGCGCTGAGCCCGCTGGACTGCGGGTCGACCGAGACCTGATGCCCCAACTCGCGCAGTTTCTGCACCAGCGGATCGTGGGCGCCGTTGTCGGTGGCGTCGATCGCGGGATGTTCCCCGCCCACCCCGGTCACCGGCGTGTTCGCCGCGCCGAAGGCCACCTGCGAGACCGCCTGCTGCGGATCCAGGTGCCAATCCAGCAGGCCCACCAAGGCTTTCACCACGAACTGGATGATGACCGAACCGCCGGGAGACCCGGCGACGTCGACCAGTTGACCGCGGGACCCGTCCGGCGTCCGATCGAAGACCAGGGTGGGGCTCATCGAACTGCGCGGCCGCTTCCCGGGCTGGACCCGGTTGGCCAGCGGCACACCGGCGGCATCGGCCGGTTGGGCACTGAAGTCGGTGAGCTGGTTGTTCAGGACGAATCCGTCGACCAGATGGAACGATCCGAACGCCGATTCGACGGTGGTGGTCATGGTCGCCGCGTTGCCGTACCGGTCCACCACGGAGATATGGCTGGTGCCGTGCTCGGGTTGCTGCACGCCGGTGCCGAGCGGGACCGGACCGAAGTCACCCGGCTGCGCGGTGCCCATGGAATGGTTCGGGTCGATGAGCGCGGCCCGCTGCTTCAGATAGTCCTTGTTCACCAGCGCGGCGGGTGAGCCGCCGGGCAGCGGAACGAAATCGGGATCGGCGATGTACTTGTCGCGGTCGGCGTAGGCGAGCCGTTCCGCCTCCGAGATCAGATGCACCGCTTCGGCTTTCGGGACGCCGCCGTTGCGGTCGAGACGGTCCGGGGACAGGCCGGTGAGGTCGAAATTCTCCAGAATCCCGAGGGTCGCGGCGACGGTGATACCGCCCGAGGACGGATTGGGCATCCCGCAGATCCGGTGGCTGCGGTAGTCGGTGCACAGGGCGGTGCGTTTCTTCGCCTGATACCGCGCGAGATCGTCCAGCGAGATCTGCCCCGGGGTGCGGCCGCCGCTGGTGGTCGCGGTGGCGTCGACGATGTCGCGGGCGACCGCTCCGGTGTAGAAGGCGTCGGGGCCGTCGGAGGCGATGGCACTCAACGTCTTCGCCATGGCCGGATTGGCGAGGTGGAATCCGCGCGGTTTGGGGGAACCGTCCGGCTGCAGGAAGTACTGCTTGGCATTCGCGTCCCGGGCCAGGTCCGGGGCCGACTGCGCGATCTGGCTCGCCATCCGGGCGCTGATGTCGAAACCGTTGTCCGCCAGCGAAATCGCGGGACCGAACAGGTCGCGCCAGGACTGCTTGCCGTGGTCGCGATGGGCCGCCTCGAGCAGTCGCAGCACGCCCGGCACGCCGATCGACCGTCCGCTGGCGCGGGTATTCGGTTGCGGCATCGACTGATCGGTGTCACTGACCCAGCGCAGATAGTTCTCGGTCGCGGCGGCGGGGGCGACCTCGCGACCGTCGTAGGCGTCGACCGATCCGGCCGCGGCGTCGTAATAGAGCAGGAATGCGCCACCGCCGATGCCCGAGGCCTGCGGTTCGACCAGGCCCAGTACCGTCTGCGCGGCGATCAGCGCGTCGGCCGCGGTGCCGCCGTCGGCCAGGACCTCGCAGGCGGCGTGGGTGGCCAGCGGGTTCGCGGTGGAGACCGCGAAGGTGTGGGTGCGTACCGGGGTCATATCGCTGCGGTATCCGGTGGCGATCTCGGGGTTGGTGGCCAGATTCGTCGCATTCGGCACCGGTCCCGCCGCCGCCGTGATCGGGGTGCCGTCCGGGCCCTCGACACAGCTTCGGCCGGCCTCGGAGGTGGTGGACGAGCAGCCCGTGAGCAGTCCGGTGGTCAGCAGCAGGGCGGCGCTCGCGCCGGCCAGAATCGCTCGCGTGCGCCTCATGCAGGCACTTTAACGCGCACCGGCCCCACCACGCCGGGCATCATTCCCACACCGGGTAACGTCGAGCCGCCCCGACCTCGACCAAGGGATCACCCCACCGATGAGCGAGATACCAGCACAGACGCACCTGTCCGCGGAGGACAGCGGCTATCACAAGAGCCTCAAGCCGCGGCAGTTGCAGATGATCGCGATCGGCGGCGCCATCGGCACCGGCCTGTTCCTCGGCGCCGGCGGGAGGCTGGCGCACGCGGGGCCGGGACTGTTCCTGGTGTACGCCGTCTGCGGTGTCTTCGTCTTCTTCATCCTGCGGGCATTGGGCGAACTGGTACTGCACCGGCCTTCGTCGGGGTCGTTCGTCTCCTACGCGCGCGAGTTCTACGGGGAGAAGGCGGCTTTCATCGCCGGCTGGACCTACTTCCTGAACTGGTCCATGACGGGCATCGTCGACACCACCGCGATCGCCACCTATCTGCACTACTGGGGCGCGTTCGGTGCGATCCCGCAGTGGGTGCTGGCGCTGATCGCGTTGTGCCTGGTGTTGAGCGTGAATCTGGTCTCGGTCAAATGGTTCGGTGAACTCGAGTTCTGGGCGGCGCTGATCAAGGTCGTCGCGCTGGTGTCGTTCCTGATCATCGGCGTCGTCTTCCTCGGCGGGCGATTCCGGGTCGACGGGGCCGCAACGGGTTTCGGGTTGGTCGCGCAGTCCGGTGGCTGGTTCCCGACCGGGGTGCTGCCGCTGGTCACGGTCGCCTCGGGAGTGGTGTTCGCCTACGCCGCGGTGGAGATGGTCGGCACCGCCGCGGGCGAGACCGAGAATCCGCAGCAGATCATGCCGCGCGCCATCAACTCGGTGATCCTGCGTATCGCCGTGTTCTATGTCGGCTCGCTGATCCTGCTGGCTCTGCTGCTGCCCTACACCGCCTACCACGCCGACGAGAGCCCGTTCGTCACCTTCTTCACGAAATTGGGTGTCCCGCATGCCGGTTCGGTGATGAATCTGGTCGTGCTCACCGCCGCGTTCTCGAGTCTCAACGCCGGCCTGTACTCCACCGGACGCATCCTGCGCTCGATGGCGGTCAACGGCAGCGCCCCGCGATTCACCGCCCGGATGAACAGCCGCGGTGTGCCCTACGGCGGCATCGTGCTGACGAGCCTGATCGCTCTGATCGGTATCTGGCTCAACTACATCGTGCCGGCGCGCGCCTTCGAGATCGTGCTCAACATCGCGTCGCTGGGCATCCTGTCCTCCTGGGCGACGATCGTGCTGTGCCAGCTGGCGCTGTGGCGGCGCTGGCGGCGTGGTGAGCTGGAACGTCCCGCGTTCCGCATGTTCGGCGCCCCGTACACCGGCATCGCGACCTTGGTCTTCCTGGCCGCGATGCTGGTGCTGATGGCCTTCGATCACCCGGTCGGCACCTGGACGGTGGCGAGTCTGGTGATTCTGATCCCGGCGCTGATCGTCGGCTGGTTCGCGGCCCGCTCGCGGGTCCTGGAGGTGGCGCGGCTGCGGGAACCACCCGAGGACGAGCAGCCGGCCAGGCGTTCGGAATCGGTCCCGGTCGACGACTGATCCGGCCGGTCGGCGGTCGTCTCAGAGAACGGTTGTGCTGCTTCGCTTCTCGCGTTCCTCCGCGATGCGACGTCGCGCCTCGGACCAGTCGATCGGCAGCTCGGCGGCGGGGACGGACCAGAACACGAACGTCGATTCGCGCATCACCGCGCGGGCGCGCACGATGGCCGAGGCATGCGGATCGGTGCGGGCGTAGGCGCCGATCGCCTCCTGATCGGTCCAGGCCGACAAGGTCCAGAACGTGCGCCGGGTGAGGTCGGCCTTCAGGGCGATGCCGAGGGCGCCGGGGGAGCGGCGGGCCTGGCGTCGCAGCACGATCGAGGTCGCAAGGAAGCCGGGCACGTGCCGCAGTGACCGGACTTCGAGCCGCGAGGCCATGATCTGCACGGTATCGGTGGTGGGCCGCTCGACGGTGACCCAGGGCAGGGTGGGCATGGCAGAGAACTTTCGACGAGGCGAGGGAATGCTGACGCCTGCCCAACATCGCATGTTCCACGAATCTTGTCAATGACAAGATTCGTGCTCAGGTGCGTACGCTGCGCTCCGCCCGCACCTGCCAACGCCCGTCGTCGGTGCGGGTCAGCCGGATCGGATGGTCGAAACAGGTGCTGATGTTGCCGCTCGTCAGCACCTCGTCCACGGGTCCGCTCGCCACGCAGCGTCCCGCGCGCAGCAGGAGCACATGGGTGGTTCCCGGCGGTAATTCCTCGAGGTGATGGGTGACCAGGACCGACGCCAGTTCGGGATGGGTGGCCTGCAGCAGATCGATCCGGTCGATGAGCTGTTCCCTGCCGCCGACGTCCAGGCCGGTGGCCGGTTCGTCGAGCAGGAGCAGGCGCGGCTCGGCGATCAGCGCCCGGGCGATGAGGGCGCGTCCGCGCTCGCCTTGCGACAGCGTCGGCCAGCGGGCGTCGCGGCGATGGGTCAGCCCCATGAGTTCGATGAGCCGATCCGCCTCGGCATCGTCTTCGGGCGTCGGTGACCAGCGCTGCTTGATATCGGCGGTACCGGTCAGCCCGGTCAGGACCACCTCGTGTGCGGTGAGGGGGTAGGGCGGAGCGTGCCGCGGGTCGACATGGCCGATGGCCGTGCGCAATTCGCGCATATCCACCCGGCCCAGCCGATGGCCGAGGACGTGCACGCTGCCGTGCGTGGGGTGTTCGAAGGCGCCGAGCATCTTCAGCAGTGTCGTCTTGCCGGCGCCGTTGGGGCCCAGTAGCGCCCAATGCTCGCCGGCGCGCACAGTCAGCGACACCGCGGACAGGATCGGATTGCGGTTGCGCACGAAATCTACGGCGTCCACCTGCAGGATGGGGGAGTCGACCATGGGCCCACGGTAGCAAACTCCTCAGACAAGCTGATAGGTCGAGGATTGCACAAACCGGTCTGCGAATATTCGGCAACCGTCGACCGGTCGGTATGTGCCCCGCAATCAGATCGGTCGGTTCGATCGAGTTGCGCGAAAAGTGATGTGGATCACGATTGGTCGCTACCCTTTTCCCACCCGGTGCTCGTGCGGAATCACAAGAGATCCTCCCGCGACGAGATGCCGTGGTCAGAAAGGCATCTCGACCATGAGCTCGACCTCGACAGCAGCCGCTCCCACCCTGCTCACCGGATTGTGGCGGCGAAAACTACCGCACTATCCCGATACCCCCGCCCGCTCCTGGTATCTGACGCTCGTGGTGATCACCTCGATCGTGCTGTACTACCAGCTCTTCGTGGCGGGCGCGGTCGGAAATCAGCTGATCGCCTACTTCCACCTCTCCTTCGCCTATTTCGTGTGGATCTTCATCATCGGCGCGGCCTTCGGCGCCGCGGCCTCGGTGGCGGCGGGCCTGCTCGATCGCTGGGGACGCGCCAACATCGTGGCCTACGGGGTGGTGATCTGTTCGCTGCTCACCCTGTTCGCACTGCCGGCGACGACCACGAAGGTGGCCTATCTCGTCGTCTACTGCGTGGTGAGCGTGGTCGAGGGTGCGGTGCTGGTGGCCACCCCGGCGTTGATCCGGGACTTCTCGCCGCAGCTGGGTCGCGCCTCGGCGATGGGCTTCTGGACCCTGGGGCCGGTGATAGGCGCACTCGTCACCAGCGAGATCACCGCCCGCACCCTCGACAGTCACCCGGACTGGCAGTTTCATTACCGCCTGTGCGGTGTGATCAGCTGTGCGGTCGCCGTCGTCGCGGTGATCGGATTGCGCGAACTGAGTCCGCGCCTGCGTGATCAGGTGATGGTGAGCCTGCGGGATCGGGCCCTGGTCGAGGCGCGGGCCAAGGGGCTGGACGTCGAGTCGCTCGAGCGCGGGCAGTGGCGTCAGATGATGCGCGTCGACGTGGTCGGCTCGGCCCTGGCCATCAGCATCTTCCTGGCATTCTTCTACACCATCGTGTCGTTCCTGCCGGTCTATCTGGCGACGAACTTCGGTTTCACACCGGCGCAGGCCAATGCGCTGGGCAACTGGTACTGGATCGCGAACGCGGTGGCGCTGGTGGTGACCGGCATCGTGTCCGACATCCTCAAGGTGCGCAAACCGTTCATGATCCTGGGCGCGCTGATCAGTATCGCCGGGCTGTACGTCTTCCTCGGCTACACCGATCATCCCGACACCGGCTATTACTCGTTCGCGGTGGTGATGACGGTCATCGCGGTCGGCGGCGGCATCGCCTACGCCACCTGGATGGCGAGCTTCACCGAAACCGTGGAACGTCACAACCCGGCCGCGACCGCGGTCGGGCTGGCCGTATGGGGTGGTGTGCTGCGCACGGTGGTGACCTTCACGCTGTTCGGTCTGCTGATGGTGGTCGACGCGGCCGGGCCGCTGGTCAACAACGGGCCGCGACTGCAGGAGATCCAGGCGCAGTACGGACCGCAGCTGGCGACCATCCAGACCGTCGGCGCGCAGACCATGACGCAACTCGGTGCCAATCCCGCCGATCCGGCCGCTCAGATGGCCGCGCTGACGAAGCTGACCGGAGCGGCGCCCGCCGACATCCAGGCCACGATCGCGTTGAACGCGCGCTATCCGCAGGAATTGGCGACATTGCAGGCGGTGGATCCGGCGACGCTCGGCGCGCTGGCGGTGAATCCGACCGATGCGCGGGCCGCGGGTGCCGCGGTCGGTCAGGTGGCGGCGAAGTTCGGCATCAGCCCGGCCGAAGCAGCCGGGCGGCTGGCCGCGACGCAGCAGGTGCCGCGTGACCAGCTCGCGGTCGCGAGCACGGTCGGCCCGAAACTCGTTACCGCGCAATCGCAATTGCAGGCGGTGGCCACCGTCCCGGCCGATGATCTGGCCTATGTCGCCGCGCACGGCCCCGAGGTGAAACAGGCGGCCGCCGATTCTCCGGTGCAGTGGCGGCAGTGGTGGTGGATCTGCCTGATCGCCCAGGTGCTGTTCCTGCCGTTCGTGTTCCTGATGGCCGGGCGCTGGAGTCCGAAGCGGGCCGCCGCCGATGCCGCCGAACACGACCTGCGCGTGCGCCGGGAACTCGTGGCGCTGGCGGAAGCGGATGCCGGGGCGCGGACCACGGCAGAGCCGGTGGCTGTTGCCGGAAGTGCTTCCGGCGCAGATGAATCGGCGGAGGGCGAAGCTGCTCCGCCTGCCGAGCCGGCGCCCGCGGGGTAGTTCCGCGACGCGCGCGGGGTCCGGAATCTACGCATAGGTTCCGGACCCCGACCCGCGTCGATCGTCGAATGGGCGAGTGCGCTCGCCGGTTCAGCACCCCAGTTGGTCGGCCAGATCCTCGAAATCGGTGGCATTGAGGTCGAATTCGTCGCTGAACGCGGTGTCCGCCAGGGCCGGATCGCCGAATTCGAGCGGCCGTGCGACGAAGGCGGTGCGGAAGCCGAGGGCGGCCGCGGCTCGGATGTCGTACTTGTGGCTCGCGACCATCATGATCTCGCCCGGCTGGGCGCCGAGGTAGCGCGCGGCCATGCGGTAGGTGCGGGGATCAGGCTTGTGCGCACCCGCCATCTCGGCCGTGAACACGGCGTGCCACGGGAAATCGCAGTGCCGGGTGATGCTGACGACCGCGTCGACGTCGGCGTTCGACAACGTCGCGAGCGTATAGCGGCGTCGCAGGCGGGTCAGGCCCGGCACGGCATCCGGCCAGGGGTCCAGGCGTTTCCATGCGGAATTCAGTTCGGCGCGCACGTCGGAGGCCACCTCCATACCGTGCTCGGTGAGCAGGTCGTCGAGTGCGGCGCGATAGATCGAATCGACGCTGACCCAATGGTCGCCGACCGCGGCGGTACCGCGGAAATACGCTGCGCGCCAATCGTTCACGAACGCGGACCAGTCCCGGCCGGGATACCGCTGCCCGAGCAGTGCCGCGGCCGCCGCGACGACGGTGGAATGAAAATCGGTGGCGGTGCCCTGGACGTCGAACAGCAGTGCCTTCGGCCGGTCGCTCATGATCGCGATCGTATCGGCGGCCGGCTGGCGAGCCGCTCGGCCGGGCGGCCCTATCGACCTCACCGTGTGATCTGGATAACATCTGATTCGGGGGTCGACTCGAAGACAGCGGGTCCGCGCCGCCGGAGGTGAGCCCGCCGGCGCGCGAGGCCCGGATGGGAGCGAGATCATGCAGACCCGTACCGATGAGATAGCCGACCGGATCTACCGGATATCCACCTTCGTGCCCGAGGTCGGTCCGACCGGATTCAGCTTCAATCAATTTCTCGTCGTCGACGAGGAGCCTCTGCTGTTCCACTGCGGCATGCGCGCGCTGTTTCCACTGGTGAGCGAGCAGATCAACGCGATCGTGCCGCTCGAACGGCTGCGCTGGATCACCTTCGGCCACGTCGAGGCCGACGAATGCGGGGCGATGAACCTGTTCCTCGCCGCCGCGCCGCATGCGCAGGTGGCCCACGGCATCCTCGGTTGTCAGGTCTCGCTCGACGATCTCGCCGACCGCCCGCCGCGCCCGCTGGCCGACGGGGAGGTCATCGAACTGGGCGAGCGGCGCGTCCGCCACATCGACACTCCGCACGCACCGCACAACTGGGAGTCGCGGGTGCTCTACGAGGAGACCACGGGGGTGCTGTTCTGCGGTGATCTCATGACCCAGGTCGGCGACGGGCCCGCACTCACAGAATCCGACGTGGTCGGTCCCGCCGTCTTCGCCGAGGACGTCTTCCGGGCGACGTCACTGGGACCGGCGGTACCGGCCGCCCTGTACGGATTGGCGGAGCTGAATCCGGCGACCTTGGCGGTGATGCACGGCTCCAGCTTCGCCGGGGACGGCGCCGCCGCGCTGCGGGCACTGGCGGCGGACTACGAGAGACGCTTGCTTCCGGCGTGATCGTTTCCGCGCCGGATCGGGCGCCTGGATCCGGCGCGTACCCGCGGCGGGTGTATGCCGACGCGACACCGGGTATGCCGTAGGCGCGCCGAGTGGCGGGTACGGCCCTACACTCGGCACACACATTCGACGGAGGTGATCGGCGGTGCATCCCCAGGATCCGCGTGAGCAGCACACCACGCGGTACGAAAGCGGTTATCAGCCGGGCGGGTATCAGGAACCCGCCTACCAGCAGGATCCCGCTTACCAGCCCTACCGGACGCCGGCCGGAGCGCCGCCCGCGCCCCGGCGGCCCGAGGTGAACGTGGGCATGTTCGCGGGCGGGGTGCTCGCCACCGCGGTCGTCACCGCGCTGGCGGCGTGGCTGTGCGCGTGGATCATCGACGTCGTCGCCACCCGGGCCACCGAGAGCGGCAAGTTCGGCGTCTGGAACCCGATGGCCGAGCAGGGCTATTGGTTCGCCGTGGTCGCGTTCCTGTGCGCCCTGCTCGCCGGCGTGCTCTGGTACCTGCTGCATCTGGGCACGCCGTCACCGGACATGTTCTTCGCCTGGATCGTCGGGATCCTCATCGCGGCCGCGGTGGTCATCCCGCTGACGCTGTCCAGCGATATCTGGGTGGGAGTGTCCACCGCCATCGAACATCTGGTGATCGGCCTGCCGATCTTCAGCCTGACCCGCACCGTCGGCGCGAAGAGCCTGGAGCGGCCCTAACGCGGCAGCCGGGCCAGCGCGAGCCCGGCGGCGCGACCGGAGAAGATGCACCCGCCGAGGAAGGTGCCCTCCAGCGCGTTGTAGCCGTGCACGCCACCACCGCCGAAACCGGCGACCTCACCCGCGGCGTACAGGCCGGGGAAGGCGTCGCCGTCGGAGCGGATCACCTGCGAGTCGAGGTTGGTCTGCAGACCGCCCAGCGTCTTGCGGGTCAGCACGTTCAGCCGCACCGCGATCAGCGGACCGTGTGCGGGATCGAGAATCCGGTGCGGGGCAGCGACCCGGCCCAGTTTGTCGCCGAGTGAGCGCCGCGCGTTGGCGACCGCCATCAACTGCGCGTCCTTGCTGTACTTGTTGTCCAGTTCGCGATCGCGGGCGACGATCTGGTGTTCCAGCGCGGCGACCTCCAGTTGCGGGCCGCGCGCGATCTCGTTCATGCCGCGCACCAGTTCCGGCAGGGTGTCGGCGACGACGAAGTCCACGCCGTGCCGTTTGAACGCCTCGACCGGGCCGGGAGCACCCTTGGCCGCGCGGCTCTTGAGGGTGAGTTTGAGGTCCTTGCCGGTGATGTCGGGATTCTGCTCGGAACCCGAGAGCGCGAACTCCTTCTCGATGATCGACTGAGTGAGCACGAACCACGAGTAGTCGTAGCCGGTGTCGAGGATCGCCTTCATCGTGGCGTTGGTGTCGAAACCGGGGAAACACGGTGCGGGCAAACGCTTTCCGTTCGCGTCGAACCACAGCGACGACGGTCCCGGAATGATGCGGATGGCGTGATCGGGCCAGATCGGATCCCAGTTGTGAATGCCCTCGGTGTAGTGCCACATCCGGTCGCGGTTCACGATGCGCCCGCCGGCCGATTCCGAGATCTCGAGCATGCGGCCGTCGACATGGGCGGGCACGCCCGAGATCATGGTCTGCGGGCACGGGCCGAGCCGTTCGGTGGGCCAGTTCTTGCGGATCAGCTCGTGGTTGTGGCCGATGCCGCCGGAGGACACCAGCACCGCCGGTGCGCGGAATTCGAACTCGCCCACCGTCGTTCGCGACGAGGCCACGCCGCGATCCAGGTCGCTCGGTTCCAGGACGCTGCCCCGCACGCCGACCACCGCGTCGTGCTCGACGATCAGATCGTCGACCCGGTGCCGGAACGCGAATTCGACCAGTCCGCGCTGCTCCGCGGCCAGGACCGGTTCCAGGAAGACGCGCAGCACCTCCGGCCCGGTACCCCAGGTGAGATGGAAGCGCGGCACCGAATTGCCGTGCCCGTCGGCGGTGGCGCCGCCGCGTTCGGCCCAGCCGACCAGGGGAGTCACCCGCAAGCCGAGATCGTGCAGGTACTGCCGCTTCTCCCCGGCGGCGAACTCGACGTAGGCGCGCGCCCACTGGCGAGCCCAGTGGTCCTCGTCGTCGCGATCGAATCCGGCCGAACCCAGCCAGTCCTGCCAGGCCAGCGCGAAGGAGTCCTTGATGCCGAGGCGCCGCTGTTCCGGGCTGTCGACGAGGAACAATCCGCCCAGCGACCAGAACGCCTGCCCGCCGAGATTGTTGCGATTCTCCTGGTCGAGTACCAGTACCCGCCGTCCGGCGCGCGTCAGCTCGTAGGTGGCCACCAGTCCGGCCAGCCCGGCTCCGACGACGATGACATCCGGCTGTTGTGACGGTGCCACGGGCACTCCTCCGCATTCGGGGCGATTTGGATACATTCGTGTATCGAACGTGTTCAAGGTAGCAGATTCGAGCCCTCGCGAACCCGGCTCCGGCATATCTGTCGGTGGGCCATGGCAGATTCGGTGCGTGCGCACCATCACCTCCGCCGCGGCCCGCCGGGCCGCACTCGCCGCCCAGGGATTCGCCACCGCCGCCCGCGACCGCGCGGACGGATCCGGGGGCGCGAGCCGCCGCACCGTGCTCGGCGTCGTCCGCAATACCAAACTGCTGCAACTGGATTCGGTCGCGGCGGTGGTACGGGCGCAGTACGCGCCGGTATTCGCCCGGATCGGTGCCTACGATCGCACGCTGCTCGACGAGGCGATATGGGAACACAGTGCGCGGCGGCCGCGCCGGCTCGTGGAGTACTGGGCACACGAGGCGGCGCTGATTCCGGTGGAGGATTGGCCGCTGCTGCGGTGGCGGATGACCGGTTACGCGCACGGCCGCTGGGGCGGGGCGCGCCGGGTACTCGACGAGAATCCCGATCTGCCGGGACGTGTGCTGAACGTGATCGACCAGGTCGGTGCGTGCACCGCCGCGGAGGTGGAACGGCAGCTCGAGCTGAATCGCCCGCGGCGCAAGGATCATTGGGGCTGGAACCACAGCGACACCAAGGTGGTGTGCGAGATGTTGTTCGCCACCGGGGAGCTCTCGGTGGACAAGCGGGTCGGCTTCCAGCGGCACTACGACCTCACCGAGCGCGTGCTGCCAGCCGAGGTCGTGAGCCGCCGCGTCGACGAAGCGGAGGCGGTGCGTGAGCTGGTCCTGCGGGCCGCCGACGCGTTGGGGGTGGCTACCGAGACCGATCTGCGCGACTACTACCGACTGCATCGGCGCCAGTGCGAACCGGCGCTGGCCGAGCTGGTCGACGCCGGAGAACTCGAGCCGGTGCGGGTGGACGGCTGGGACAAGCCGGCCTATCTGCGTACCGGGGCGCGAATCCCGCGGCGGGTCGACGGCGCTGCCCTGTTGTGCCCGTTCGACCCCCTGATCTTCTTCCGGCCCCGGACCGAGCGACTCTTCGATTTCCACTACCGGATCGAGATCTACACCCCGGAACACAAACGGGTGCACGGCTATTACGTCTTTCCGTTCCTGCTCGACGGTGAGCTCGTCGGCCGGGTGGACCTGCGCGCGGACCGTGCGACCGGCCGGCTGCAGGTGCTCGGAGCGTTCGCCGAACCCGATCGGCCGCACGCGCGTATCGCTCACGAACTGGCCGGGCAGTTGGCGGCGATGGCCGGGTGGCTCGGGCTCGAGACCGTCGTGGTCGGCGAACGCGGCGATCTGGCGGCGGCGCTGGCCGTCGAAGTGGCTGCCCGCGAACGGCTTTCGGTGCCGGCCGGGGTCAGCGTGGGGGAGCCGGGGTGATGTCCGGGACCGCCGCGTCGGGGGAGGTGACCGCTGTGCGGGCCGCCTCGGCCTCGTCCGCGGCGCGACCCCACCGCCCGGCGAGCGCGGCGCAGGTGATCAGCTGGATCTGGTGGAAGATCATGAGCGGCAACACGATCAGGCCGACCGGATGTCCGGCGAACAGGACCGTCGCCATCGGCAGGCCGGTGGCCAGACTCTTCTTGGATCCGCAGAAGATCACCACGATGCGGTCGGCCCGGTCGAATCCGAGCAGCCGGGCCGCTCCCGCCGTCACGCCCAGCACCACCGCCAGCAGGACGATCGCCACACCCACGACCGCCAGCAGGCGGCCCACGGCCAGCCCCTGCCAGACGTGTTCGACCATGCCCGCGCTGAAGGCCGCGTAGACGACCAGGTACACCGAACCGCGATCGACGATCTTGGTGAGGGTGGTGTGCGCCAGTACCCGATGCAGCTTCGGTCGCAGCAGCTGACCGGCGATGAACGGCAGCAGCAACTGCACCACGATCTGCACGATCGCCATCGGCGAGACGGTGGCGTCACCGGTGGTCTGCATCAGCAGCATCACCAGCAGTGGCGTCAGGAAGACGCCCAGCAGGTTCGACACCGACGCGCTGACCACCGCGGCCGCGACATTGCCGCGCGCGATGGCGGTGAAGGCGATCGAGGACTGCACCGTCGAGGGCAGCAGGCACAGGTACAGCATTCCCGTGTAGAGCTCGTCGCTGAGCACCGAGGGCACCAGCAGCCGCATCGCCAGGCCGAGCAGCGGGAACAGGACATAGGTCGCGGTGAGCACCGTGGTGTGCAGCCGCCAGTGCCGCAGGCCGGCCAGCGCCTCGCGGGGTTCGAGCCGGGTGCCGTACAGCAGGAACAACACCGCGATCGCTACCTTGGTGACCCACTCCAGGACGTCGGCCGCGCCGCCGCGAGCGGGCAGGATCAGGCCGATCGCCATCGCCGCGAACAAGCCCAGCAGGAAGCCGTCGATACGGAGTTTGGCCAGCAATGTCACCTCGCCACGGTACGGTGCGAGCCACTGATCGCCAAAGCCGATGGAAGCGATATCTATGAACGAGTATCGTGATGAGTGTGTTCGATCCGGAATTGCTGCGCACCTTCCTGGCGGTCGAACGCGCCGGCGGGTTCACCGCGGCGGGCCGCATCCTCGGCCTGCGTCAGTCCACCGTCAGCGGGCATATCGCCCGGCTCGAGCAGGCCGCGGGCCGCGAACTGATCCGCCGCGACACCCGTAATCTGGCGCTGACCGCTGACGGGGCCGCGATGGTCGGCTTCGCGCGCAGCATTCTGGAAGCACAGGCTCAGGCCGACCGCTACTTCTCCGATTCCCGCCTCACCGGCCTGATCCGGCTGGGCGCCTCCGACGACCTGGTGGCCCGCGAACTGCCCGACGTCCTGCTGGAATTCCAGCGCTCGCATCCGGGCGTGGATCTGGAACTGATCGTCGGGCTCAGCGAGAACCTCAAGACGAGGATGGCGGCGGGCGAGCTGGACCTGATGGTGGCCAAGCGGCTGCCCGGCGAGCGGCACGGGGAACTGCTGTGGCGCGACCGGCTGGTGTGGGCCGGGCGCTCGGGCATCGGCGACATCGTCGACCCGGTTCCTGTCGTGACCTATCCGCCGCCGAGCCTGACCCGGCACGTGGCACTGCGCGCACTCGAGCGAGAGGGCCGGACCTGGCGGATCGCCTGCGTCAGCGACAGCCAGCTCGGGCTGCGGGCCGCCGTGCTGGCCGGCCTGGGAGTCGTTGCGCACGCCGAAACCCTGCTTCCGCCAGGGCTTTTCGCGGTCGAGGACGAGAAGCTGCCGGAACTGGGTGAGCTGGAGTTCGTGCTGCTGCGCCGGCACAGCCGGCTCTCCGAACCCGAGCAGGCACTCTGCGACGCGATCCTCGCCGGCGCCCACCGGATGCACCGATGACGACGACGGTCCGCGCGTCATCCGCTGTCGGTGCCGGTCGTTAACCTGGTGGCGTGGCAGATCCCGCGACCTATCGCCCCGCACCGGGCACCATTCCCGTCGAACCCGGCGTCTACAAATTCCGGGATTCCTACGGGCAGGTGATCTATGTCGGCAAGGCCAAGAGTCTGCGCAGCCGCCTGAATTCCTACTTCGCCGATGTGTCCTCGCTGCATCCGCGCACCCGGCAGATGGTGACCACCGCCGCGAGCGTCGAGTGGACAGTGGTTTCCACCGAGGTCGAGGCGCTGCAGCTGGAGTACAACTGGATCAAGGAATTCGATCCGCGCTTCAACGTGCGCTACCGCGACGACAAGACCTACCCCATGCTCGCGGTGAGTATGAACGAGGAGTATCCGCGGGTGTTCGTCTATCGGGGTGCCCGCAAGAAGGGGGTGCGGTATTTCGGGCCGTACGCCCATGCCTGGGCCATCCGCGAGACGGTGGATCTGCTGTTGCGGGTGTTCCCGGTGCGAACGTGCTCGGCCGGAGTGTTCAAGCGCCACAGGCAGATCGGGCGTCCGTGCCTGCTCGGGTACATCGACAAATGTTCGGCGCCCTGCATCGGCCGGGTCGACGCCGCGGAGCACCGCCGCATCGCCGAGGACTTCTGCGACTTCCTGTCCGGCCGCACCGACCGCATGGTGCGCGAGCTGGAACGCCGAATGCAGTCCGCCGCAGCGGATCTGGACTTCGAGACCGCCGCGCGGCTGCGCGACGATGTCGCCGCCCTC
>NZ_BAFW01000148.1 GCF_000308535.1 Nocardia cerradoensis NBRC 101014 | reverse complement strand
GTCGACAAGCATTCCGCGGGCGCGGACGCGGTCATCATGGCCGCCGCGGTCGCCGATTTCCGGCCGGTCAACGTGGCCGCCGCGAAAATCAAAAAGGGTGCGCACGAACCGAATTCGATCGAGCTGACCAAGAATCGCGACATTCTGGCCGGTCTGGTCCAGGCGCGCCGCGACGGCCAGCTCGGCGGCTTGGCGATCGTCGGTTTCGCCGCCGAAACCGGCGACGAACACGGTGATGTGCTGACCCACGCGCGGGCGAAACTGGCTCGCAAGGGCTGTGACCTGTTGGTGGTCAATGCCGTCGGCGACGGTAAGGCGTTCGAGGTCGACAACAACGACGGCTGGCTGCTCGGCGCCGACGGCACCGAACAGTCGCTGGATCACGGTTCCAAGGCGCTGCTCGCCAGCCGGGTACTCGATGCGCTGGGCCCGCTCTTGCGTTGAGCCGCAAGCTGTTCGACCGTGCCGCCGCCGTGGCGACGCGGTCGGGACACCCACGGCGGCCGGTGCGAGGGCCCGGACGCCGCCGCTGCGCCCGGCCGTGGCAAGTTTGGAATAGTCTGAGGTAAAGGGTTGTGCGGTGACGCGAGGCCGCTACTGTCGCATCCCGACATGAGAAACCCGTTGAGGGAGAGGGAACAACTGTGCGCACGTCCGGTAGCCGGCTATTCACGAGTGAGTCCGTCACAGAGGGTCACCCGGACAAGATCTGTGACGCGATCAGCGATTCCATCCTCGACGCGCTGCTCACCGAGGACCCGCACAGCCGGGTGGCGGTCGAAACCCTGGTGACCACCGGTCAGGTCCATGTCGCCGGTGAGGTCACCACCGAGGCCTACGCCGATATTCCGACCATCGTGCGCGAGAAGGTGCTCGAGATCGGCTACGACTCGTCGGCGAAGGGCTTCGACGGCGCCTCCTGCGGCGTGAACGTCGCCATCGGCGCGCAGTCGCCCGATATCGCGCAGGGTGTCGACCACTCGCACGAGGCGCGTGTTGGTGGTTCCGACGACGAGATCGAACGCCAGGGCGCCGGTGACCAGGGCCTGATGTTCGGATACGCCACCAAGGAGACCCCCGAGCTGATGCCGCTGCCGATCGCGCTGGCGCACCGGCTCTCGCGGCGGCTGACCGAGGTCCGCAAGTCCGGTGTGCTGCCCTACCTGCGCCCGGACGGCAAGACCCAGGTCACCATCGAATACGAGGGCGATCGTCCGGTCCGGCTGGACACGGTGGTGCTCTCGACCCAGCATGCGGCCGATATCGACCTGGACAATCTGCTGGCGCCCGATATCCGTGAGAAGGTCGTCGACGCGGTTCTGGCCGATCTGGAACTGCCCAACCCGCTCGACACCTCCGACATCCGGCTGCTGGTCAACCCCACCGGCAAGTTCGTCCTCGGCGGCCCGATGGGCGATGCCGGCCTGACCGGCCGCAAGATCATCGTCGACACCTACGGCGGTATGGCCCGTCACGGTGGTGGCGCCTTCTCCGGTAAGGATCCGTCGAAGGTGGACCGCTCGGCCGCCTACGCCATGCGCTGGGTGGCCAAGAACGTGGTCGCCGCCGGACTCTCCGACCGCGTCGAGGTCCAGGTGGCCTACGCGATCGGCAAGGCCGCCCCGGTGGGCCTGTTCGTCGAGACGTTCGGCACCGAGCAGGTCGATCCGTCGCAGATCTCGAAGGCGATCGGCGAGGTCTTCGACCTGCGCCCGGGTGCGATCATCCGCGACCTCGACCTGCTGCGGCCGATCTACGCGCCGACCGCCGCCTACGGTCACTTCGGCCGCACCGATATCGACCTGCCGTGGGAGCGCACCGACCGCGCCGACAAGCTGCGCGCGGCCGCCGGTCTCTGATCGGGTCCGCGCCTGCCGTGGCGGAAGCGGTAGCACCGACGGCGCCCTCCGTTCCGACGGAGGGCGCCGTTTGCGTGCCGTCCACCGACGAGGCGGTCGATCCCGAGAAGGCTCGCGACACTCCGATCGACAAGCCGATCGCACGGGTGCTGCCGTTGCTCGAACCCGCCCATCTGGACCGCGATTTCGATTATTCGGTGCCGCGGGAGATGGACGAGCTCGCCCAGCCGGGGGTGCGCGTGCGGGTGCGCTTCTCCGGCCGCCTGGTCGATGGTTACATTCTCGAACGGCTCGCGCGCACAGAGCATTCCGGGAAAATTCAGCCGTTGCAGCGGGTGGTGTCGGGTGAGCGGGTGCTGACACCGGAGATCGTTCGCCTCGTCTCCGCGGTGGCCGCGCGGTACGCCGGAACCCGCGCCGACGTGTTGCGGCTGGCGATTCCGCCGAGGCATGCGCGCACCGAAGCCGCCGAACCGAAACCGGTTGAGCTGCCGGAGATTCCGGAGGATTTCCCGGCCTGGTCCCGCTATGTGCACGGCGAGTCGTTCCTGTCCGCGCTGCGCCGGGGGAGCGGTCCGCGAGCGGCCTGGCAGGCGATGCCCGGTGAGCAGTGGCCGCGCCGGCTCGCGGAATTGGCGGCGACGACGGTCGCGAGCGGTCGCAGCGTGATCGTGATGGTGCCGGATCAACGCGATCTGGACCGGGTGGTCGCGGATTGTGCTGCGCTGGTCGGGGATTCGGTGGTCGGGCTGTCGGCAGGACTGGGTCCCGCTGCGAGGTACCGGCGCTGGCTCGCGGTGTTGCGCGGTTCGGCCCGGATCGTGGTGGGCACGCGCAGTGCGGTCTTCGCGCCGGCGCGGGAACTGGGCCTGATCGTGGTGTGGGACGACGGCGACGACACCTATGCCGAACCGCGCGCGCCCTATCCGCACGCCCGTGAGGTGGCGATGCTGCGCGCGCACGAAACCGGTGCGGCATGCGTGATAGCCGGGTTCGCGCGGACAGCGGAGGCGCAGGCCATCGTCGAATCGGGTTGGGCGCACGATCTGATCGCCGACCGGAAGACGTTGCGCGCCAACACCCCTCGAATCCATGCGCCGGGTGACAGCGATATCGCGCTGGAGCGCGACCCGATGGCGCGGGCGATCCGCATCCCGGGCACCGCCTTCGCCGCGGCGCGCAGGGCCCTGGCCGCGGGCGATCCGGTGCTGGTGCAGGTGCCACGGCGCGGGTACGTCCCCGCCCTGGCGTGCGCGAAGTGCCGTACCCCGGCCCGCTGCCGGCACTGCAACGGACCGCTGTCGTTGCCGGAGAGCGATGCCTGGGGCAGGCGGGAAGCCCGGCAGGCCGATAGATCCGGGGGAGCGCCACCGTCCCGGGGCGGAGCGGCGCGGCCGGCGGGCGAGGTGACCGCCACTGGCCGAGTCGCGGTCGGTGATCGTCAGGCGGGCCACGCCGGCCCCCGGCATCCGGATCCCTCCCACCCGGACACGGCCCCGGCCGAACGCCGATCGTCAGCAGTTCCGTTGGGCAGCAAGGGGTCCGGAGATCTCGCCCAGAGCCCGAGCTGCCGCTGGTGCGGCAAGGTGGAACCGGCCTTCCGGTGTGGCACGTGCGGTTCACGGGTGCTGCGGGCGGTGGTGATCGGCGCCCAGCGCACCGCCGAGGAACTGGGCCGTGCCTTTCCCGGTGTGCCGATCCGCGGTTCGGGCGGGGCCGCGGTGCTGGATGCGGTGCCGGACGGCCCGCAGGTGGTGGTGGCGACCATCGGTGCGGAGCCCACGGTGCCGGGCGGTTACGCGGTGGCGCTGCTGCTCGACGGGTGGGCGCTGCTCGGCCGAGCGGACCTGCGGGCCGCCGAGGATGCGCTGCGGCGCTGGATGTCCGCGGCCGCGCTCGTCCGCCCCACCGGCGAAGTGCTCGTGATGGCCGAACCGGCGCTGCCGACCGTGCAGGCGCTGGTGCGCTGGGATCCGATCGGCCACGCCCGCCACGAACTGGCGGCCCGCAGCGAGGTCCGCTTCCCGCCCGCGGTGCGCTTGGCCGCCGTGGACGGTACGACCGCCACCATCGGCGAACTCCTCGGTGAGACGGCACTTCCTGACGACGTCGAAGTGCTGGGCCCGGTGCCGCTGCCGCCCGGCGCCCGCACGCCGTTCTCCGGTGACGCCGCGCCCGCCGAGGTCGAACGGATGATTCTCCGGGTCGACCGGCGGGCGGGCTCGGCGCTGTCGCGCGCACTGGCCGCCGCTCTCGCGGTGCGCAGTAGTCATCGCTCCGACGGTCCGTTGCGGGTGCAGATCGATCCGGTCGATATCGGCTGACGCGCAAGGGAATTCGGCGGGCCGGACCGAGCGTGCCGAGCGTGGGTCAGCGAAAGATGTCGATATTGCGTCGCGCCCACGCCGAGAAGGGCCGCGGTGCCCGGCCGAGCACCGCCTCGACATCGCCGCTGACACGCAGTTCCTCGGCGGTCGGCGCACCGATGATCGCCAGGGTGGTGTCGGCGGCGTCGGCGGGCATCACCGTGAGCAGTTGCGCGTACGCCTGCTCGGCTGTCTGCTCGACGAAACGCACCGGCTCGCCGAGTGTTTCGGCCAGGTCGCGCACCCGATCACGCGGCGATTCGGGCGCGGGGCCGGTCAGCACGTAGGTCCGCCCGGCGTGGCCGGGCTCGCGCAGGGCGACGGCGGCCACGGCGGCGATATCGTCGGGGTCCACGAAGGGGATCGCGACATCACCGAACGGCGCGGTGACCGTTCGCTGCGTGCGCACCGCGTCCGCCCACATCGCGACGTTCGATTGAAAACCGCTCGGCCGCAATATGGTCCATTCCAGCCCCGAGTTCTGGACGGCAACTTCGACCTGCTTGCCGAACTGTCCGTGCGAGGGACTGTCGGGCCGGGTGCCGACGCCCTGGGACGACAACAGGACGACGCGCCGCACTCCGGCCTCCCGCGCCGCGGCCAGTACTCCCGGCACATCTGCTGCCAGCGATCCCGGCGCGAGCAGGAGAAACAGCTGTTCCGCACCGTCGAGGGCTGCCGTGACCTCGCCGGTATTCGTCAGATCGGCGGCGAGGTGCCGCACGCCGTGGGGGAGGTCGTCGGGACGGCGGCGGGATACGGCTGTCACCTTCTCGCCGGCTTCGGCGAGCATCCGCACCAACGGCCGTCCGACGTTACCGGTCGCTCCGGTTACCACGATCATTCTCACTCCTAAGTTAGTTGACTGACTGACTCGACCGTACGGCATCATCGGCGAGGTGTCTATAGTCAGTTGTATGACTAACTCAGTCGACAGCACGCGGGCCGGCGGTAAGCGCGAACGCCTCGCCGCCGCGGCCGCCGAGGTCTTCCATCGGCAAGGGGTGGAGAAGACCACGATCGCCGACATCGCCCGGGCCGCCGAGGTGCCGGTCGGCAACGTGTACTACTACTTCAAGACCAAGGATCAGCTGATCCAGGCGGCGATCGGCGCGCACGCTCAGACCCTGGACGGCTTCCTCGCCGAACTCGATCGGGAACCCCGGCCGGTCGATCGGGTGCGGGCGTTGATCCGGTCCTGGGTCGATCAGCGCGATCTCGCGGCCCGATACGGTTGCCCTTCCGGAACTCTGGCCACCGAACTCGACAAACGCTCCGACGGAATGGAGCAGGAGCTCGCCGAGGTGATGGGTGTCCTGCTGGCCTGGGTGCAGCGGCAATTCGAGGAGATGGGCCGTGCCGACGCGCGCGAACTGGCCGTCGCGCTCATTGCCTCCTATCAGGGAATTTCCTTGCTCACCAATACCTTTCGCGATCCGGAGCTGATGCGAACGGAAGGCGACCGGCTGGAACGCTGGATCGATTCACTCGCGGCCTGAACCACCGCCTCCGTTGTGGCGTGTCCCATACTTGTCAAAGATGCATTGCCGATATATCGTTGATTGCGTCAACGTAAGACAATGCCTGAGGAGGCAATCATGGAACGCATGGAGAACATGGACAGGTTCGGTCGCGGCCGCCGTCGCGGACCCCGGCCGGACCCGCAGGAACGCGGCGGACACGAACAATTCCGTCGCCACCCGCGCGGACACGGCTTCGGACCCTTCGGCCCGGATTTCGGACCCGGATTCGGCCCGGGCGGTCATGTCGGCCGCGGGCGCGGTCGCGGTGGGCGCGGACGGCGCGGAGATGTGCGCGCGGCGATACTGCTGCTCGTGCAGGAACGGCCGATGCACGGCTACGAGCTGATCCAGCAGATCCGCGAACGGAGCGACGACATCTGGCGGCCGAGCCCCGGTTCGATCTACCCGGCGCTGTCCCAGCTCGAGGACGAGGGCCTGGTGATCATCGAGAAGGTGGCCGGTCGCAAGACCGCGAAACTGACCGACGCGGGCGCCGAGTACGTCACCGCACACCGCGACGAACTGGGCGATCCCTGGCAGGACGTCCGCGAGGGCGTCGGCGATCAGGCGCTGGACCTGCGCGAACTGGTCGGCCAGCTGATGGGTGCGGTCGGGCAGGTCGCCCGCGCCGGCACTCCCGAACAGGCCGGTAAGGCCGCCGAGGTCCTCACCGAGGCCCGGCGCTCGATCTACCGGATCCTCGCCGACGACGACACCACCGCGGCCGAGTGAGGCCGATACAGTGGCCCGTCACACGCACCGGTCCGCGCGGCGCACAATCGGAGGATGGGACGAGGTCGGAATCGCCGAGACGGGGGCCTCGCGTGGCGTAGGGCGCTCGCGGCGGTGGCGGCGTGCGGGGCGGCGTTCGGCGGCAGCACGAACGCCTGGGCCGAACCGTCCCCGCCGCCGGACACCCGCCCGGCGGTGGTCCCCACCGAATGGGGGCCACCGCAGGGCGACCATCTCGCCGCCTCGCGCTATCTGAAAGCGCACCCCGGCGCCACGCCGTGGGGCACCAACGATTTCACCTGCCGGCCGGGCGCGCAGCATCCGCGCCCGATCATCCTGGCCCACGGGACCGACGCCACCGCCTACACCGACTGGAGCGGCATCGGCCCGCAACTCGTCGCCGCGGGCTTCTGCGTCTTCGCCCCGAACTACGGCGGCAAACCGGATGCCACGAGTTACGGCACCGAGGACCTGTGGGCGTCCTCGCGACAGTTCGGCGACTTCGTCGACCGCGTCCTGTCGGCCACCGGCGCCGACAAGGTCGAGTTGGTCGGATTTTCCCAGGGCGCCAACATCACTCGCTACTACGTCGACAGACTCGGCGGCGCCCCCTACGTCGATCAATGGATCGGTCTCGCCTCGCCCAGCTACGGCGGCCAGATGTACGGGCTGGTTCCGCTCGCCGACGCCATGCCCGGACTGTGGAACGTCTATCAGCAGGTCACGTCGCTGGCCGCTGTGCAGCAGGCGCAGGGCTCGCCGTTCATCCGCGAACTCGACGCGGGCAGTGACACCGTGCCCGGTGTGCGATACACCACCGTCGGCAGCCGCGTCGACGAGATGATCCAGCCCTCTGGCAACATCGCCCTGACCGGTCCGGGCGCTCGCAACCTCGTGCTGCAGGATCTGTGCCCCATCGACCTGACCGGGCATTTCCACATGGTGTACGACCCGTACGTGCAGCAGCTGTTGCTCACCCTGCTCGACCCCGAGCACGCGCCGCTGCCGCAGTGCGCCTACGTGCCGCTGGGCACCGGAATCGGTGAGGTGATCCTGGGGGCGCATTCCTGACGAAACGGATTTCCGGCCGCCCGTAAACTGGGGCGACCGCAATGTCGTCTCGCCCGGGAGTGTGCCTGTGACAATCCAGCCCGTTCGCCTGTTCGGCGATCCCGTCCTGCGCGCCCGCGCGGACGAGGTCGACGCCTTCGACAGGGACCTCGAGCAGCTGGTCACCGACCTCACCGACACCATGCACGCCAGTCGCGGCGTCGGCATGGCCGCGCCGCAGATCGGTGTCGGCCTGCGGGTGTTCGTCTACGACACCGGTGACGCCGCCGGACACGTCGTGAATCCGGTCTTCGAGGTCCTCGGCGCCGACGAGCAGACCGGCCCGGAGGGTTGCCTGTCGATTCCGGGGCTGCGCTACGACGTGACCCGCGCCCACCGCGTGGTCGCGCGCGGGTTCGATATGCACGGTGAGCCGGTGAAATTCGAGGCCGAAGGCCTGCTGTCCCGCTGCGTGCAGCACGAAACCGATCATCTCGACGGCGTGCTGTATCTGCAGCGGCTGGAACCGGCCACGCGCAAGCAGGCCATGCGCGCGGTGCGGGAATCGGAGTGGTTCGTCGCCGGTAAGACGGTGATGTCGGCGGCCGAGGTCGCGGGCAGCCGTCCCGAGTCCGGGCGGGGCGAGTAGATGCGCCTGGTCTTCGCGGGGACTCCCGAACCGGCCGTGCCGTCCCTGCGGCGGCTGATCGAATCGGAGCGCCACGAGGTGGTGGCGGTGGTGACCCGGCCGGATGCGGTGGCCGGGCGCGGTCGCAAGGTGACCCGCTCGCCGATCGGGCGGCTGGCCGACGAATACGGCATTCCGGTGCTGACCCCGCACAAACCCTCGGAGCCGGAATTCGTTGCGGCACTGACGGATCTGAAACCCGACTGCTGTCCGGTGGTGGCC
>NZ_BAFW01000149.1 GCF_000308535.1 Nocardia cerradoensis NBRC 101014 | reverse complement strand
TGGGCGCCGCCTCGGGCGGGGTGCTGGTCCGGTTGCGGGAGTGCCGGCGGCCGCCGCGCCGGGATCGCCGGGCCCGGCGCCGCGGCTGAGTGCGGTCCGTCTCGGGCGAATCCGGCTGTGCGGCTTCGGTTTCGCCGGATGTGGCGGTGGGCTGGGTGGCGTCGGCCGCGGCGCGCGTGCGGCGACGGCGCCCCCGGGAACGGGAGCGGCGAGTGCCGGTGGGCTCGGTGCTCGGCGAATCCTGTTGTGGCGCGGGGATTTCGGCCGGTTCGATGCCGAGTTTGGCCAGAATGGCACGGACGACGCGGCCGGGGCTGCGACCGTCGGTGCGAATCCGGATGGAGGCCACCTCGCGGTAGAGCGGGCGCCGCACGCGCATCAGTTCGCGATACTTCGCGCTCGGATCGTCGCCGTTGAGCAGCGGACGATTCGTCGACGCCCCGGTCCGGCGCAGTCCCTCGGACACGCTGATCTCCAGGTACACCACCGTGCGTCCGCGCAACAACTCCCGCGTCGCCGCGGACAGGATCGCGCCGCCGCCGAGGGAGACGACGCCGTGTTCGGCGAGGATCGCGCGGCGCACGACGCGTTCCTCGATGCGCCGGAATTCCGGTTCGCCGTCGGTGGCGAAGATGTCGGGGATGCTGCGACCGGTGTCCTGTTCGATCCCGGCGTCGGTGTCGTAGAGCGAGACGCCGAGTTCGCGGGCGAGTTTGCGCCCGATCGTGGACTTACCGGCACCGGGCGGGCCGATGAGGATCACGCTGGGCCGGCTGGGGTCGCTGCGAACGATCACGACGGCTGTCCCGGGCGCCGGACCCGGGCGGTGCCGCGCGCGGGATCAGCCATTCATGCCTCCGACGCCACGACGCCCGGGATATGCGGGCGGGTCTGGACACGCTTCTGATACGTCGTGAGGTTGTCGACGGTCTCGGCGAGGGAATCGCCGCCGAACTTCTCCAGCACGGCCTGCGCGACCACGAGCGCCACCATGGCCTCGGCGACGACACCGGCGGCGGGCACGGCACAGACGTCGGAGCGCTGATGGATGGCCACGGCCTCGTCGCCGGTGGCCATATCCACGGTCGACAGCGCGCGCGGAACGGTGGAGATGGGCTTCATCGCCGCGCGCACGCGCAGGGCCTCGCCGTTGGTCATACCGCCCTCGAGGCCACCGGCGCGGTTGGTGGAGCGCAGCACCCCGTCGGGGCCGGGACGCATTTCGTCGTGCGCGGCGCTGCCGCGACGACGTGCGGTCTCGAATCCGTCGCCGACCTCGACACCCTTGATGGCCTGGATGCCCATCAGGGCCGCGGCCAGCCGCGAATCCAGGCGCTGCTCGCCGCTGACGAACGATCCCAACCCGACCGGCAGTCCGGTGACCACGACCTCGACGACGCCGCCGAGGGTGTCGCCGTCCTTCTTGGCGGCCTCGATCTCGGCGATCATCGCGGTCTCGGCCTCGGGATCGAATGCGCGGACCGGGCTGGCGTCCACGGCCTCGAGATCGGCGGCGGTGGGCACGAAACCCGGGCGGGCCGCCGCGGTGCCGATCGAGACCACATGGGAGACGACCTCGACCCCGAGGGCCTGGCGCAGGAACTGCCGGGCCACGGTGCCCGCGGCGACACGGGCGGCGGTCTCGCGGGCGCTGGCGCGTTCGAGCACGTTGCGGGCGTCGTCGAAGCCGTACTTGAGCATCCCCGAGTAATCGGCGTGGCCCGGGCGCGGGCGCGTCAGCGGAGCGTTGCGGGCCAGTTCGGCCAGTTCGGCCTCGTCGACGGGGTCGGCGGCCATGACCTCGGTCCACTTCGGCCATTCGGAGTTGGCGATCTCGATCGCGACCGGGCCGCCCATGGTCTTGCCGTGGCGGATACCGCCGATCACGGTGATCTTGTCGGCCTCGAACTTCATCCGCGCGCCACGACCGTAGCCCAGTCGCCGCCGCGCCAGTTGCGCGGCGATATCGGCCGAGGTCACCTCGACACCGGCCACCATCCCCTCGACGATGGCGACAAGAGCGGGACCATGAGACTCACCAGCAGTAATCCAGCGCAACACGACCTCCATCTTTCCACGTCACAACGGTTCCCCGGACATCGGTGTCCGCGCGGCTACACCGTGGGCCACAGTGCCGCAACGGTAGCCAGGCACATCGCGGGCCCGTGTGGCACGGTGATCGACGCGCCGAACAGACCGCGACGACGGTCCGGATCTCCGGTCGCGGCGCGCGCGGCCACCGCTGTCGCGACCAGCACGCCGACCCCGGCCGAGGCGGTCAGCAGAGGCGCTCCGATCGCGGCCCACACCCAGCAGGACGGCCCGCCGCATGCCGCGGCCGCACCGGTGCCGAGTGCCAATTTCACATCTCCGGCCCCGCACGCCGCCGGATCGATCAGATGCGTCAGCAGATACGGCACGGCGAGCAGCAGTGCGCCGGCGATCGCCGCGGTGGCACGGCCGGTCGAGGCCGCGAGCACCGGCACGATCGCCGCACCCGGCAGGGTGAGCACATCGGGCAGGCGCCCGGTCCGGATATCGATCACGCTGAGCGCAACGCACCAGACGATCAAGGCGAGATAGGCGGCGGTGGTCATGGCAGCCATCGTCTCTCGCCGGCGAGGGGCCACCCCTGCCCGCGAACCTGAAATGTGGACAACCGCAACAGTTGTGAACACCCGATGGGTAACACCCGCTCGCCGCCGGTCGCGGCCGTGGGCGCGGGAGACGGCGTGACGGCCTCGCAACACGACAGCGGTAGCGTGGCAGCCATGTCTGCTGATGACGGTGCCCGGCGTCCCGACCACGCTGCGCGTCGGGCCGGGTTGCGAGACCTGTTGGTGGAGAACGGGGTCGATGCCCTGCTGGTGACCGATCTGGTGAATATCCGGTACCTGACCGGCTTCACCGGCTCCAACGCCGCCCTGCTGGTGCACTCCTGGGACGGCAGCCAGGTGGGAGAGGACGGGGAGCGGACGGTCATCTGCACCGACGGCCGCTACCTCACCCAGGTCGGCGAACAGGTGCCCGACGTGCGCGCCGAGATCGCTCGCGCCAGTGCCCGGCGATTGGTCGAACTGGCCGGGGAATGGCAGATCGGCCGGGTCGGCTTCGAAAGTCACGTCGTGACGGTCGACCAGCACCGCGGCTTCGTCGAGCAGGGCAGCGGGCTCCAATTCGTTGCCGCGCCCGGTCTGGTCGAACAACTCCGCACGGTCAAGGACGACTACGAGGTCGAGCAGTTGCGGACGGCGTGTGCGGCCGCCGACGCCGCGCTGGCCACCCTCCTCGAACGAGGCGGGCTGCGCCCGGGCCGCACCGAGCGCCAGGTCGCCCGCGAGCTGGAATGGCTGATGTTCGAGCACGGCGCCGACGCGATCGCCTTCGAGACCATCGTGGCCGCCGGCGCCAATTCCGCAGTGCCGCATCATCGCCCGACCGAGGCGATCCTGGCCGCCGGCGATTTCGTGAAGCTCGATTTCGGCGCGGTGGTCGGCGGCTACCACTCGGATATGACGCGCACGCTGGTCCTCGGCGAGCCGACCGACTGGCAGCGCGAGATCTATCAGCTCGTGTACGAGGCGCAACAGGCCGGCCGTGCGGCACTGAAGCCCGGTGCGTCGTGCGCCGCGGTCGATGCCGCGGCCCGCTCGGTGATCGAGTCGGCCGGGCACGGCGACCTGTTCGTGCACGGCCTCGGGCACGGCGTCGGACTGCAGATCCACGAAGCGCCTCCGGTCGCCAAAACCGCGACCGGTACACTTCTGGATGGCGTGGCGGTGACCGTCGAGCCAGGTGTGTATTTCCCCGGCCGCGGCGGAGTTCGCATCGAGGACACGCTCGTGGTTCGTGCGGGGGGTCCGGAATTGCTCACCCACACCACCAGAGACCTCACCGTGGTCGACTGACCCCGGCTGCCCCACCGGGCCGGGCCCTACGGCCCGGCTCACAGAACGTCGAACAGTACTAACAAGGAGATCCGAGGACAGTGGCGGACACCAGCGACTTCAAGAACGGCCTCGTGCTGAAGATCGACGGTCAGCTCCAGCAGATCATCGAGTTCCAGCACGTCAAGCCGGGTAAAGGTCCCGCGTTCGTGCGGACCAAGCTGAAGAACGTGCTGTCCGGCAAGGTGGTCGACAAGACGTTCAACGCCGGCGTGAAGGTGGAGACCGCCACCGTGGACCGCCGGGACATGACCTACCTGTACCACGACGGGTCGGACTACATCTTCATGGACGGCGAGACCTTCGACCAGATCGGCATCGACGAGCGGACCATCGGCAAGGGCGCCGGCTTCCTGCTGGAGAACATGACCGTGCAGGTCGCCACCCACGAGGGCGCGCCGCTGTACGTCGAGCTCCCGGTCACGGTCGAACTCGAGGTCACCCATACCGAGCCCGGCCTGCAGGGCGACCGCTCCAGCGCCGGCACCAAGCCCGCGACCCTGGAGACCGGTGCCGAGGTGCAGGTGCCGCTGTTCATCAACGTCGGCGACAAGCTGAAGATCGACTCGCGCGACGGCGGCTACCTGGGCCGGGTCAACGCCTGATCCTGGCGGATCCACCGGCCCGGCGCCGGAACCATGGGCGGCGCGCGCGTACCGGCTTTCCGGTAACGCACGCGCCGCCGTCGACACTGCGAACGGGATAATGGTGATCGTGGCTGATCAGCCCGTGGACAAGAAGTCCACCCACAAGAAACTCGGAGCCCGGCACAAGGCCCGCCGCCGGGCCGTGGATCTGCTCTTCGAGGCCGAGGCGCGTGACGTCGACCCGGCCGATCTGGTCGCGGAGCGTCTGGACCTGGCCGGTCGCGACGAACAGGTCGCCCCGGTGAATCCCTACACCCGCACCCTGGTCGAAGGCGTCGCCGACGATCTGGACCGCGTCGACGGCACCATCGAGTCCTATCTGCAGGACTGGACCCTGGGCCGGTTGCCCGCGGTGGACCGCGCCATTCTGCGGGTGGCGGTGTGGGAGTTGTTCCACGTCAACGACGTTCCGCCCGTGGTCGCGGTCGACGAGGCCGTCGAACTGGCGAAGGAACTGTCGACCGACGATTCGCCCGCGTTCGTCAACGGCGTGCTCGGCCGTATCGTGTCGCTGGCCGACCAGATCCGTGCCGCCGCGGCCGCGACTCGCCGCGACGGCGGGGCGTGATGATCAAATATCTCGTTCTCGCGATGCGCACCTCGGCCTGGTCCGACGCGGTCATCGAACCGCACCGCGAATGGCTGGCCGATGTGCGGGCGCGAGGTCAGCTGGACTGCACCGGCCGCTTCACCGACGGCAGCGGCGGGGCGTACCTGGTGCTGGCCGAAGACCTCTCGGCCGCAAGGGAATTGGTGTTCACCGATCCCATCCACACCACCGGCGCCTCCGAGCTGACGATTCACGAATGGGAGATCACGGGCTGAGTCGCGCTCGCGGTTCGTGCTCCTGAATTCGGACAAACCCGCTAAATTTCCCGGATCCCCGCCGGGTCCGCATACTGTTCCGGTCACTTGACCTAGAAAAGGTGGAACGGATGCGGTTCAATTCGGCGACAGCGCGTGCGGCGCTGCGTCTCGCCCCGGCGATCGTCGCGGCGGTAACCCTCGTCACGACCGGTTGCTCGGCGGTGGAAAAAGGTGTCGACAAGGGGGTTCAGGTCGCCAAGGATCACAACAAATCCGATACCGCCCGCGCGAAGGTCGGCGACTGCATCAACGTGATCAACGCCTCGGCCGTCGATTCCGATACCGAACCCGTCGCCTGCGCCTCCGACAAAGCCGTCTACAAGGTCGCCCAGGTCCACAACGACAAGGTGGACTGCGGCGCCGATTTCACCTCGTACGAGGAAACCCTCAACGGCGGCACGCTGGCGTATCTGTGCCTGGCCCCGAATTTCAAAGCGGGGCTGTGCTATGCGGATTCGCCGCTCAGTGGGTACAAGTACGCCGACTGCACCTCCTCGGAGGCGAGTTTCCGTGTCGCCCAGCGCATCGACGGACAATCCGACGACACGCTGTGCGGCCCGGAGTCCGACAGTGTGATCACACTGTCGGATCCGCAGACGACATTCTGTCTGGCGCAACCGAAGTGAGCCCGGTCCTGCGCTCAGGCGGTCTCGGGTCGCAGGATGATCGTGCCGAAGGTAGCGCGGTCGTCGACCCGTCGATGGGCCTCGGCCGCATCCGCCAGCGGTAGCACGCTGTCGATCAGTATCGTGAGGTCACCGGTGGCGGCGAGTTCGAACGCCGCCGCTCGCTGCGCCGCCACCCCGGCCAGCCACTGCGGTCCGGAGCAGCCGGTGAAGGTGAGTCCGCGCATGATCAGATCCATGGTCGTGAGCTGAGCGGGGGTGCCGGACAGCCAGCCGTAGCCGAGCATCCGGCCGCGCAGCGGGGTCATGAGATCGAGGACGGCCGCGGCGCTCTCGCCGCCGATCGAGTCGAAAACCACGTCGACGGTGGTGGTGTCGAGGCGTGCGCCGAGATGCCGCGGCCAGTCCGGATCGCGGTGGTCGACGACCGTGTGCGCGCCGAGGTCGCGGGCGCGCTCGGTTTTGGCCGTCCCGCCGGCGGTGGCGATGATGTGTGCGGCGCCGGATCGGGCCGCCAACTGGGTGAGGTAACCGCCGATGCCGGTGGCCGCGGCCTCGATCAGGACGGTTTCGGTTCCGGTGAGTGCCGCGGCCTCCAGCAGGGCGAGGGCCACCGATCCGCTCATCGCGACCGCCGCGGCGGCATCACTCGCCAATCCGTCCGGGATACGGACCGCGGATTCGGCCGGGGCGCACATCCACTCGGCGTAGCTGCCGAAGTCGTTGCGCGCCACCAGGACTCGCTGTCCTTTCCATTCCGGGTCGACGTCGTCGGCGACGGCGGTGACGACGCCGACCGCCTGGGTCCCGAAAACCGTGGGCGTCGGCTTCGGCGTCGGGTACATGCCCGAACGCAACATCGTCTCCGGGTACAGCACCGGCACCGCCTCCACCCGGATCAGCACCTCGCCGGGCTGGGGGCTGGGCTCGTCCACGTCGCGCGCGACGAGGACCTCGGGTCCGCCGACCTCGGTCATTACGATTGCCTGCATATCGACCTCATAACTTGACTAACGGTCCAGATATTCCGTAGGGAAGAATATGGACCGTCGGTCAAGTTTGTCAACGGACTGGAGTGCACAGTGGCGCAGCAGCGCAGAGAACGAGCCGATGCGGCGCGCAACCGCCGTGCAATCCTCGATGCGACCCGGGCGCTGCTGGCAGAGGGTGGAGCCGAGGCTGTGACCATGGACCGTGTGGCGGCCACGGCGGGAGTCGGCAAAGGCACGGTGTTTCATCGTTTCGGCTCGCGCGCCGGGCTGTTGCACGCGATGGTCGCCGAACCGGCCGAAACGCTGCGGTCGGCGATCACCGACGGCCCGCCGCCGCTGGGCCCGGGCGCGCCGGCGGGGGAGCGGCTGCTCGCCTTCTTCGACGCGATGGCCACGATGGTCGCCGACAATGTCGAACTGATGGTCGCCGCCTACCGCAGCGTGCCCCCGCATCCGCGTACCTCCGAATTCCACGCCACCTGGGCGGAACACATCACGAAGCTGCTGATCGAGGCGCGTCCGGAACTCGACGCCGAGGCGGTGGGCCACCTGCTGTTCGGCATGCTGGGCAGCGATTACGCGCTCGCCGCGGTGCGCGAGGGGGAAAGCGAGAGATTACGAGCGGCCGTGCGGCAGGTGGTGCTCGCCGTGGTCAGCCCGTGAGCAGAACGCCGCCCACCGCGCCCGCGGTCGCGACCACGGCCAGCGCCAGCCCGGTGCAGACGAACCGCACCGGCGGCACCCGGATCGCATGGGATCGGCAGAACTCCAGGCACAACAGCGTCGCCAGCGAGGCCCACGGGGTGGCGATCGCGCCGACGTTCGTGCCGATCAGCAAGGACAGCAACTGGTCTCGGTGCTCGGGCGGTATCACCGCCTCACCCGCGGTGTAGGCGGGCAGGTTGTTGACGATATTCGACAGCCCGAGGCCCGCCCCGGCCGCGCGGTAGGCCCCGGCCGCACCGGAATCCGTGCCGATCAGCGCGGCCATCAGATCCGAGAGTCCGTAGCGGCCCAGAGTCGGGATGACCAGGAACAACCCGATGACGAAGATCAGCAGCTGCCACGGGATCAGCGACGGCCGCAGCGCATCGCGATCGAACACGGCGAAGCCGGCGATGGCGAGGACGGCCGCGGCGAGTGCGGCGTAGCCGATGTGGTCGCCGACGAACGGAATCGCCAGGACGAACAGCGCGCAGGCGCCGCCGGCCGTCGCGAACAGCGCCCGTTCCCGCGTATTCTCCAGCCGGATCGGGGGCGGTGCCACGTAGCGATCGGTGCCGCGGCGGCCGCGCCGCCAGTACCAGATCCACAGGGCCGCCATGGTCGCGGCGAGCGAGATCAGCTGGGGTAGCCACATTCTGGCCGCGAATCCGGTGGCATCGAGTCCGATGCGGTCGGCGGCGAGCAGATTGGTGAGGTTGGACACCGGCAGCAGCAGGCTCGCGGTATTCGCCAGCCACAACGTCGTCATGGCCAGCGGCAACGGGGGAATCCGCGCGGGCCGGGCCAAGGCCAGCATGACCGGTGTCAGCAGGACCGCGGTGGTGTCGAGGTTGAGCACCATCGTCGTCACGGACGCGAAGCCGACGCAGAGTACGAACAGCGCCGGGTAGCGCCCCCGCCCGGCGATCGCGATCCGATGGGCGATCACGTCGAAAACCTGTGCGCGCCGGGCCAGATGGGCCAGCACGATCACGCTGCCGAGGAACAGCAGCAACGGCCCGATCCGGCGCATGTTCGCCTCGGCGTCGGCGCGCGGCAGCCATCCGGTCAGCACACACAGAACACCCACCGCGAGAACGGCGATGCGGATCCAGTCCAGCACACGCGGTGCGGAGGCTTCCTCCGTCTCCGGGTCCCGTGCGTTGCGCTCGGGTGCCACCGGTTCGGACATCCGGCCATCATCGCACCACGGCGCACGCCGGCGCGTGCCGGTCCGCTCGCGTCCTGCGGGGCGGTTCACGACGCGGGAGTGGCGATCCAGCCGGCCACGATCACCAGCCCGGTGGGCCGGTGGACCCCGAGGAAGCCGAAGGGACGATCGACGTTCACCGCGATCATCAGCGCGGCGGCCGGCGCCGGTGGCATGCCGGTCGGTTCCATGAGGACCGCGGTGACGGCCGCGGCCGCGAAACCGTCCGCGGTGAACCGGGCGCAGACGTCCTGGGCAGCCGCCGTCACCCGCAGCGCGACCGGCGAGAGGCCGGGGAACGGGTTGTCCGCGGCGGTGGTCGCCGCGGTCAGGCCGAACAGCTCCGGCTCGCGCAGCAGGTCGTGGGTGGATCGAACGACGAAGGGTGGCACCTGGATTCGCAGGGTGTCCGATACGGCGGTCACCTGCCGAACCTCGAGCCCGGGCGCGACGGTGCCGAGTCCGGGCCGGTGCGTCTCCACCGAACCGTCGAGTGCTCCCAGCCCTGCCGCCAGCACCGCCGGGGCGGTGACACCGTCCTCGCCGAGCAGCAGATGCACATCCAGATCGGACGCGCCGCGCACCACCACGCGCGAGACGGGTGTGCCGGCCAGCAGCACGGAGGCATCGCCGAGGTCGGTGCTGTAGCGCGCGAGAGCGGGCCCGCGATGGCCTTGCCACGGACCGCTCGACGGTTCCAGCACATCGGCGTGGAAGCTCTGCCGCCACGCGGTGCGGGCGACGACGGCGGTGGCCAGTGCGCATGCGGTCGCCGCGCCGATCCGAGCCGGGAAACGGTCGATCAGGCCGTCGGTATGGCGACGCGCCCAGTCGTCGAGCCCGTCCGGACCGCGCAACGCGGCGACCGTCCCCGGCGGCAGGGTGCGGATCCACTCGTCGCGCAGCGCGATATCGTCGCGCACCCACACCCCGAGTGCCGCGCGTACGGATTCGGCGGCCTCGATCCGGCGCAGCAGGGTGATCGCGGCGTCGTGGGCGGATGCCGCGGGAATGCCCGCCGCCGCGGTGAGTTCGCCGCGGGCCGGCTCGCCGGCCGTCGCGGCCAGGAGCGCGAGCAGCGGCCAGATCCCACAGCCGGACACGACGAAATCGTCGGAACCCGCTGCGGCGCACCACTTTCCGGTGAGTAAGTTGGCGGCGGCCACGTCGGGTGCGAGGCTCGGCTGCATGGGCGAAAGCCTACCGACGGGCGCCGACAGCAGTGCGCCCCTGCCGGGGTGTACGTGGGCGGCAGGGGCGCGTCCGGAGCCCGGTGGTCCGGACGATCGGCCGCAACCGATCTGCCCCGAGTCTGGTCCCTCAACCGCACTCGAGGTCCAGCCCGCCGGTGCGTGGTCTGCGTCACGCCCGCGGAAACCGTGGCCGAAACTACGTCTTCGTGACCGAAGGTGTTGAGGTGTCCCGGCCGATGTGTGTCATCCTTCCGAGGCGGAACGGTCCGCGAGAGGTCCAGGAGGTAGGGATGGCCGGTGCGAGTACGGCCCGTCTGGCGGAACTTCGCGCGGGTCGCACGACCCCGGAGCAGGCGTGGCAGCTGTACGACAGCCTGCCGGAGGTCGCGGTCACCGAGATCACCACCGGCCGCTGGACCGGCGACGAACTGGACACCGGACATCCGTGGGCCGGTGTGCTCGTCGAATCCGGCTGGTACGGAAAGCAGTTCGACTCTCCGGACGAGGTGCAGCCGCTGCTGTTCGCCGGGCCCGACGGCCGGGTCTTTCCGGTCGATCCCCGCCGGGTGCCGTTGGGGCTGGCCGGAACCCTGCCGGCGGCGGGATTTCGGGCGGCGCGGCGCATGCTGCCGGTGTTGCGCCCGCTGCTGCGGACCCGCGCCGGTCGTGCGCGCCTGCGCGAGATCGAATTCCGCGGCAAGGTCAGCGCGGCCATGATCTACGACCACCTGCCCATCGTCGACATCTTTCGTCGCGTCGACGAGGACACCCTGCTCGGTGTGATGGATATGCGCGGGCTGAGCGACCCCTACTTCTTCATCCTGCGCCGCGACCGCTCCTGACCGCTCAGTCGTCCCCGGCGGCGAGGATCACGTCGAAGCGGGCGTCGGCCGTGTCGAGCTGTTCGAGAATGTGCTGCTTGACGTGCGGCGCCAGTGGCGTGTCCGGGCGGGTGATCAGTTCGCGATAGACCGCGGTGAGCGGCCGGTATTTGGTGGCGAGTTTCGACATGACGGCCTGTTCGTCGGCATAGAGGATGCCGACGCCGTTGTCGGTGAAATCGGAGATCTTCACCACCCGGGCCCACGGATCGCGGTCCAGGCTCGCGGCGACGTGGTCGCGGTATCGGATATGCCGGTCCTCGTCCGAGTCGTGCGCCGGATTGGTCACCGCCGCAACGAGATTCGATACCCGTTCGCCGAAGCGCCGGGTCAGCACCGCGAGGGCCGCCGCAGCGGAGTCCGCGCCCGGATCGTGCTCATCGCGGAGGGCGACCAGGTCGTCGGCATGATCCTCGACGGCATCGTGCAGGAGTCCGGCGAGCACCAGATCGGTGTCGTGCACCTCGTAGTGGCTCACGATGCGGATCGCCACCCGCAGCAGATGATTCAGATACGGCTCGCGGCCGTAGTTGTCGTCGCGGTGCAGGTCGGCCACGAATTCCAGTGCCGCGTCGACCCGTTCGGGATCGGCCAGTTTGCGCTGCGATTCGAGCAGCAGCCGCTGCCGCAGCCCTTCCTCGCCGTGCACATCGCTGAGTGTGTGCAACGGCATGGCCGCCAGAATTCCCGCCCCGATGGACTCCATCCGCCCAATCTAGCGGGCCGCGGTGACAATCCGCCGTCGCCGGGTTGTCAGCGGACCCCGCGCGGACGGAACTGGATGCTGATCCGCGGACCCACCGGCCGCCGCGTCTTCGGCACCGCATGTTCCCAGGTGCGCTGGCAGGAGCCGCCCATCACGAGGAGATCGCCGTGCCCGACGTGATGGCGGATGCTCGCGCCGCCGCCGCGCGGACGCAGCAGCAGGGCCCGCGGCGCACCGATCGACAGGATCGCGACCATGGTGTCGTGGGTGGAACCGCGGCCGATGGTGTCACCGTGCCAGGCCACGCTGTCCTCACCGTCGCGGTAGTAACACAGACCGGCCGTGTGGAACGGTTCGCCCAGTTCCGGGCCGTAGTGGCCGCTCAGCGCCGCGCGGGCATCCTCTAGGATCGGATCCGGCCAGGTCTCGTTCTCGCCGTAATACCGCAGCAGTCGCGGCACGTCCACCACGCGGTCGTACATCGGGCGGCGGTCGGCTCGCCACGGCACACGAGTGGCCAGCCGCTCGAACAGTTCGTCGGCCCCGCGCAACCATCCCGGCAGCAGGTCGACCCACGCGCCCTCGGTCAGCTGGGTGCGGCACACGCCGTCCAACGGTCCCAGCTCGATATCGCCGAAGCCGTCGAACAGCGATCTCTGCAGCGGTGTCGACATGCGTTCGAATCTACGTTCTATCGAACATATGTTCAAGCGTCGGGTGCGCCGGCGTCCGGCGCCGATCCGGGCGGCCCGGATCAGCTCAGATGCGCCCGCACGAAATCGACCACCGCATCGGAGAATTCGTCGTTGACATCGCTCGCGGCGGTATGGGCGGCACCGGTGATCTCGACGTACTCCATCTGGGGCACCAGCGCGCGGAAGTCGGCGACGCCCTGTTCGCTGACCACGTCCGACAGGCGTCCGCGCACCAGCAGCACCGGGATCTCGAGTGCGCGGGCGGCCTCCTCGAGGTCGCTGGTCTGCAGTTCGATGTCCTCCGGCCGGCTCGACATCATCGCCGGATCCCAGTGCCAATACCAGCGCCCGTCCTCGCGCAGCCGCAGATTGCGCCGCAGGCCCTCCGGGTTGCGCGGCCGGCGGCGGTGGGGCAGATATTCGGCCACCGCGTCGGCGGCTTCCTCCAGGGAGGCGAAGCCCTCGGGATGGCCGCCGAGGAAGTTCATGACCCGTTCCACGCCCTTGTGTTCCGGGCGCGGGACGACGTCGACCAGAACGAGTCCGGCGATGCGCTCGCGGCCGGGGCGGGCCGTTGCCAGCAGGGCGGTCAATCCGCCCATGCTCGCGCCGACCACGATCGCGGGCCGGTCGAGTTCGGCGAGGATGTCCAGGAGGTCGGAGGTCATCGCCGCACGGGAGTAGTCGCCGTCCGGAGCCCAGTCGCTCTCGCCGTGACCGCGGGCGTCCAGCAGGACCGCGTGCATTCCCACCTTCGCCAGCGCGGCGCCCGATTCCTTCCATGAGTGCCGGGTCTGGCCGCCGCCGTGCAGGAAGACCGCCAGCGGGCCGTCGGCCGGCCCCCAGCTCTCCCCGGCCAGGGCGATGCCGCCGTGGCCGCGGAAGGTGATCCGGCGGGGCTCGGTGAAGTCGGCTTCGTTGCTCACCCTCCGAGCATCCCACATTCGGTTTACGCTGTATGAAACAGTCCCGGCCAATGGTCGCACCGCCTGCGTGATGTGTCGGCATAGCCGCAGGTGGCGGGGCTCACAGCGGGACCCCCGCCGACGGGAGGCCGGGGCGGCGCTGCTACGCTCAGGCATCGAAAAGACATCCTTTAACGGACCGTCCGGTGAGGCGGGGAAGGAGGTCGGCATGGCCGTGCCCGAAGAGCGCGGCGGCCGCGTCGCGCCCGAAGAACGGGCCGCCAGGTCGAGCGCTGCCGAATATTCGCAGCGGCACGACCCCGAGTGGGTCCGCGCCGGGCGTGAACTGTTGTCCGCCCCCGATGTCGGCCGGACCATCGCGCGCATGGCGCATCAGATCATCGAGAAGACGGCACTGGATTCGTCGGATCCCGAGGCGCCCCGGGTGGTGCTGATCGGCATCCCCACCCGCGGCACCACCCTCGCCGCGCGGCTGACCGATCGCATCGAGGAATTCTCCGGCGTGCGTCCCGCGCTCGGTTCGCTCGACATCACCCTCTATCGCGACGATCTGCGCAACCGCCCGCATCGCCCGCTGGAACGGACCTCGGTCCCCGAGGGCGGCATCGACGACGCGCTGGTCGTTCTCGTCGACGACGTGTTGTTCTCCGGTCGCAGCGTGCGCTCGGCGCTCGACGGACTGCGCGATCTGGGCCGCCCGCGTGCGGTGCAGCTGGCGGTGCTGGTCGATCGCGGCCACCGGGAACTGCCGATCCGCGCCGACTACGTCGGCAAGAACGTGCCCACCTCGCGCAGTGAGGACGTGTCCGTCCTGCTCAGCGAGCACGACGGTCACGACGGCGTCTATCTGCATCAGGGGGATGAGCGGTGAGGCATCTGCTCTCGGTCACCGATCTAGACCGCACCACCGCCACCGAACTCCTCGACGACGCCCAGCGCTTCGAACAGGCGCTGCTCGGCCGTGAGGTCCGCAAACTGCCCACCCTGCGCGGCCGCACCGTGATGACCGTGTTCTTCGAGAACTCCACCCGCACCCGGGTCTCGTTCGAGGTCGCGGGCAAGTGGATGAGCGCCGACGTCATCAATGTCAGCGCCTCGAGTTCCTCGGTGTCGAAGGGCGAGTCGCTGCGCGATACCGCGCTGACCCTGCACGCCGCGGGCGCCGACGCGCTGATCGTGCGGCATCCGGCCTCCGGGGCGGCCCATCAGATCGCCCGCTGGTTCGGCGAATTGGACGCCGGTTCGGGCGGCTACACCGGAACCGGTCCCGCGATCGTCAACGCCGGCGACGGCACGCACGAACATCCGACCCAGGCCCTGCTGGACGCACTGACGCTGCGACAGCGACTGGGCGAGCTGGCGGGTAAGCGCATCGTGATCGTCGGCGACATCCTGCACAGCCGCGTCGCGCGGTCCAACGCCTTCCTGCTCGACACCCTGGGCGCCGAGGTGGTGCTGGTCGCGCCGCGCACCCTGTTGCCGGTCGGGGTCGAGCAGTGGCCGGTGCAGGTCTCGCATTCACTCGACGCCGCGCTGCCCGGTGCGGACGCGGTGATGATGCTGCGGGTACAGGCCGAGCGGATGAACGGCGGCTTCTTCCCGTCGGCCCGCGAATACTCCATCGCCTACGGACTGAACGAGCGGCGCATGGCCCTGCTCGACAACGACGCGGTCGTCCTTCACCCGGGTCCGATGCTGCGCGGTATGGAAATCGCCTCGGCGGTCGCCGATTCACCGAAAGCCGCAGTGCTGCAACAGGTCACCAACGGTGTGCACATGCGCATGGCGGTGCTGTTCCGCCTGCTGGTCGGCGCGGGGGAGGCCGTCGCATGAGTGGTACAGGGCCGGAGGCGGCAGCCTGCGTAACCCCGCAGGCCCCCACTCATGCGCATCGACACCGCATGAGTGGTACAGGGCCGGAGGCGGCAGCCTGCGTAACCCCGCAGGCCCCCACTCATGCGCATCGACACCGCATGAGCTTCGACGTGGAAGGTGAGCGCGCGTGAGCGATCTGGTTATCCGGGGCGTGCGGCCCTACGGCGAGGGTGAGCCGGTCGACGTGCTGGTGCGCGACGGTGTGATCGTCGCGCTCGGCGCACGATCCGATGCGGCCGTCGACGGTGTCGAGGTCGCCACCGATGCCGAGGTGCTGGAGGCGGACGGCCGGATCCTGCTCCCCGGCTTCGTCGACCTGCACACCCACTTGCGCGAACCCGGCCGCGAGGACACCGAGACCATCGAAAGCGGTTCGGCCGCAGCGGCACTGGGTGGCTACACCGCGGTGTTCGCGATGGCCAACACCTATCCCGTGGCCGACACGTCGGTCGTCACCGATCACGTGTGGCGGCGCGGGCAGGAGGTCGGGCTGGTCGATGTGCATCCGGTCGGCGCGGTGACGGTCGGCCTGGCCGGCAAGCAACTGGCCGAGATGGGCACCATGGCCGCCGGTGAGGGCCGGGTGCGGATCTTCTCCGACGACGGGCACTGCGTCTACGACCCGCTGATCATGCGGCGCGCGCTCGAGTACGCGAAATCTCTCGGCGTGCTGATCGCCCAGCATGCCGAGGAGCCGCGGCTCACCCAGGGCGCCGTCGCGCACGAGGGCCCGAACGCCGCCCGGCTGGGCCTGGCCGGCTGGCCGCGTGCGGCCGAGGAGTCGATCGTGGCCCGCGACGCGCTGCTGGCCCGCGATGCCGGAGCCCGGGTGCACATCTGCCACGCCTCCACCGCCGGCACCGTCGAACTGGTGAAATGGGCCAAGGCGCAAGGGATTTCGATCACCGCCGAGGTCACGCCGCATCATCTGCTGCTCGACGATTCGCGGCTGGAGACCTACGACGCGGTGAACAAGGTCAATCCGCCGCTGCGCGAGGCCTCCGACGCCCAGGCGCTGCGCAAGGCCCTGGCCGACGGGGTGATCGACTGCGTGGCCACCGACCACGCCCCGCATGCCGAACAGGAGAAGTGCTGCGAGTTCGCCGCCGCCCGTCCCGGCATGCTGGGGCTGGAGACCGCGCTGTCGATCATCGTCGAGACCCTGGTCGCTCCGGGCCTGCTCGACTGGCGTGGGGTGGCGAAGGTGATGAGCGAGAACCCGGCGCGCATCGCCGGGCTCGACGATCAGGGCCGTCCGATCGCGGTCGGTGAACCGGCCAATCTGACCCTCATCGACCCGGATGCGTCGTGGACCGTGCGGGCGCGGGAGCTGGCGAGCATTTCCGACAACACGCCGTACGAGGCGATGACCCTGCCCGCCAAGGTCGCCGCCACGATGCTGCGCGGGCGGATCACCGCCCGCGACGGAGTGGTGACGACCGCCCTGGCGGGGAGAGTGGGGCAATAATGGAGCGAACACTGTGGGTGATCGGGCTGGCTGTCGTGTTCGTCCTGTTCCTCTGGTTGATGTATCGCTCCTGGCTCGTACGGGCCCGCAAGCAGGCCTCCTCGGTCGGGGAGCTGCCGACGGTGCCGGCGGATCTGGGCGCGCAGGTGCTCGAGCCGACGACCGGGTTGTACACGGGGACCACGCTGGCTCCGAGCTGGCAGAACCGCATCGTGGTCGGGGATCTGGGTTTCCGGGCCACGGCGGAGCTGACTCGCTTCGAACGCGGGATCCTGCTGGAACGCGACGGCGCGGAGGTGATCTGGATTCCGCAGGAGTCCATCACCGCGGTCCGCACCGAACGCGGCCACGCAGGCAAGGTGATGACCGACAATGGTGTGCTGGTTATTCGCTGGAAGCTGCCGACGGGAACCGAGGTCGATACCGGGTTCCGCGGCGACGACAAGACGGTGTATCCGGCCTGGACGGCCATATCCGCGACGGGACAGACCGGCGCGGCGACGGGAGACGAATAGACGTGAAGGCTGGAATTCTGGTGAACGAGGTGAGCGAATGAGCGACCGCGCCGCGGTGATGGTGCTCGAGGACGGACGGGTGTTCCGGGGCCGGCGGTTCGGCGCCGAGGGCGAGACGCTGGGCGAGGCGGTGTTCTGCACCGCGATGACCGGCTATCAGGAAACCCTGACCGACCCCAGTTACCACCGCCAGATCGTGGTGGCCACCGCCCCGCAGATCGGCAACACCGGCTGGAACGACGAGGACGACGAGTCGAACCGCATCTGGGTCGCCGGGTACGCGGTCCGCGACCCCGCGAAGCGGGCCTCGAACTGGCGCGCGACCACGACCCTGCAGGACGAGCTGGAACGCCAGCACATCGTCGGCATCGCCGGGATCGACACCCGCGCGCTGGTGCGCCACCTGCGCACCCGCGGGTCGATGAAGGCGGGCATCTTCAGCGGTGACGCCGCCGCGGCCTCGACCGAGGAGTTGCTGAGCCGGGTCACCGGTCAGGCCTCGATGCTCGGCGCCGATCTGGCCGGGGAGGTCTCCACCGACGGCGTGTACACCATCGAGCCCGTCGGTGAGCACCGGTTCACCGTGGTCGCGGTCGATCTGGGTATCAAGACCAACACCCCGCGCATGTTCGCCGAGCGTGGCATCCGGGTGCACGTGGTGCCCTCCGGCGTGACGCTGGACCAGATCAAGGAGCTGAAGCCCGACGGTGTCTTCCTCTCCAACGGACCCGGCGACCCGGCCACTCAGGACGATGCGGTCGAGCTGACCAAATCCGTTCTGGGCGAAGGACTTCCGCTGTTCGGAATCTGCTTCGGCAACCAGATCCTGGGCCGCGCGCTGGGCTTGGGCACCTACAAGATGAAGTTCGGCCACCGCGGCATCAACGTCCCGGTCATCGATCACGCCACCGGCGCGGTCTCGATCACCGCGCAGAACCACGGCTTCGCGCTCGAAGGGGAGGCCGGACAGCGCTTCGACACCCCGTTCGGCGCCGCGGAGGTCAGCCACACCTGCGCCAACGACGGCACCGTCGAGGGGGTGCGCCTGGTGGACGGTCGCGCGTTCTCCGTGCAGTACCACCCGGAGGCCGCCGCGGGGCCGCACGACGCCGCCTACCTGTTCGACCGCTTCGCGGGTTTGATGGAGGAAGCCTGATGCCACGCCGCACCGACCTGAACCACATCCTGGTCATCGGCTCCGGGCCGATCGTCATCGGCCAGGCCTGCGAATTCGACTACTCCGGCACCCAGGCGTGCCGGGTGCTGCGGTCCGAGGGCCTGCGGGTGTCGCTGGTGAACTCCAACCCGGCGACGATCATGACCGACCCGGAATTCGCCGACTCCACCTACGTCGAGCCGATCACCGCGGAATTCGTCGAGAAGGTCATCGCCAAGGAGCGTCCCGACGCCATCCTCGCGACCCTGGGCGGCCAGACCGCACTCAACACCGCGGTGGCGCTGCACGAGAACGGGGTGCTGGAGAAGTACAACGTCGAGCTGATCGGCGCCGACTTCGAGGCCATCCAGCGCGGTGAGGACCGCCAGAAGTTCAAGGACATCGTCGCCAAGGTCGGCGGCGAGTCGGCCCGGTCCAAGGTCTGCTACACCATGGACGAGGTGCGCGAAACCGTCGCGGAACTGGGCTTCCCGGTGGTCGTGCGGCCGTCGTTCACCATGGGCGGCCTGGGCTCGGGCATGGCCTACGACGACGAGGACCTCGACCGCATCGCCGGCGGCGGCCTGGCCGCCTCGCCCACCGCGAACGTCCTCATCGAGGAATCGATCCTCGGCTGGAAGGAATACGAGCTCGAGCTGATGCGCGACGGCCGCGACAACGTGGTCATCGTCTGCTCGATCGAGAACGTGGACCCGATGGGTGTGCACACCGGTGACTCGGTGACCGTCGCCCCGGCCATGACCCTCACCGACCGCGAATACCAGAAGATGCGCGATCTCGGTATCGCGATTCTGCGGGAGGTCGGCGTCGACACCGGCGGCTGCAACATCCAGTTCGCGGTGGATCCGCGCGACGGGCGCCTGATCGTCATCGAGATGAATCCGCGCGTCTCGCGTTCGTCCGCGCTGGCCTCCAAGGCGACGGGCTTCCCGATCGCCAAGATCGCGGCGAAGCTGGCCATCGGCTACACGCTCGACGAGATCGTCAACGACATCACCAAGGAAACCCCGGCCTGTTTCGAGCCGACGCTCGACTACGTGGTCGTGAAGGCGCCGCGGTTCGCTTTCGAGAAGTTCCCCGGCGCCGACCCGACGCTCACCACCACCATGAAATCGGTCGGTGAGGCGATGAGCCTGGGCCGCAACTTCTCCGAGGCGCTCGGCAAGGTGCTGCGCTCGCTGGAGACCAAGGCGGCCGGGTTCTGGACCCAGCCCGATGGTCGCTGGACCGATGTCGCGGAAATCCTCGACGATCTGCGCGTGCCGACCGAGGGCCGGCTCTACCAGGTGGAGCGGGCGCTGCGACTGGGCGCGAGCATCGAGGACGTCGCGCAGGCCTCTGGCATCGACCCGTGGTTCGTCGCCGAGATCGCCGGACTGGTCGACCTGCGCGCCGAGATCGCCCAGGCGCCGGTGCTCGACGAGCCGTTGCTGCGCTACGCCAAGCACAACGGCCTGTCCGATCGCCAGATCGCCGTGCTGCGACCGGAGCTGGCGGGTGAGAACGGCGTGCGCGAGCTGCGCCACCGCCTCGGCATCCGGCCGGTCTACAAGACGGTCGACACCTGCGCGGCCGAATTCGAGGCCAAGACGCCCTACCACTACTCGAGCTACGAACTCGATCCGGCCGCCGAGTCGGAGGTGGCGCCGCAGCCCGAGCGCGACAAGGTGATCATCCTCGGCTCCGGGCCCAACCGCATCGGCCAGGGCATCGAATTCGACTACTCCTGTGTGCACGCCGCGCAGACGTTGTCGCAGGCCGGGTATGAGACGGTCATGGTCAACTGCAACCCGGAGACCGTGTCCACCGACTACGACACCGCCGACCGCCTCTACTTCGAGCCGCTGACCTTCGAGGACGTGCTCGAGGTGTACCACTCCGAATCGGAGTCGGGCCGGGTCGCCGGGGTGATCGTGCAGCTCGGCGGGCAGACGCCGCTGGGTCTGGCGCAGCGGCTCACCGACGCCGGAGTGCCGGTGGTCGGCACCTCCGCGGCGGCGATCGACCTGGCCGAGGATCGCGGCGAATTCGGCGACGTCCTGGTCGCCGCCGGTCTGCCCGCGCCGAAGTACGGCACCGCCACCACGTTCGAGCAGGCCAAGCAGATCGCGGCGCAGATCGGTTATCCGGTGCTGGTCCGCCCGTCGTATGTGCTGGGCGGGCGCGGTATGGAGATCGTCTACGACGAGAATTCGCTCGAGGGCTACATCTCCCGCGCCACCGAACTGAGCCCGGAACATCCGGTGCTGGTCGACCGCTTCCTGGAAGACGCCATCGAGATCGACGTCGACGCGCTCTGCGACGGCGAGGAGGTCTACCTCGGCGGCGTGATGGAGCACATCGAGGAGGCCGGCATCCACTCCGGCGACTCGGCGTGCGCACTGCCGCCGATCACCCTGGGCCGCAGCGATATCGAGGCGGTCCGCCGCTCGACCGCCGCGCTGGCCAAGGGCATCGGCGTCAAGGGCCTGCTCAACGTGCAGTACGCGCTCAAGGACGACGTGCTCTACGTACTCGAGGCCAATCCGCGTGCCAGCCGGACCGTGCCGTTCGTCTCCAAGGCGACCGGTGTGCAGCTGGCCAAGGCCGCCGCGCGGGTGATGCTGGGTACGACCATCGCCGAATTGCGCAAGGAGGGCATCCTGCCCGCCGAGGGCGACGGTGGGCACGCGCCGATGGACGCCCCGGTCGCGGTGAAGGAAGCGGTGCTGCCCTTCCACCGGTTCCGCCGTCCCGACGGCACCGGCATCGATTCGCTGCTGTCGCCGGAGATGAAGTCCACCGGTGAAGTGATGGGTATCGACGCCGATTTCGGTACCGCCTTCGCCAAGAGCCAGTCCGCGGCCTACGGTTCGCTGCCGGTCGCCGGCACGGTGTTCGTCTCGATCGCCAATCGTGACAAGCGGGCCATGGTGTTCCCGGTCAAGCGGCTGCACGATCTGGGCTTCCGGATCCTCGCGACCGAGGGCACCGCGGAGATGTTGCGGCGCAACGGGATTCCGTGTGAGCGGGTGCGCAAGCAGTCCGATCCGGTGCCCGCGCCCGGCAACGGCGAGCCGATCGAACCGTCGATCGTCGATCAGATCAAGGACGGCGAGATCGACATCGTGTTCAACACGCCTTACGGTAACTCCGGGCCCCGCGTGGACGGCTACGAGATTCGTACCGCCGCGGTGGGCGCCAACATTCCGTGCATCACGACGGTTCAGGGTGCGGCTGCAGCCGTACAGGGCATCGAAGCAACCATCAACGGCGGTATCGGGGTGCGCTCGCTGCAGGAGCTGCACGCCGTATTGCGCGGCTAAGAGGAGAGATAACGGTGGGAGCCATCGGTTTCGGCGCGGGAGTCCGGCCCCCGGGGGCCGGTCGGGCGACGACTCGGCGGATTCGGGGATTCGGCGCGGCGGAGGCGGCGCCGCCGGGAGGCGGTGACATCCGCCGGATGCGCAACGTCGGCGGCTACAGCACGGTCGGTTTCCGGGCTATCCCGCCGATCGGGCGCAAGCCGGCGCCCGACGAGGCAGACGCCGAGGCGGACGCGCTCACCGACGCGGTGCTCGCCCGCGCGGACGAGGTTCTCGCCCAGGCCGACGAACTGCTCGCCTACGGCGGCGAGGACGCCTACGCCGAATCCGGGACCGCCGGTGCGCAGACCCCGACCGCTCATGCCGGGGACGAACTGGCGGGCGCCGGGGCGAGCCGGTGACGCCGTTCGGCCCGCGGCTGGCCGACGCGATGGGCCGGCTGGGCCCATTGTGCGCCGGTATCGATCCCCATCCGCAGTTGTTGCGTGCCTGGGGACTCGGTGAAGACGTCGAGGGCCTGAAACGGTTCTCCGACATCTGCGTCGAGGTGTTCGCGGGCCGGGTGGCGCTGGTGAAACCCCAGGTGGCGTTCTTCGAGGAGTACGGTTCCGGCGGGATCGTGGTGCTCGAGGACACCATCGCCGCGCTGCGCGAGGCCGGCACGCTGGTGCTGGCCGATGCCAAGCGCGGCGATATCGGCTCGACCATGGCCGCCTACGCGCGGGCCTGGCTGGGCGACGGTCCGCTGGCCAGTGATGCGGTGACGGTATCGCCGTACCTCGGCTTCGGTGCGGTCTCGCCCGCGCTGGAGGCCGCGCGGTCGGCCGGGCGCGGGGTCTTCGTCCTGGCAGCTACCTCGAATCCGGAGGCCGCCCAGGTGCAGCGCGTCACCGCGGCCGACGGTCGCAGTGTCGCGCAGATCATGATCGACGAGGCGGCCGGCTGCAACGCCGGGGAAGAATTCGGATCGGTCGGCGTCGTGGTCGGCGCGACCCTCACCGAGCCGGTCGACGTGAGCAAGCTCAACGGTCCCGTCCTGATGCCCGGCGTCGGCGCCCAGGGCGGGGGAGCGGAGTCGATCCGCGCGCTGATCCCGTCGGACCGGTTGGCGGCCGTGGTCCCCAACGTCTCCCGGGAATTGCTCGGCGCCGGGCCCTCGGTCGCGGCGATGCGTACCAAGATGCACAAGCTCGCCGACGAATTCGCCTTCCTGCAGGCCTGATCCGTTCCGCCCGGGTTCGGCGCGAGCCCTCGCGCGCCCGGGCCGATCGCATCCGCGACGGGCCGCCGTGCCCGGAACCGATTTCCCCGTCGGAAGGCGACCGGTCTGTTTGCGTTTGCGGCTCGTTCGCGCGCGCACCTGCCCGTTCCCGGATGGAAGTTACACAGACGTGTTTTTCCGGCTCAGCGACCCTTCCGGAGTGCCTTACGGCCCCGTTCCGCGTGTCGCCGACCGGTGCCGAGCGTGTCCGCGTCGGCGCGCCACATTGCGACACGCTGGGGTAAAAATTCGCGACACGCGGATAATTTTCAGAAAGTTCCAGGTCGCGCGATTACGGGTCGGTTACGGCCGCATCGGGCCGGCCTCGAAACCACCGACGAACCCGTCGAAAAGGGGATAACCCCAGGTCATCGGCGTGTTGACGAAATTCTCCGGACCGGTGCCGCGACGGGGCGCATTCGGTCGCGTGACCTGCCCGGTAACGGGCCCGAATACCCGAATCGGGCGCTGACCTGGGGGGTGGGTTCGCAATCGGAGCGCCGCGTGGGTACGGTCGCTGAGACCACCGGGTTACCGGAGGTAGATCTAGCAATGAACGATGAGACGGAGGAACCGTGGCCCTTCCCCAGCTGACTGACGAGCAGCGCGCCGCTGCTTTGGAGAAGGCGGCTGCCGCTCGCCGCGCTCGGGCAGAGCTCAAGGAGCGCTTGAAGCGTGGCGGCACTGACCTGAAGACGGTCCTGAAGGACGCCGAGACCGACGAGGTCCTCGGCAAGATGAAGGTATCCGCGCTGCTGGAGGCCCTGCCCAAGGTCGGCAAGGTCAAGGCGGCCGAGATCATGAGCGAGCTGGAGATCGCGCCGACCCGCCGCCTGCGGGGCCTGGGCGACCGGCAGCGCAAGGCGCTGCTGGCGAAGTTCGACTTCGAAGCCTGATCCGAGGGTGGTCGAACACACTCAGAAGGGTCGGCTGGTAGTACTGGTCGGCCCCTCGGCCGTCGGCAAGTCCACCGTGGTCCGTTGCGTCCGGGAACGGCTGCCGGAACTGGTGTTCAGTGTGTCGGCCACCACCCGGGCCCCCCGGCCCGGGGAGGTCGACGGCCGCGACTACCGGTTCGTGACCCGTGCCGACTTCGACACCATGATCGAAGAAGGCGAACTACTCGAATGGGCCGACATTCACGGCGGCCTGCAACGGTCGGGTACCCCGGCCGCCCCGGTGAAGGCGGCACTGGCCGCCGGGAAACCGGTCCTGGTGGAGGTGGACCTCGCCGGCGCCCGCTCGGTCCGAGCGGCGATGCCCGAGGCGCTGCTGGTCTTTCTGGCCCCGCCCAGCTGGGAGGAACTCGTGGCCCGGCTGACCGGCCGCGGCACCGAATCACCCGAGGTGATCGAGCGCCGGCTCGCCACCGCGAAGACCGAACTCGCCGCGTGTGACGAGTTCGACATCGTGATCGTGAACGACGACGTGACCACGGCCTGTGAGCAGTTGGTATCGTTGTTCGTTAGCACAAATTCGAGATGACCGCGGGCGATCCGCGAACTCGTCTCGACAGCAACTCCCCATCGACCCGCAGGAGCCTCCCTAGTGAGCGACACCAAGACCGTGCCCGCCTACGACACCCCGGTCGGCCTCACCAACCCGCCGATCGACGAGTTGCTCGAGCGCACGTCGTCCAAGTACGCGCTGGTCATCTACGCGGCCAAGCGGGCGCGTCAGATCAACGACTACTACAACCAGCTCGGTGACGGCATCCTCGAGTACGTGGGTCCGCTGGTCGAGCCGGGTCTGCAGGAGAAGCCGCTCTCGGTCGCCATGCGCGAGATCCACTCCGACCTGCTCGAACACACCGAGGGCGAGTGACCCTGCGGTCGTAACCCGCTGTCTCTCCACCGGACCGAAGAGGCTTGATTCAGATGCGAATCGTTGTCGGCGTGGGCGGCGGGATCGCCGCCTACAAGGCGTGCTCGCTGGTGCGCAAGTTCACCGAGACCGGGCACGACGTCCGAGTCATTCCCACCGAGTCCGCACTGCAGTTCGTCGGTAAGGCCACCTTCGAGGCGCTGTCGGGCAATCCGGTGCACACCGGGGTTTTCGCCGATGTGCCCGAGGTGCCGCATGTGCGCATCGGCCAGGAGGCCGATCTGGTGGTCATCGCCCCGGCCACCGCCGATCTGATGGCGCGCGCCGCCTCCGGCCGCGCCGACGATCTGCTCACCGCCACCCTGCTCACCGCCCGATGTCCGGTGCTGTTCGCTCCCGCGATGCACACCGAGATGTGGGAGCATCCGGCCACGATCGCCAACGTCGCCACGCTGCGCGCACACGGCTCGACCGTGATGGAACCGGCCTCCGGGCGGCTCACCGGCGCCGATACCGGTCCCGGCCGCCTGCCCGAACCGGAGGAGATCTTCGCGCTGGCCTCCTTGCTGCTCGAGCGCTCCGACGCGCTGCCGCGCGATCTCGAGGGACGCCGCGTCGTGGTCTCCGCCGGTGGCACCCGCGAACCGCTCGATCCGGTCCGGTTCCTCGGCAATCGCAGTTCCGGAAAACAGGGC
>NZ_BAFW01000150.1 GCF_000308535.1 Nocardia cerradoensis NBRC 101014 | reverse complement strand
GTGTTCGTCGTCCTGTTCGTGGTGGCCGGTGGCTACGCCGGATACAAGTTCATCCGTTCCATGGGCGGACCCGAGGATTTCGACGGATCGCCCGGCCCGCTGGCCGTGGTCCAGGTGCACACCGGTGACACCGCCGAACAGATCGCGCAGACCATGGTCGAGAAGGGGGTCGTGCGCAGCAGCGGCGCCTTCTATCAAGCGGCCATGCGCAATTCGGGCATCACGTCGGTGCAGCCGGGCTATTACGCGGTGCCGACGCACAGCAAGGGCACCGATGCGGTCGCGGCGCTGCTGAAGAAGACTTCCCGGGTGGGCAATGTGGTGGTCTCCGAAGGGCGGCGGCTGCACGACTCCACCGATGTGAACACCGGCGCCCGCAACGAGGGCATCTACCGCAAGATCGCCGACGCCAGTTGCGTCGGGACCGGTGCGGACAAGAAGTGCGTCACCTACGAACAACTCGATGCCGCCGGGGCGACCGCCGACGCGACCGCGCTGGGCGTTCCGGGCTGGGCCGTCGACGCCGTGCGCAAGGTTCCCGATCGCACCCGCCAGCTCGAGGGGATGATCGCCGCGGGCGCCTGGGATTTCGATCCGTCCGGCACGCCCGAGCAGATTCTGGCGCAGCTGGTGAGCGAGAGCGCCGCCGGCTACGAGACGACCGGACTGTTGCAGTCGGGGGCGACGAACAAACTGAACCCCTATCAGACGCTGATCGCGGCCTCGCTGGTCGAACGGGAGGCGCTGCCGCAGGACATGACGAAGGTGGCCCGGGTGATCGTGAACCGGCTCGCGGTCGATCAACCGCTGCAGCTCGATTCCACGGTCAACTACACCCTCGACCGCACCGAGGTCGCCACTACGGACGCCGACCGCGCCCGCAAGACCCCGTGGAACACCTACGCCATGCCGGGGTTGCCGGCCACACCGATCTCCTCACCGTCGCTGGATGCCCTGCGCGCGGTGGAGAGTCCGGCGCCGGGACCGTGGCTGTACTTCGTCACCGTCGACAAACAGGGGACCACGATGTTCACCGAGAGCTACAGCGAACATCTGCGCAATATCCAGCGCGCCCAGCAGAGCGGAATTCTCGACAGTGGCCGATAACGGGACGAGGTCGGGGCGCAAGGCCGCGGTACTGGGCAGCCCGATCGCGCATTCGCGGTCACCGCAACTGCATCTGGCCGCCTACCGCGCGCTGGGCCTGGACTGGACCTACGAGCGCATCGAATGCACCGGCGAGCAACTGCCCGGCCTCGTCGACGGGCTGGATTCGGACTGGGTCGGGCTGTCGGTGACGATGCCGGGCAAGGTCGCGGCACTGAACTACGCCGGCGAGCGGACCGAGCGTGCCGTTCTGGTCGGCTCCGCCAACACCCTGGTGCGCACGGCGAGCGGGTGGCGAGCCGATTGCACCGATGTGGACGGCGTGCGCGGTGCGTTGCAGGGCGGCGGCGTGGAATCGGTGCGCCGCTCGGTCGTGCTCGGGGCGGGTGGCACCGCGCGACCGGCGCTGCTGGCGCTGTCGGAACTCGGCGCCGAGACGGTCACCGTGGTCGCGCGCGACGCGGAGCGGGCCGAGCCGACCCTCGCGCTGGCCCGCGAGCTCGGGTTGGCGCCGGAGTTCTCCGATTTCGACGCCGATCGGGTGCGCGCGGCGTGTGCGCGCGCCGACGCGGTGGTCAGTTCGGTACCTGCCGCCGGTGCGGCGGTGGTGGCCGACGCGGTCGCGGCGGCGCCGGTGGTGCTCGACGCGATCTACGACCCGTGGCCGACGCCGCTGGCTACGGCCGTACGGCGCGCGGGAAACACCGTCATCAGCGGATTGCAGATGCTGCTGAATCAGGCCTACGGGCAGGTCGAACAGTTCACCGGCCGGCCCGCGCCGCGGGCGGCGATGGCAGCGGCTCTGGATCTTCGTGACTTCTAGAACGGGTTCCAATTCGATGACGTCACAACACAGGCTAAGGTGATCGACATGAATTCGTGGGTGTTGCGCGCCATAGTCCTCGGTGCGCTGACCGTCGTACTGCGAACCCTGCTGGGTTTCGGCATGATCTACTCGCCGACCAACGGCTCGTGGATGCGCATCCTGTGCTTGATCGTGCTGGTCGTCGCGGGCGTGGCCTGGGGGCTGATCGACGGTCGCAGTGATCGGCGGGCCAATCCCGACCCGGAGCGTGGCGGCGCCGACCTCACCATGCGCTGGCTGAAGGCCGGCGTGGTCGGTGGTGTGGGCAGTGGGCTGGTGGCGTGGCTGCTGGATTTCGTGCCGAAGTTCGATCTCGGCGACAACGGGCTGCTGTTCGAGTTGACCGCCGGTGCCTCGTTCATCGTGCTGATGATCTTCATTCCGGCGATGGTCGGCGTGGCGATCGGCCGGTTCCTGGTGGGCCGGGATCGGCGCAAGAGCGAATCCTCGGTGCCTCCGGCGGCGGCCTCCCCGGCCTGATCGCGGACTGATCGGCTCATCCGGGCCGCGGATCGTCTCCGCGGCCCGGATTTTCGTGTCCTAGAGCAGAATTCCGCCGGCGGGGCTGTCCTCGCGGGCGATGGTCGCGTAGGCCGCGGCCAGCAGCGACGGGTCGGGACCCTCCAGGCGGCCCGGTTTGGCCAGGCCGTCGAGCACGACGAACCGAAGAATGCCCGAGCGGGTCTTCTTGTCGGTCTGCATGGTTTCCAGCAGCTGCGGCAGTGCGTCGGCGTCATAGGTGGTCGGCAGGCCGACGCTCTCCAGGATCGCGCGATGGCGATCGGCGGTGGCATCGTCGAGGCGACCGGCCAGCCGGCCGAGTTCGGCCGCGAAGACCAGACCGACCGACACCGCCGCACCGTGGCGCCACCGGTAGCGTTCCCGGCGCTCGATCGCGTGGCCGAGGGTGTGGCCGTAGTTGAGGATTTCGCGCAGGCTCGCCTCCTTGAGGTCGGCGGCCACCACGTCGGCCTTCACCTGGATCGCGCGGCGGACCAACTCCGGCAGCACGTCGCCCTTCGGGTCCAGGGCGGCGGCGGGGTCGCGTTCGATCAGATCGAGGATGACCGGGTCGGCGATGAATCCGGCCTTGATGATCTCGGCCATTCCCGCGACGATCTCGTTGGGCGGCACCGTTTCGAGGGTGACCAGGTCCACCAGCACGGCCGACGGCTCGTGGAAGCAGCCGACCAGGTTCTTCCCGGCCTCGGTGTTGATTCCGGTCTTGCCCCCGACCGCCGCGTCGACCATCGCGAGCAGTGTGGTCGGCACGTGGACGACCTTCACACCACGCATCCAGGTGGCGGCGACGAACCCGGCCAGATCGGTGGCCGCACCGCCGCCGAGGCTGATCACGACGTCCTGCCGGGTCAGGCCGATGCGGCCGAGCACCTCCCAGCAGAAGCCCGCGACCGGGAGATCCTTACCGGCCTCGGCATCCGGAATCTCGATGCGATGCGCGTCGAGGGTGTCACCGTGCGGGCCGACGGCCTGCTCGGCCAGCGCCTGCCGCACCACTTCCGCGGTCTCGGTCAGCGGCGGCTGATGGAAGATCGCCACCGTCCGCACTCCCGGCTGGCGGGCGACCTGCTCGACCAGTTCGCCGAGCAGCCCCCGGCCGATGATCACCGGATACGGATCGGCGGTACGGACCTCGATGCGGGTGGGCTCGCTCATGTGTGCTGCT
>NZ_BAFW01000151.1 GCF_000308535.1 Nocardia cerradoensis NBRC 101014 | reverse complement strand
AGGCGTGAGCGAAGGGTTGTTCGAGGCGCCGGAGCTGGAGGACGTGTCCGGCGCATCCGCCGCACTGCCGCCGGCGGGCAGGATGTCGCCGCTGGCGGTGCGGATGCGGCCCGCGAGCCTGGACGAGGTCGTGGGCCAGCAGCACCTGCTCGGCCCCGGATCGCCGCTGCGTCGGTTGATCGAGGGGTCGGGTGCGGCATCGGTGCTGCTCTACGGCCCACCCGGCACGGGCAAGACGACGCTGGCCGCGCTCATCTCGACCGCGACCGGCCGGCGGTTCGAGGCGCTGTCGGCGTTGTCGGCGGGCGTCAAGGAGGTGCGCGCGGTCATCGAGCTGGCGCGGCGGCGGCTGCTCGCGGGGGAGCAGACCGTGCTGTTCATCGACGAGGTGCACCGGTTCTCCAAAACCCAGCAGGACGCCCTGCTGGCCGCGGTGGAGAACCGGGTGGTGCTGCTGGTGGGGGCGACGACGGAGAACCCGTCGTTCTCGGTGGTGTCGCCGCTGCTGTCGCGGTCGCTGGTGTTGCAGTTGAAGTCGTTGTCGGACAACGATATTCGCACCGTGCTGCGTCGCGCGATCGACGACGAGCGAGGTTTGGCCGGGCAGTACACCGTCACCGAGGCGGCGCTCGACCACATCGTCCGCATCGCCGGCGGCGACGCGCGCCGGTCGCTGACCGCTCTGGAAGCCTCGGCGGAATCGTCGCTCGACGGCACGGTGGACGTGGATCTGGTGGAGGCCAGCGTCGACAAGGCCGCGGTGCGCTACGACCGCGCCGGTGACCAGCACTACGACGTGATCAGCGCGTTCATCAAATCGCTGCGGGGATCCGACGTGGACGCGGCGCTGCACTACCTGGCCCGGATGATCAGCGCGGGCGAGGATCCGCGCTTCATCGCGCGGCGATTGATGATCCAGGCGTCCGAGGACGTCGGCATGGCCGATCCGACCGCCCTGCAGACCGCGGTCGCCGCCGCGCAGGTGGTGCAGCTGGTCGGTATGCCGGAGGCGCAGCTGGCGCTCGCGCACGCCACCATCCACGTCGCCACCGCACCCAAATCGGGTGCGGTCGCGGCGGCCATCGGCGCGGCCATGTCCGATATCGCGGCCGGTAAGGCCGGTGCGGTGCCGCCCCATCTGCGCGACGGGCATTACGCGGGCGCGGCGAAACTGGGCAACGCGCAGGGCTACAAATACCCCCACGACCACCCGGACGGCATCCTCACCCAGCAGTACCCGCCCGACGAACTGGTCGGCGCCGACTACTACACCGCGACCGATCACGGCTACGAGCGGGAGATCGGGCCGCGGGTCACCAAGTTGCGCCGCATCGTCCGAGGCCGCTGAGACAGGGGCGCAGGGACAGGCGCGCCGCACGACCGCTGAAAACCGGCTGGACCGCGCCCGGTAGGCTGGATATTCGTGCAGACCCACGAGATCCGACGGCGTTTCCTGGACCACTTCGTCCGTGCCGGCCACACCGAGGTACCCAGTGCCTCGTTGATCCTGCCGGACCCGAACCTGCTGTTCGTCAATGCGGGCATGGTGCAGTTCAAGCCGTATTTCCTGGGCCAGGAGGCGCCGCCGTTCGCACGGGCGACCAGCGTGCAGAAGTGCGTGCGCACCGGCGATATCGAAGAGGTCGGCGTCACCACCCGCCACAACACCTTCTTCCAGATGGCGGGCAACTTCTCCTTCGGTGACTACTTCAAGGAAGGTGCCATCACCTTCGCCTGGGAGCTGATCAGCAAGTCTCAGGAGGAGGGCGGATTCGGCTTCGATCCGGAGCGGATCTGGGTCACCGCCTACGAGAGCGATCCCGAGGCCGCCGAGATCTGGCATCGCGTCGCCGGAATTCCGAAGGAGCGCATCCAGTTCCGCGACGGCAAGGACAACTACTGGGATATGGGCGTGCCCGGTCCCGGCGGTCCGTGCTCGGAGATCTACTACGACCGCGGACCCGAATACGGCGCCGAGGGCGGTCCGGTCGCCGACGAGGATCGCTACCTCGAGATCTGGAATCTCGTGTTCATGCAGGACATCCGCGGCGAGCAGAGCCCCAAGCTGGGCTACCCGCCGGTGGGTTCGCTGCCGAAGAAGAACATCGATACCGGCATGGGCATCGAACGCGTGGCGATGCTGCTGCAGGGCGTGGACAACGTCTACGAAACCGATCTGCTGCGCCCGATCATCTCCAAGGCCGAGGAGCTGACCGGTAAGAGCTACGGCGTCGAACACGCCGACGACGTGCGTTTCCGCGTGATCGCCGACCACGCCCGCACCTCGGCGATGCTGATCGCCGACGGCGTCAATCCCGGCAACGACGGCCGCGGCTACGTCCTGCGCCGGTTGCTGCGCCGGATCGTGCGCTCGGCCCGGCTGCTGGGCGCCGAGAAGCCGGTGATCGGCGAATTCATGAAGGTCGTCAGCGATCTCATGTCGCCCTCGTATCCGGAACTGGCCACCGACTTCACCCGCATCGAGACCGTCGCCGTCGGTGAGGAGACCGCCTTCCTCAAGACGCTGAGCACCGGGTCGAAACTGTTCGACGACGCGGTCGCCGAGGTGAAGGCCACCGGCGGGCGCACCCTCGCAGGCAGTGAGGCGTTCACCCTGCACGACACCTACGGTTTCCCGATCGATCTGACCCTGGAGATGGCCGCCGAGGCCGGGCTCGAGGTCGACGAGTCGGGCTTCCGCACACTCATGGCCGAGCAGCGGCAGCGAGCCAAGGACGATGCGCAGGCCCGCAAGCACGCCCACGCCGACCTGTCGATCTACAAGGAACTGGTCGACCGGGGCGCCACCGAATTCACCGGATTCGACGAACTCGCCACCGAGGCACGGGTGCTCGCCCTCATCGCCGATGGTGTCCGCGTCCCCACCGCGACCGCCGGGCAGGATGTCGAGGTCATCCTCGATCGCAGTCCGCTCTATGCCGAATCCGGTGGTCAGATCGCCGATCGCGGCAGCCTCACCGCCTCGGGCACGGAACTGCGCGTCAACGACGTCCAGAAGATCGCCAAGAAGCTGTGGGTGCACAAGACCACCGTCGAGCGCGGGCAGATCACCGAGGGCGATGCCGTACTCGCCCAGGTCGATCCGGCGTGGCGGCGCGGCGCCACCCAGGGCCACTCCGGCACCCACATGGTGCATGCCGCGCTGCGGCAGGTGCTGGGCCCCAACGCGGTTCAGGCCGGTTCGCTGAACAAGCCCGGATATCTGCGGTTCGACTTCAACTGGCAGGGCCAGCTCTCGGAGTCGCAGAAGGCCGATATCGAGGCGGTGTCCAATGATGCGGTCGGTTCGGACTTCCCGGTGAACACTTTCGTCACCGATCTGCCCAAGGCCAAGGCGATGGGCGCGCTGGCACTGTTCGGCGAGAACTACGGGTCCGAGGTGCGGGTCGTCGAGATCGGCGGGCCGTTCTCGATGGAACTGTGCGGTGGCACTCACGTCGAACATTCGTCGCAGATCGGGCCGATCACACTGCTCGGCGAATCGTCGGTCGGTTCCGGTGTGCGTCGCGTGGAGGCGTTCGTCGGGCTGGACTCCTACAAGTATCTGGCCAAGGAGCGGGCCCTGCTGGCCGGTGTGGCCGCCTCGCTGAAGGTGCCCTCCGAAGATGTGCCGGCCCGGGTCGAGCAATTGGTGGAACGGCTGAAGGTCGCCGAGAAGGAACTCGAGCGCACCAAGGCCGCGGCCGTGCTGTCGCAGGCCGGGACCTACGTCGAGCAGGCGCAGCGGGTCGGCAAGGTGCTGCTGGTCGCGGCCGCGGCCCCGAAGGGCGTCGGCGCGGGCGATCTGCGGACCCTGGCCACTGATATCCGCGGCCGGTTCGGCAGTGAACCGGCGGTGGTCGTGCTGCTCGGCAACGCCGACGGCAAGGTGCCGTTCGTGGTCGCGGTGAACAAGCCCGCCCAGGAGCTCGGCGTGAAGGCCGGCGATCTGGTCGGCAGCTTCGGCCCGAGTATCGCGGGTCGCGGCGGCGGTAAGCCGGAGATGGCGCAGGGCGCCGGCTCGGATCCGTCCGGTATCGAGGCCGGCCTGGCCGGCGTGCGCGCGCGGGTGGCCGAGATCGCCGCCTGATGGACAAATCCGAGAATTCGGAGCCCTCGGAACCGGAGCCGTCCCGATCAGGGGCGGCTCCGGAAGCCGGGGCCGCCCGACCGGACGACATCCCGGCCGAACGCCCCAGCGCGCGGACCGATCCCGGTCGCGGCCGGCGGATCGGCCTCGACGTGGGAACCGTGCGCATCGGAGTGGCCGCCAGTGACCCGGACGGGATCCTGGCGACACCGGTGGAGACGGTTCCGACCGTCAAGGGTGGAAAACGAGGTCCGGCAACCGATCTGATCCGGGTAGCCGAGATTGTGCGGGAATACGAGGCGGTCGAGGTAATCGTCGGTCTACCACGCACATTACGCGGGGCCAGTGGCTCCTCCGCCCAGATGGCCGCTCGGTTCGCGCGACGTTTGCGGGACATGATTCCTGGTGTGCCGATACGACTTTCCGACGAACGTTTGACTACGGTGTCAGCTGCACGTGCATTGCGGGACAGCGGAGTTCGCTCGCGCGGCCGGCGGCAGGTTATCGACCAGGCGGCCGCCGTGTCGATCCTGCAAGGGTGGTTGGACGAACGGAGTGCGGTGTTGAACTCGGCCGGTGCAGACGAGGCCAGGTGGTCGGATGAGTGACCGCTGGTCCCGGGCCGGAGAACGATCGCGCCGGCGCGCCGACGAGCAGCAGCGGCGCTACCGGCGTGGCGGTGCGCACCGTAGCGTCACCGACGAGTGGGACGACTACGAGGACGACGACACCGCCGTCATTCCGCGCTACGTCGACGAGGACGAATCGGCGGCCCACTACGCCGATCCGGCCGCCGGATACGACGCTCGCTACGACCATGAGCTCGCCGGCGCCGGATATCCGGATCCGGACTACGCCGACCCGGATTACGCCGACGACTACGCCGAACCGGGGTACGAGCGGACCGGCCGCAGTGGACACCGGTATCGCCGCGACGAGTACGACTCCGAAACAGATATCGAGCCGATCGCCGACGAGG
>NZ_BAFW01000152.1 GCF_000308535.1 Nocardia cerradoensis NBRC 101014 | reverse complement strand
GGCGGCGCCACCGGGGGCACCCCGCCCGGCGCGCCCTGGGGCTGCTCGCCCGGAGCGCCGCGGTACTGTGGGGCGCCGTACTGCGGTGCGCCGGAGCCCTCGAACTGCGGATATCCCGCGGCTCCGGTCATTTCGGGCCGGCCCTGCGTTGCGGGATGTTCGCCTGGCCCGGCGCCGGGTCGTACGGGGCCGGTGGGATGCTGCCCGGGCCGGCTCTCCGGTCGCCGTTCACCGCCTTCGCCGGTGTCGCGGGGTGCGGACTGCGGGGAGTCGGTCATCGTCGGACCTTTCGAATCACCTGGGTTCTGGTGCGGCACACTGCAGTTGAGAGTTCGACACAACCGGACACGGCCGGGCGTGTCAAGCGACGGGCCGCGGCATCGGGCCGGATCCGCGACCCGGCCGACGATGAGCGTAATGAGCATCTCGGTCCGGTCGCAGCCGCTCGGCGGGGACACGCCGACGACGCGCGAAAGGTTGCCGAACCGCTCGCTGAAAGTGACCTGGAGCGAGTAACTTGGTTGGCGATGACCGCACTATTGGCCGAACGCGCCGCCGAAGTCGTGTCCGCGGCACAACAGTTGCTCACGAAGCGCATGGGTGCTGCGGTGAAGCTGAGCGATCCGATCGAACTCAGCGGCAGTGGCAGGACGACGGTGCTGCGCGTACGCGTAGCGGAGAACTCGTTCTCACTTCCTCGCACCCTGATCGTCAAGCAGGTCCGTGGCGCCGCGCAGGAGCGCCGGATCGGCGGCTTGGCGCCCGGGGTCGCGAGTATCGATTCGGCGTTCCTGCGCGAGGCGGTGTCCTACCAGTTCACCACCGCGCTCAGCAGCGAGCACCGTCCCGGCGCCTATCTCCTGGCCCACAGCCTGCCGGATCGGCTGCTGATCCTCAGCGATCTGGGTGAGAACATGTCGCTCACCTCGGTGCTGCAAACCGGCGCCGAACCCGCCACCCGCAACGCCCAGATGGCGTTCGCGCAGGCGCTGGGTCGCATGCACGCCGCCACGGTCGGCCGGGAGGCCGATTTCGTGGCGCTGCTGCGGCGGGTGGAGGTGGTGCACCGGGTCGACGGCATCGCCCAGCAGGCCGAGGCCGCGATCGGTGAAGTGCCCGGAATGCTGGCCCGCGAGGTCGGCATCGACGTGCCGGGCGAGATCGCGGAACGCATCGTGCGAGGCAATCGCCTGTTCTCCGCGGGCCGCTTCCGGGCATTCAGCCCCTCGGACCTGTGTCCGGACAATGTGATCCTCAACGACGAGGGCGCCCGGTTCCTCGACTACGAATGGGGCGGTTTCCGCGACGCCACCCTCGACATCGCCTACGCGCTGGTCTCGTTCCCGGGCTGCCTGTGCGATTTCGAACTCTCCCGCGAGCGCGCGCATCAGATGGTGGAGGCCTGGCGCTCGGAGGTGGTGGGCGTGTGGCCCGCGCTCGCCGACGACGACCTGCTGGCCGAACGCATCCTCGAGGCCCGGCTCATCTGGGTGTGGCTGACGACCTTCTGGTTCCTGCCCGCCGACCACACCCGCATCGCCGCGGCCCGCGAACACGGCCTGTCGGTGCCGCGCTCGGCCGCGCTGATCAACCGGTGGGCGGCGCTGGCCGAGGACGCGCGCTGCACCGGCGACGACACACTCGGCGACTTCGCCGAGCATGTCTCTGCCACCCTCGAGGAACTCTGGGAGGAGTGACTCAGCGGGCCGGGCGCGGTCCCACGATCGAGGCCCGTTCCATGATTCGCGTCTGCGGCCAGTAGTCGCTGGCGGCGTAGTGCTGCACGGCCCGGTTGTCCCAGAAGGCGACGGTGTCGGGTTCCCAGTGCAGCCGCACCTGGTGTTCGGGATAGTCGGCCTGGCGGCAGAGCCGGTCCAGCAGATCGCGGCTCGCCTCGGGATCCATGCCGTCGATCCGGTCCACGAAGATCCGGTTGACGTACAGGTGCCGGCGGCCGGTCGCCTCGTGTGTGCACACCACCGGGTGGCTGACCGGCGGATGCTGGGCCCGCATCGCCTCCTGGGCCTCGGCGGTCTGCCCGCGGCCGAAGGCGCGGGTGTAGTCGTGGGTCGCGGTGAGGTCGTCGATCCGGTTCCGCGTCTCGGCATCGAGGGCCTCGTAGGCGGCGTACATATCCGAGAACAGCGTGTCGCCGCCGATCTCGGGAACGGCGACGGCGTGCAGGATCGCGCCCATCGACGGCTGTGGCCGCCACGTCACGTCGTGATGCCAGATGTTCTCGACGCCCGCCATGGTCGGCGTCTTCTCGAAGCGGACCAGCTCCGGCTGCTCGGTATTGGACGGGATGAACGGATGCACCTCGAGGGTGCCGAAGCGCGCCGCGAACGCGACGTGCTGCGCGGACGTCAGCGGCTGCTCGCGGAAGAACAGCACCTTGTACTCGTGCAGCGCCCGGCGCAGTTCGGCGATCACCTCCGCGGGCAGCTCGCGGGTCAGATCCACGCCGCTGATCTCCGCACCGAGGGTGACGCCGACCTGGCGGGCGTCGAAATGCTGCCAGCGCAGCGCGGCTAGGCGGTCGCGTTCGGCGACCAGATGGGTGAACGGTCCCGCGATCAGCGGAAATCCCGGCAGTTGAAACGAGCTCACGGGGTAGTGCGTACGCGGTTCGGTCTCCGCGGCGGTGGTCTGCGTCATGGCGGTTCCTTCGGCGATCGGACGACTGTAGTCGATTGACTACACCGGTCTTCGCTACTGTAGCCCGATGTCCGAGAACCCGCCATCGACTCCGCGTCGCGACGACTCCGGCGCCGCACCGGTCGGTCGCGACGCGGTCGTCGCGGCGGTCACGGAGGCCGCCGCCGACCTGTTCGCCGAACGCGGCCCGGCCGCGACCTCGATCCGCGACATCGCCGAGCGCGCCGGGGTCAACCACGGCCTGGTCTTCCGGCATCTCGGTGCGAAGGATCGGCTGGTCGGGGCGGTGCTGAGCTATCTCGGGGAGCAGTCGGGCGCAGCGGCCGCCGCCGGACAGCTCACCGCCACCGATCCCCGGCTGCGCCGCCACCTGACCGTGCTGGCACGCTGCATCCTGGACGGCTATCCGGTCGGCGAGCTGCAGGAGCAGTTCCCCGTGATGACGATGCTGATCGAGCATCTCCGGCCGCAGATGGACAGCGACCGCGCCGCCGGACTGGCGGTGGCCCATCTGGCCGCCTTCACCATGGGCTGGCAGCTGCTCGAGCCGTTCCTGCGCAGTGCCGCCGGCCTGCGCGAGCTGAGCGATGCCGAACTGCGGGCGTCGATCGAGGCGCAGGCCGGGCGAATACTGCGGCCCGACCCCGCCTCGCCCTGAGTGTCGGTGCTCATCG
>NZ_BAFW01000153.1 GCF_000308535.1 Nocardia cerradoensis NBRC 101014 | reverse complement strand
GCATGCCGCCGCAGGGCGCGCCCGGGTACGGCGCACCGCCGGGATACGCCGGGGCGCCGGGGCTCAATATCGGCCGGGCGCTCGGCTTCGCGTGGGATCGCTTCCGCGCCAACCCGATTCCGTGGATCGCGATCACGCTCGTCGGATTCGTCGCCTATCTGATGGTGACGGTGGTGGTGAACGTCACCCATATGAACTCGCTGATGCCGGTGGTGCTGATCGGCTTGCTCGCCGCGGTCGTGGTCTGGCTGCTGCAGGCGGCAATGATTCGCGGCGCGCTGTACGAAACCGACGGCACGCCACCGGATTTCGCGTCGTTCTTCGGCTTCGTCAACGCCGGCAACGTGCTGATCACCGCCCTGCTCGTCTTCGTGGCGGCCTGCGTCGGCGCGGTGTTGTGCATCGTGCCGGCACTCGTCGTGGGCTATCTGTGCATGTTCTCGTTGCACTACGTCATCGACCAGGATCTCGATCCGTTCAGCGCGATCAAATCCAGTGTGCAGCTGGTGGTCTCGAACTTCGTACCGACACTGCTGCTGGCCCTGACCGTGGCCGCGCTGACGATCGTCGCCACCGCGCTGTGCGGTATCGGTCTGCTGGTGGTGGGACCGCTCACCATCATCGCGGTCACCTACTCCTACCGGATGCTCACCGGCGGCCTGATCGCCTGAACGATCTCATTCGCCGCCGAACCACCAGCGCGACAGGATGTTCAGTCGCTTCGGCCGTGGCGGGCCGAGCGCGTGCCCGTGATGGGGACGCAGTCGCAGCACGATGATGCCCGCCACGACGATGCCGACCATGTTCAGCCCCAGCTGGCCGATCGACTCGAATGCCTTGTGCCATTCGCCGACGGTGGCGGCGACCGCGGCGAAGCCGGCCGCCGGAATCGTCGTCACCGAGATGAACACGCCGACCAGGGCCGCCGATTTCGCGGTCACCAGCGACATCATCCCGGCCGCACCCGCCAGCAGCGCCACCACCAGCGAAAACGGGCCCACCTCGTAGATGAAGTCCACATTGCGGATGGCGTGGATGCGGTCGACGGTGATCCAGCCGAACTGTTCCCACACCAGCGACGCCAGCGTCGCGATCCCCATCGCCACCGGAAAGCCGATCAGCAGAGCCAGGATCGAGCGGCGGGCGAGGCGGAAGTCCCTGCGCACCACCGCGACCGCGACGGCGGCGAGCGGCCCGAACTCGGGTCCGACCACCATGGCGCCGACAACCGTCACCGGCGAATCGGTGGCCACACCGACGACGGCCAGCAGGCACGCGATCGTGATGAAGGCCAGGAAGGTGGGATTGAGCGTCGATTCCTCATGGGTCTGGGCGAGCAGCTCCTCCCAGACGATCGCATCCGACGGATCGCCCGGCGCCGCCTCGACCGCCCGGTCGGCCGGCGCCGACAGCACCGTTTCCACCGGCGAGAGCATGATGCCCCCGTAGTCGCCGATGCCGAGCCCACGCAGACCGGCCAGCACATCGTTGGCCGATTCGCGGGCGATATCGGCCTGGACGAGATCACCGGGCGGCTCGACCGACGCGCCGCGCTGCACGGTGATGAGCGTGGCGCCGGGTTCGGCCCGCAGCGCGGTCACCGCGGCGTCGGTCGACTCCGGTGGGCAGACCGCCCGCAGATGCAGCAAACCCAGTCCCCTGTCGTCGGCACGATCGTCCGGCACCGGGTGGCGCCGGACGATCTGCAGACTAACCGGTGCGCGGCCGCGGCTGCCCACAACCGCTTCGGCACATCCGGTTTCGGATCAGGCCTTCGGCTTGCCGTGCTCGTCGAGCACCACGTCGAGGCCGGCTTCCTTGCGCTGCTGCGCGGTGATGGGCGCCGGCGCCTCGGTCAGCGGGTCCACGCCGCCACCGGACTTCGGGAACGCGATGACCTCGCGAATCGAATCCACCCCGGCCAGCAGTGCGGTGATGCGGTCCCAGCCGAAGGCGATTCCACCGTGCGGCGGCGCGCCGAAGGCGAAGGCGTCCAACAGGAATCCGAACTTCTCCTGCGCCTCGTCGTGGCTGATGCCCATGACCTTGAACACCCGCTCCTGCACGTCGCGGCGATGGATGCGGATACTGCCGCCGCCGATCTCGTTGCCGTTGCAGACGATGTCGTAGGCGTAGGCCAGCGCCGAGCCCGGATCGGTGTCGAAGGTGTCGATGGACTCCGGCTTCGGCGAGGTGAACGCGTGGTGCACCGCGGTCCAGGCCGAATGTCCGAGTGCCACATCGCCGCTCGCGGTGGCGTCGGCGGCGGACTCGAACATCGGCGCGTCCACGATCCACACGAACGCCCAGGCGTCCTCGTCGATCAGGCCGCATTTGCGCGCGATCTCGCCACGCGCCGCGCCCAGCAGCGCCCGGCTCGACTTCGCCTCTCCGGCGCCGAAGAAGATGCAGTCGCCCGGCGCCGCGCCGACGTGCTTGGCCAGGCCCTCGCGTTCGGCGTCGGACAGGTTCTTGGCGACCGGGCCGCCCAGCGTGCCGTCCTCACCGACCAGGATGTAGGCCAGGCCCTTGGCCCCGCGCTGCTTGGCCCATTCCTGCCAGGCGTCGAGCTGGCGCCGCGGCTGGCTCGCCCCGCCCGGCATCACGACCGCCCCGACATAGGGCGCCTGGAAGACCCGGAAGGACGTGTCCTTGAAGTACTCGGCGCATTCGGTGATCTCGATGCCGAAGCGCAGATCGGGCTTGTCGCTGCCGTAGCGGCGCATCGCCTCCGCGTAGGTCATGTGCGGAATCGGCGTGGGGATCTCGTGGCCGACCAGCTTCCACAGCGCGACCAGGATGTCCTCGGCCAGCAGGATCACATCCTCCTGCGTCACGAAGCTCATCTCCAGGTCGAGCTGGGTGAACTCGGGCTGGCGGTCGGCGCGGAAATCCTCGTCGCGGTAGCAGCGGGCGATCTGGTAGTACCGCTCCACCCCCGAGACCATCAGCAACTGCTTGAACAGCTGCGGGCTCTGCGGCAGGGCGTAGAACTTACCGGGCTGCAGGCGGGCGGGCACCAGGAAGTCACGCGCGCCCTCGGGGGTGGACCGCGTCATCGTCGGGGTCTCGACCTCGATGAACGCGTGCTGGGCCAGCACCTCGCGGGCCGCGGCGTTGACCTTCGACCGCAGCCGGATGGCGTGCGCGGGGCCCTCGCGGCGCAGATCGAGGTAGCGGTACTTCAGGCGCGCCTCTTCGCCGGGCTGCTCGTCGAGCTGGAACGGCAGCGGCGCGGCCTCGTTGAGCACCACGAGTTCGGTGACGTTCACCTCGATCGCACCGGTGGGCAGGTTCGGGTTCTCGCTGCCGTCCGGACGTCCCTCGACCACACCGGTGACCTGTACGCAGTACTCCGCCCGCAGCTTGTGGGCCTGTTCGGCCGGCACGCCCTCGCGGAAGACCACCTGCGCGACCCCCGACGCATCGCGCAGATCGATGAAGATCACGCCACCGTGGTCTCGCCGCCGGGCCACCCAGCCGGTGAGGGTGACGGTCAGACCGGCGTGCTCGCTTCGCAGCGAACCAGCCAAGTGGGTGCGCAGCACGGGAATCCTTTCGACGACACGGTGCACCGGGCGCGGGATGACCTGGTGCGCCCCCATGGTAGTGAGGCGCGTCGGCCGGACGGAAACCGATATCCGACTCCCCGCGTCAGTCGGCGGACACGACGCCACTCGTCTCCCGAGCCGCCGACGCTCATGCCAAGCTGTAGAGGTTGTTTCGGCTGACCGAGCGCCGAGCAGCCCACTCGATCCACAGGAGCAGCAACGATGACCTTCAACGAAGGTATGGATATCGATCCGGACCGGGTCTCCACCGGCGGCGGCATGGGCCCCAAGCTCGCCTTGGGCGGTGGCGGCGGCTTGATCGTGCTGATTCTCGCGGTGCTGTTCGGTGTGAATCCAGGCAATCTGCTCGGCAGCGGAACCTCGGGAACGCAGACCGGTGGCGTCGACACCTCCGTCTGCAAGACCAACGGTGACGCGAACCGGTACGCACAATGCCGGGTGGTGCTGACCGCGCAGAGTCTCGACGGCGTCTGGGGCGGGGTCCTGCCGCGTCAGACCCGGGTGCAGTACACGAAACCCGGCGTGACGCTGTTCACCGGGTCGGTCGCCACCCGATGCGGCAACGCGACCAGCGCGGTCGGCCCCTTCTATTGTCCGGCGGACCGCAAGGCCTATTTCGATACCGGGTTCTTCCAGGAGCTGCGGGACAAGTTCGGGGCGGCGGGTGGTCCGCTGGCCGAGGAGTACGTGGTGGCGCACGAATTCGGCCATCACATCCAGAACCTGCTGGGCGACAGCGGGCGCGCGCAGCGCGATCCCAAGGGCCCTGATTCCGGATCGGTTCGCCTCGAACTGCAGGCCGACTGTTATGCGGGTCTGTGGGCGAGCTACGCGGACAAGACACCGGCCCCCGGCGGTTCTCAGCCGCTGCTGAAGCCGTTGTCCGACAGCGACATTCAAGACGCGCTCTCCGCCGCGGCGGCGGTCGGCGACGACCGGATCCAGAAGGCCGCCACCGGCCGGGTGAATCCGGAAGGGTGGACGCACGGTTCGTCGAACGAGCGGCAGAAGTGGTTCCTGACCGGATACCGCAACGGCCAGGTCGCGGCGTGTGACACCTTCTCGGCACCGGATCTGAACAATCCGCCGGCGCTGCGCTGAGCGCGGCCGGCCGGGACGTTCGAACGGGCGGATCGGGCGGATCTCGGCAGCAGTGCGGGCACAATGATCGGCGAGACCGGGACGGGTGGAGGGCAGGAGTGATCGACATGCGGGTTATCGGCGAGGCGAGACGAACGATGCCGGGTGTGCGGGCGGCGGTGGCGCTGTGCGCCGCGACGCTGACGGTGGCCGGCGGCGCGATGACGGCCGTGGCCGACGAACCCGCGGCCGCACTGTCGGTGGCGCTGACCACGATTCCGGGCGGGGAGCACGCCGGGGTGACGCCGGCGCCGACGCTGCTCGTCTATTCGGACGGGCATGCGGTGAACAGTCCCGACGCCGCCGATCCGGATCGGCCGGCCGACAAGGCGCCGCGGCAACGCAACGGACACGTCTCCCTCGACGCGGTCCATGCCGCCGCCGAGGAGGCGAAGAAGCTGGCCGCCGCGGATCTGGGCATGCCCAAGGACGGCAGCGGCGGGTCCACCCTGCTCGATTTCCTGGGCGCCACACCGGATCAGGACGTGCACCTGGTGGTGTACTCCCCCGGCGGCACCGACGGACTCACCGACGCCCAGAAGGCAGACCGCACCCGCTTCGCGGACCTGTGCAAGAAGTTGGTCGACGCGTTCGTCGCCGACCGCTGATTTCGCCCTCGGCGCCCCGATCGTGTCCTCGCGCTCGGGGCGCCGAAAAGCTCAGGGGCGCAATCGTTGCGGGTCGCGGAGACCCACGGATCAGCCGACGGTCCAGGTCTCGCGGCCGTTGAGCAGATTTTGCAGCGACTGCGATCCGACCGGTGCGCGTTCGACCGCCACCGCGGTTTGCGCCCGGACACCGTCGTCGTAAGTGGGACGGGTGACGTCGCGGAAGATGCCGATCGGGACGTGGGTCAGATCCTGGGAGGTCAACCGCGAGAGCGCGTAGGCGTATTCGGACCGTTCGCAATGGGCGTCGTGCACCACGATCTCACTCTCGGCGACCTCCGACGACGCGACCACCTCGAGCCCGAAACCGTTGCGCACCACCGCGAATTCGCCGTCCGCGCCGAAGCGGATCGGTTCCCCGTGCCGCAAGCGGATCAGGTGGGATTCGGCGTTGTCGCGGCGCAGTGCGTCGAAGGAGCCGTCGTTGAAGATCGGGCAGTCCTGCAGGATCTCCACGAACGAGGTGCCACGGTGCTCGGCCGCGGCGCGCAGCACCTCGGTGAGGCCGGCGCGGTCGGAGTCGAGGGCGCGCGCGGCGAAACTCGCCTCGGCTCCCAGCGCCACCGACAGCGTGTTGAACGGGTGGTCGATCGAGCCGAGAGGCGTCGACTTGGTCACCTTGCCCGGTTCGGAGGTCGGTGAGTACTGGCCCTTGGTCAGGCCGTAGATCCGGTTGTTGAACAGCAGAATCGTCATGTTCACGTTGCGGCGCAGCGCGTGGATCAGGTGATTGCCGCCGATCGAGAGGGCATCGCCGTCGCCGGTGACGACCCAGACCGACAGATCCGGCCTCGTCACCGCGAGTCCGGTGGCAATCGCCGGGGCACGGCCGTGGATGGAGTGGACGCCGTAGGCGTCCAGGTAGTACGGGAATCGGCTGGAACATCCGATGCCGGAGACGAACATCAGGTTTTCCCGCCGCAAGCCCAGTTCGGCGAGAAAACCGCGCACGGTCGCGAGGATGACGTAGTCACCGCATCCCGGGCACCAGCGCACCTCCTGATCGGAGGTGAAGTCCTTGACCTTCTGCGGGCCGTCCGCGCCGGGTACTCCGGAGACCCCGGTCAGGCCGAGATCGGCGCCGATGAGCGAGGTGTCGACGATGGTCATCGGTGTCCCCCTGTCGTGCGATAGGTCGCCCGGGCCCGGGCATCGAAGGCCTTGTTCTGTTCCAGCTCGCCGATGGATCCGTCCAGTGCCGCGTCGATCACGCCGACCAGCTCCTGGGCGGAGAAGGCGGTTCCGGCCACCTTCGTCCACGGCTGTACGTCGACCAGATATGTGCCGCGCAGCAGCAACGCCAGCTGGCCGCCGTTCATCTCCGGCGCGACCACCCGGCGATAGCGGCGCAACACCTCGCCGGTGTTGGCGGGCAGCGGGTTGAGGTGGCGCAGATGCGCCTGCGCGACCGGTACGCCGCGGCGGCGCGCCCGGCGGCACGCCTCACCGATCGGGCCGTAGGAACTGCCCCAGCCGATCAGCAGCAATTCGGCGGTGCCGTCGGGGTCGTCGACCTCGAGGTCGGGCACCGCGATGCCGTCGATCTTTGCCTGGCGCAGGCGGACCATCAGTTCGTGGTTGGCCGGATCGTAGGAGATGTTGCCACTGCCGTCGGCCTTCTCCAGTCCGCCGATCCGGTGCGCGAGGCCGGCGGTTCCGGGCCTGGCCAGCGGCCTGGCCAGGGTTTCCGGGTCGCGCGCGTAGGGCTGAAATGGGTGCCCGTCCGCGGCGTCCGCTTCGGCCGGCGGTTCGAATGCCGGGTCGATCGGCTCGAGGTCGCCGACCCGGGGAATCGACCACGGCTCGGAGCCGTTGGCGATGGCACCGTCGGACAGCAGCAGTACCGGGGTGCGGTAGGTGAGCGCGATGCGCGCGGCGTCCACCGCGGCCGCGAAACAGTCCGCCGGCGAACGCGGCGCCACCACGGCGACGGGCGATTCACCGTTGCGCCCGTACAGCGCCTGGAGCAGATCGGCCTGTTCGGTCTTGGTGGGCAGGCCGGTCGAGGGCCCGCCGCGCTGGACGTCGATGATCACCAGCGGCAGTTCCGTCATCACCGCCAAGCCGATGGTCTCGCTCTTGAGCGCCAGCCCGGGACCCGACGTACTGGTCACGCCGAGCGCGCCGCCGATCGAAGCACCCAGTGCCGCACCGATTCCCGCGATCTCGTCCTCGGCCTGGAAGGTGGTGACGCCGAAGTTCTTGTGCTTGCTCAGTTCGTGCAGGATGTCGGAGGCCGGCGTGATCGGATAGGTGCCGAGGAACACCGGCAGCCCGGACAGTTGCCCGGCCGCGATCACGCCGTAGGCGAGGGCGGTATTACCGGTGATCTGCCGGTAGGTGCCGCGCGGCAGCGTGGCGGGCGCGACTTCGTAAGTGGTGGCGAAGGTTTCGGTCGTTTCGCCGTAGTTCCAGCCGGCCCGGAACGCCAGCACATTCGCCTCGCCGATTTCCGGTGTGGCGGCGAACTTTTCGCGCATGAAGGCCTCGGTACCGCCGAGCGGGCGGCCGTACATCCACGACAGCAGCCCGAGGGCGAACATGTTCTTCGCGCGCTGGCCGTCCTTCTTGCCGATCCCGGTCGGTTCGGTGGCGGTCAGTGTCAGCGACGTCATCGGCACCCGGTGCACCACGAAGTCACCGAGACTGTCGTCGGTCAGCGGATCTCGTTCGTAGCCGACCTTCGCGAGGGTGCGTTTGGTGAATTCGTCGGTGTTGACGATGACCGTCGCCCCTCGTGCGAGATCGTCGATGTTCGCCTTGAGCGCGGCCGGATTCATGGCCACCAGCACGTCGGGCTGATCGCCCGCGGTGAGGATGTCGTAGTCGGCGATCTGGATCTGGAACGACGACACCCCGGGGAGTGTGCCCTGGGGTGCGCGGATCTCGGCCGGAAAGTTCGGCTGGGTGGCGAGGTCGTTGCCGAAGGCGGCCGCCTCGTGGGTGAATCGGTCTCCGGTCAGCTGCATACCGTCGCCGGAATCACCGGCGAAGCGGATGACGACCTTCTCCAATTTTTCGCTGCCGGTGGGGCGGTCAACGCCCTGATTCGACACCATGCGCCTGCATCACTTCCTCGTAGGGATGAGGTACCACACGCCAAGTTACTCCGCGGCTCGCCGGAGAATCCGTGGAACGAACAACCCGGCGAGCATGCGGTACAACGAATTTCGGCCGCGAGCGGCCGGGCCCCCAGGGGCCGGTGGGTCCGCCGGTATCCGGCGGAGCGATCAACCGAACAACGCCAACTGCGGGTCGGACCGTATTGCCTGCACGTCACCGTCCGGCTCGGAGGGGCCCGCGGCCCGGCCCCGCGCCGGTAGATCCCGGTGCCGATCGAGCCGGTACCGGGCCAGCAGCGGATCCACTCGCTGCCGTAACCACGCAGAGTACTCCGGTGTGACGTACGCCCCACGACCGTACAGCTGCCGGTATCGCCGCAGCAGCGCCGGGTGATCTTCGGCCAGCCATTGCAGGAACCATCCCCTTGTACTTCCGCGCAGATGCATCGGCAGCACGGTGGCCCGCGCCCCGCCGGACGCCGCGATGGCGCCGAGCAACCGGTCCAGATGGTCGACGTCGTCGGTGAGATACGGGATGACGGGAGCCACCATCACGTTCACGTCGAATCCGGCCTCGGCCAGCGTCCGCACCAGTTCCAGCCGCGCCCGGGGGCCGGGCGTACCCGGCTCGACCGCGCGGTGCAGTTCCTCGTCGACCGTCGCGATCGACACCGCCAGGCTCACCGGGACCACGCGGGCCGATTCGACCAGCAGCGGCAGGTCCCGCCGCAGCAGCGTGCCCTTGGTGAGGATGGAAAACGGCGTCTCCGCGTCGGTGAGGGCCGCGATGATCCCCGGCATCAGGCGGTAACGCCCCTCGGCCCGCTGGTAGGGATCGGTATTGGTGCCCAGCGCGACCGGGTCGCGCTGCCACGAGCGCCGGCGCAATTCCTGGCGCAGCACCGCGGCCACGTTCGTCTTCACCACGATCTGGGTGTCGAAATCACGCCCGGCGTCCAAGTCCAGATATTCGTGGGTGGGGCGGGCGAAGCAGTATCGGCAGGCATGCGAACAGCCGCGCATCGGATTGATCGTCCATTCGAACGGCACCGCCGAACGCTGCGGCACCCTGTTCAGCGCACTCTTGCACAGCACCTCGTGAAAGGTGACGCCCTCGAAGTCCGGCGTCTGCACGCTGCGGACGAATCCGGCACGCTCCAGCCCTGGGAGCGCGCCGTCATCGGCTGCCGGGTTCTGGTTCTGCCATCGCACCCGTTCAGTCGAACACCCGTTCGATAAGATGTCAAGGACCGCGCCGCGCACGCACCCCGTCCCTGCCGCGGCGCCGTCCCGGAGCGGCCGTCAGGCCATACTGCTCGCGACCGTGCGCACCGCCTCGCCCTTGTAGAAGGCCACCAGGTCACGCACCGTTTCCTCGGTAGGCCGGGGCAGGTAGCCGAGTTCGGTGCGCGCCTTGGTCCCGTCGATCTCGGGGGCCGACAGCAGCGCGCCCATCGCCGCCCGCGACACCCGGTCGCTGCCCAGCATCTTCCCGATCGGTTCCAGCACCGGCAGCGCCCCCGAGATCACCTTGGCCGGGATGGCGAAGCGCGGGCCCCGCTTCCCGTTGATCTGGGCGGCGAGCTGGGTGACCTCGAGCATCGTCACCATCGCCCCGGAAAGCAGATAGTTCTCGCCGGTGCGCCCGCGCTCGCCCGCGAGAATCAGCCCGGTGGCGACGTCGCGCACGTCGACCAGATCGAATCCGCCGCCGATCATAACCGGCACCCGTCCGCGCGCGGCATCCCACAGCGTCGTGTTGATCCGGGAGTCGGAGTGGTCGACCGGGCCGTACACGCCGGTCGGATTGCAGATCACGGCGTCCAGACCTCGGTCGACGACCGCACGCAATTCGACCTCGCCCTGGAATTTGGAGCGGTCGTAGACGGGCAACGCCGGATCGACGGAGCGCGGCGCGTTCTCGTCGATGCGGCCGCCGCAGCTGTACTGGTTGAAGGCGTGGATCGAACTGGCGTGCACCATGCGCCGGGCGCCGACCGCCAGCGCGGCTTCGGCCACCACGCGCACGCCTTCGGTATTCACCCGCCAGGCCAGGTCGTTGCGATGCGCGAGGGTGATCACGGCGACCAGGTGGTAGACCACCTCCGCACCAGCCAGGGCCGACCGCATCGATGCCGGGTCCAGCACGTCGCCGCTCACCCAGGTCACACTCGGATCCGTTGCGCCGGAGGGCCGAACCCGATCGATGGCGGTCACCTCGTGACCGCGCTCCACCAGCTGGTGAAGCAGATTCGTGCCAAGGAAGCCGGCTGCGCCGGTGACTGCGACCTTCATGCGACGAGAATATAGAACCCGTTCTAATTTGCAACAAGTTCTAGTTTGTCGGACTCGAATCGCGTCGGCCGGGTCGGTTATATTGAGCCCAGCCCAGCCTCCGGTCGACGCCCGGTCGCCGAGGCTTGTTCGACGTTGACGACTGAGTTGACCACGATGATTGGGGGGCAAGTTCGATGAGCGATCTCACCGCCGACCAGAGCGCGATCAGCGCGTTCGGGGCGACACATCAGAGCATCGGGACCGAAATCGCCGGCGCGGCCGATATGGATACCGCGACGCACGTCGCCGCGATGACGCCCGTTTTCGGGCTCATCGGCGCCGACTATCTGGCGATGTTCGCGGCGGCGCAGGTACTGCATTGCAGCGATGTCAACGATCTGTCGGCCAAATGTAATCACTTGGGGCAGTCCGCATTCGGCACCGTCGCGATCCTCGGCGACAACGACGCAGCCGCCGCGGGCGCCCTGGGCGCCATCGGCAACGCGATCGGAGGCTGATCGGTGCACACCATCGGTTCCGGTACCGACAGCGGCGTCATCGCCGCCCCGGCCGCCTCCGCGGCCGACACCTCACCGATCGCGCCCGCCGCACCGGCCTCCATCCCGGACGCCGGCCTTGCCTCGGCCGCACAGCAGGGCCCGATCACCGATATCCCCCTGCCGCAGCTGCCGCCCGATACGCCGCCCGCCTCGGCACCGGCCTTCACCACCGCGCGAAAAGAATTCGAGGACAACGGTTCTCACGGCATCGGCGCTCCGCACCTGCCCGGCGGGGGTGCCGGCGCCCCCGATGCCGGTGACGGCCACGCCGGAGTGCTGGGCGACGCCGCGTCGCCGCTGCTCGGCGCGGGCCACGACGTGTTGCATCAGGCCGCCGGTGCGCTCGGCGGAGTACCCGGCGCCCAGCACGTGCTCGACGGCGCCCAGGCCGCATTGAATCAGGCGCCCGCCGCGCTCGACGGTGCCGCCGGTGCGGTCCAGCAGGCCGCCGCCCCGGTCGCCGCGGCAGTGCCGGCGAATCTGCCGCCCATGCCCGCCGATCCGGTGGCCGCGCTGATGAGCGGTATGGCGCTGCCCGCACTGCCGGGGATCGACGTGCTGTTCAAACCGTTCCTCGACCTGCTGTCGAGTTTCGGCACGGGTGTGATGGGGGCACTCAATCCGGCCGATCTGCTCAGCCAGTCCTCGCAGGTCATCCAGAGCGCCATGCAGATCGGCATGGGTGCGATGAAGTCGGTCGAGCAGGTCTGGCAGGGCCAGTCGGCCAGCAGCGCGCAGACCGCGGGTCAACAGGTGCAGGCCCACGGTGAGGACGCCAGCCAGCGCGGCTTCGACATCTCGAAACTCACCGACGAGGCCGCGGCGGTGGTGCAGCGCGGCAACGTCCAGCTGACTCAGGTCGCCCAGTCCTTCGCGACCCAGGCCGGCGCGCTCGCTCCCGTCGCCTTCACTCCCCCGGGTCAGGCCACGCTGATCGCCGCGGCGACCGAACATCTCGGCCAGGCGGTCGCGATCGTGAACGCCACCCGAGGCGAATTGGGCGGCTACACAGGCCAATTGGCGAACGTGGTCAACCAGCTCGCCGGCCAGTACGCACCGCAGGCGGCCGATGCCGCGCAGGCGGTGGCGCAGAACGTCGGGCAGCCGATCGTGGAGCAGGCCCAGAGCATGCTGTCGGGCGGCGGCGCGGACACCCAGGCCGCCGGTCTCGGTGACCTGAGCGGCTCCGGGCTGTCCGGCGCTTCGACGCATGCCAGCGCCTTCGGTGGCAACGGCGCGCACCCCGGTTCGATGAGCGGCAGTGGCGGTGGGGCGCTGAGCGGCCTCACCGGCGGACTCGGGGGCACCGCGTCCGGTGGCGGCGCGGCGGCCAAGCCCGGTCTCGGGTCCGCGGTGCCCGGCGCCCGCCCCGGAACCCCCGGGATGCCGTTCGGCCCGGGCATGCCCGGTACGCCCGGCCAGGGCACGCCCGGTTCGGGTTTCATGGGCGGCGGCACACCCGGTGCGGCCGGTCAGCGCAACGCCGACGACGATCGCGGCCGCACGGTGCAGAACTACCAGAGCCTCACCGGCAACACCGACCTCACCGGCCCGCTGGGAGAGACCACGCCCGAGGTCATCGGCCAGACCCATTCCGACGAGCTCATCAGCGATTACGAGAACGACCAGCTCTGATCGCCGCGGCGCGGCAGCCGCATCATGCCCCGGATGGCCTGGACCCTACGGTCCGGGCCATTCCGCGTCGAGCGCCGAACCTAGAACAGGTTCATTCGACCGATCAGTGGTCGAACTCGGGACAACGCACTGCCTATCCCACTAGGATCGCCAGCACAACTAGAATCTGTTCTAGTTTCATATCGGCAACACCCGAGAGGACCACCGATGCGTTTCACCTACGCGGAGGCGATGACCGATCCGGCGCACTACGTACCGCTGGCACAGGCCGCGGAGGCGGCCGGATTCCACAGTATGACCATCGCCGACAGCGTCGCCTATCCCGCGGAGTCGGATTCGACCTACCCGTACACCCCGGACGGCAACCGGGAATTCCTCGACGGTAAGCCGTTCATCGAGGCGTTCATCCTCTCCGCGGCGCTGGCCGCGGTGACCACGACGCTGCGGTTCACGCCCTTCGTGGTGAAACTGCCGATCCGCCCGCCGGTGCTGGTGGCCAAACAGGCCGCCTCCCTCGCCTACCTCAGCGGCAACCGTTTCTCCCTGGGCGTCGGCATCAGCCCGTGGCCCGAGGACTTCCAGATCATGGGCGTGCCGTTCGAACGGCGCGGCAAGCGCATGGACGAATGCATCGAAATCGTCCGCGGCCTCTCCCGCGGCGAGTACTTCGAATACCACGGCGAGTTCTACGACATCCCGAAGATCAAGATCACCCCGGGCGCCACCGAACCGCTTCCGATCCTGGTCGGCGGGCACAGCGATGCCGCGCTGCGACGCGCCGTGCGCCTGTGCGACGGCTGGATGCACGCCGGTGGCGATCCCGAGGATCTCGACCGCATGCTCGCCCGCCTGAACGAATTGCGTTCCGAGCGGGACGCGTCCACGCCGTTCGAGATCCACGCCGCCTCGCTGGACGCCTACACCACCGACGGCATC
>NZ_BAFW01000154.1 GCF_000308535.1 Nocardia cerradoensis NBRC 101014 | reverse complement strand
GAGCCCGAGTGAACTGAACGCCTTCCTCGCCGAGGAACGGACCTGCCGGATCGCCACCGTGAACGACCTCGGCCCGCATATCACCCCGATGTGGTTCGTGTGGGACGGCGGCTGTCTGTGGATCTCCTCGCAGATCCGCACCCAGCGGTGGATCGACATCACCCGCCGCGCCCGCGTCGCGGTCATGGTAGACGCGGGGACAGAACTCACCGATCTGCGCGGTGCCGAATTCATCGGCGATGCCGAGGTCGTCGGCGAAGTCCCCCGCGCGGGCACATCGGACCCGGATCTCGTCGTGCCCGAAAAGCTGTTCGCCGAAAAGTATTTCGGCAGCGGCACCATGGATCACGACGGTAAGCACGCATGGCTGCGGATCCGGCCGAGTGCGGTCCGCAGCTGGGACCTGCGTAAGACCGCCACCCTCTGACCCGGTGCCCGCCGCGCGCGGGTGAAAGCAGGATTCCTCATGCCCATCTATTCCTTCGGTGGCCACCACCCCGACATCCATCCCACCGCATTCGTGCATCCCGATGCGGTGGTCATCGGCGCGGTGTCCATCGGCGAACACGCCTCGATCTGGCCGACGGCGGTCCTGCGCGCCGACTTCGGCCGGATCGAGGTCGGTGCCCGAACCTCGATTCAGGACGGCACCGTCCTGCACACCTCCGAACGGTGGCCCACGGTCGTCGGCGCGGACTGCGTGGTAGGGCACAACGCCCATCTCGAGGGTGCCACCATCGAGCCGGGAACCCTGGTCGGGTCGATGTCGACCTGCCTGCAGGGCGTCGTCGTCGGGCGGTCCTGCATCGTCGGCGCCGGCGCATTGCTGACCGAAGGAACCCATGTTCCGGAGGGAAACCGCGCGCTCGGCGTCCCGGCCTCGACCTTCCGCCCCCACCCCGACCGGGCCGCCTTCGACGCGAATCACCGGCTCGGTGTCGCGAAATATGTCGTCAACGCCGCCCGGTACGTCGCCGAACTCGGATGTCCGCCCGCCGATCGAGACGACTCCTCCTGTGCGAGCAGCCCGGCATGAGCATCCGCCACACTGCCCGACCGACCCAGCAAAGGTAACGAAACCCGATGGCCGACAACATCACTCACAAGATCTTGCGGCGGCACCTGATCTCCGGCGACCTCGTTCCCGGCACAGATATCACCGTCGCCCCCGACCAGATCCTCATCGAGGACGCCACCGGAACCATGGCCGCCATGCAGTTCGAGGAGCTCGGACTGGATTCGATCAGCGTCCCCCTCGCGGTGATGTATATCGATCACAACGTGCTGCAGATCGATGACAAGAACATGCAAGACCATCGTTACCTGCGCACGTTCTGCGAACGATATGGGCTGCGGTATTCCCCCGCAGGACACGGCATTTCGCATTACATTCACCTCGAACGGTTCAGCAAACCGGGCGAGCTGCTGCTCGGGGCGGACTCGCACACCTCCACGGCGGGGGCCGCGGCGATGTTCGCCCTGGGCGCCGGCGGACTCGAGGTCGCTGTCGCGATGGGTGGGTATGGATTCGAATTTCCCTGCCCTCGGGTGATCGGAGTCGAACTGATCGGCACTGTGCCCAATGCTGTCGAGCCGAAAGACATCGTGTTGGAGATCCTGCGGCGCTACGGAGTTCGCGGTGGCCGCGGAGCCGTATTCGAGTTTCACGGCCCGGGATTGGAGCACCTGTCGACGTCCGGACGCGCCACCATCGCCAACATGATCATCGAGACCGGCGCCACCACCGCCGTATTCCCCTCGGATGAACAGACTCTGGCGTGGCTGGCTCAGCAAGGACGCGAGAAGGACTTCGCGCCGCTGGTCGCCGACGACGGCGCCACCTACGACGAGAACATCACCATCGATCTGTCCGAACTCGTCCCGCTCGTCGCGGTTCCGCACTCCCCCGGCAATGTCGTCCCCGTCGCCGACCTGCCCGATACCCCCGTATCGCAGATCTGCGTCGGCTCCTCGGTCAACAGTTCCTACGACGACCTGGCCACCGTCGCGGCGGCATTGCGTGGGCATACCGTGCATCCGCGAGTACAGCTGACCGTCACACCGGGATCGCGGCAGATCCTGCAGACGATCATCGACTCCGGGGTCTACCAGGATCTGATGCAAGCCGGCGCACGGATGCTCGAGCCGGTATGCGGGCCATGCGTGGGCATCGGGCAGGCACCATTACAGGGCGACGCATCCCTACGGACCTTCAACCGCAACTTCCCCGGTCGCAGCGGAACCGCCGAAGACCGTGTCTACCTGTGCAGCCCGTCCACCGCCGCCGCCAGTGCGCTGACCGGACGCATCACCGATCCGTCGTCGCGGCCACCGATCGAACCCCGGCCCGCGCGGGAACCCGATACCGCACTTCACAGTGCCCTGATCACTTCCCCGAGGCCCGCAGAGCAGCGCGCGGCGGTCCTCGTCGAACGCGGCCCCAACCTCGTATCTCCTCCGCTCCCCGAACCGATCGGCGATGATCTACAGGCCCGGGTGCTGATCGAGGTGGGTGACGACATTTCCACGGGCGATATGGCGCCCGACGGAGCAATCGCCATGTCCGTGTGGTCCAACATCGCGGCATGCGCCCGTTTCATGTTCAACCGCCTCGATCCCGGCTTCCACGACCGTGCGCAGGAGTGGGGCGGAGGGGTGATAATCGCCGGTGAGAACTACGGGCAGGGGTCGTCGCGCGAGCACGCCGCGCTGATCCCGAGCTATCTGGGTGTGCGCGTGATTCTCGCCCGCAGCTACGCCCGGATCCACCGTCGCAACCTCATCGCCGCCGGGATCGTCCCGCTCGTCCTGCCCAGCGGCGCAGCGGAATTCAGCGTCGGTCAGCTGTGCGCCTTCTCCGGTCTGCGACAGGCGCTGGTCGGCGGGGAGAGCTCGATCTGCGTGGAGGTAGCCGGCCACGACGTGCCGATACGAGCGGCGATCGACCTCACCGAGGGCGAACGGGCAATCCTCACAGACGGCGGTCTACTCGCGCACATCCGGTCCGGCGGGCGGTCTCCAGTGTCCGGATCACCCCTGCCCAGCGGGGTTCACGAGCGCGTCAACGTCAAGGAATCAGTATGAACGACTCCCTACCGCTCGCGGGCATCCGCGTTCTCGAGCTCGGCAACTACATCGCGGCGCCGACCGCCGGAAGGCTGCTCGCCGACTTCGGCGCCGAGGTCATCAAGGTCGAACGCCCGAAGACCGGCGATGAGCTGCGCAGATGGCGCCTGTACGCGGGGACTACCTCGATGCTGTTCCATACGATCAACCGCAACAAGAAGTCGATCGTGCTCGACTTGCGCACCGATGAGGGCCGCCGTGACGTAGTGAAATTGGCAGGCAAATGCGATGTGGTGCTCGAGAATTTCCGGCCCGGCACCCTCGAGAAGTGGGGCATCGGGCCCGAGAAACTCACCGAGGCCAACCCGGCGCTGATCATCGTCCGGGTTTCCGCATTCGGCCAGACCGGCCCGATGTCGTCCAGGCCTGGATTCGCCGCTGTCGCCGAGGCATACGGTGGGCTGCGCGAGCTGGTCGGCGATCCCGACAGACCACCGGTGCGGACCGGCGTATCCATCGGCGACTCGATCGCAGGCCTCTACGCGGGATTCGGTGCCATGTTGGCGCTGTTCCAACGGGCCAAGGATCCTGGGACGCCGATTCCGTTGAGCGACAGGATCATCGACGTCGCACTGAACGAGTCGATATTTTCGGTGATGGAATCGCTGGTGCCCGACTATCTTGCCTACGGAGTGGAACGCCGGCGTGTCGGCGGCCGGATGGAAGGTATCGCCCCGTCCAATGCCTATCTCTGCCGCGACGGCAAGTCGATCGTCATCGCCGGAAACAGCGACGCGATCTTCCAGCGCTACATGTACGCGATCGAGCGCCCGGATCTGGCGGCCGACCCCAACCTCACCACGAACGACGGCCGGTGGCGCCGCCGCGACGAACTCGACCAGGCGATCGGAGCCTGGACGAGCCGGCACTCCCGTGACGCCGCGCTGAAGATACTCGACGACGCCGGCGTTCCGTCCGGACCGATCTTCACCGCCGCAGACATCGCCGCCGACGATCAGTACGCCGCGCGCAACATGATTCAGTACCTCCCGGTCGACACCGGAACCGGCGAACCCGAACGCATCGGCTTCCCTGGCGTCGTGCCGGTGATCGGCGGGCAGTCGGTCCGCATCCGCTCGGTCGGTCCCGAGCTCGGCGAACACACCGGCGAAATCCGCGCGCACTATCTCGACGGGAGCGACGCGTGATCGACCACAGCACAACCATTTTGCGGGATGTCACCCTTCGGGACGGCCTGCAGCTGACCGGCACGCCTCTTGCCACGCACCGCAAGTTGGAAATCGTCCGTACTCTGCTCGAACTCGGAGTTCCCGAGTTGGAAATCGGTTCGCTCGCTCGCCCGGATCTCGTTCCATCGATGGCCGACACTCTCGAGCTCATCGCCGAACTGACTCCCGAAGAGCTCGAACGATGCTGGGTATGGGTAGCGACGCCACGTCATGTGGCGAAGGCCGCGGCGGCCGGAGCGACGCGATTCCAGTACTGCCTGTCGGCCTCCGACGCTCACAACCGGGCCAATATCGGGCGCGACACCGCTACCAGTCTCGACGCCTTCCCAGAGGCTCTCGGAGCGGCCCGTGACATCGGCGGCCGGATCCAGCTCTGTATCGCCACCGCCTTCACATGCCCGTTCGAAGGGCCCGTTCCGGAACAACGCGTCCTCGACATAGTCGCCGACCCCCGCACCGACGGCGCTCACGACACAGTCCTCTGCGATACGCTCGGCCAAGCGATTCCAGCCCAGGTCGCATCGCTGGTAGGCCAGACCACGGCACTGAACCCGCAGCGGCGCACGATCTTTCACGGCCACGACACGTGGGGCATGGGTGTCGCCAACGCCCTCGCCGCTATTGCCGCCGGCGCGCAGGTCGTCGACGGCGCCCTGGGCGGACTCGGAGGCTGTCCGTTCGCTCCCGGAGCCAGTGGCAACACCGCGACCGAGGACCTCCTGTTCGCCACCCGCCCCTCCTACCTCGACCCCTCGGTCTTCAGGCGGGTCGTCGAGACGTCGGAGAGGCTGCTCTCCGAACTCGGCGAGACGCCCCGCTCCCAGGCCGCACAGGGGGCACGCTCGCGCGCGAACGCGTTCGAATGGGTCATTCCCGATACCACCGCCTCGTCCGCGTGATTCCCGGTGACAGAACGTGAGCCACCGCCGCGCCCTCAGTCCTGGGCCCGACCGGTACTCCACGCCGCGATCTGCGCGCGCGAGGTGAACCCGAGCTTCGTCAGGATGTGCTGGACATGACCCTGCGCGGTGCGCTGCGAGATCACCAGCTTGGCGGCGATCTGTTTGTCGGTGAGACCACGGGCGACAAGGTCGGCGACCTGCCGTTCGCGATTGGTCAATGCTGATTCCGGGGCCCGTGAGGAGGAGGCCCGTGGGGAGGAGGCCGACTCCCCCAGCGCGTAGGCCACACCGGTCCGCAGCTCCATCGCCTGTCCGCGCCGCACCGCCGCATCGAATCGCCGATCACCGAGCGCACGGCGCGCGATGTGCTCGCATTCATCGTGCAGGTGAGACAGATCGGGGAAGAAGATCGAAACACCTGAGGTAGAGCGGAGCAGGTTCTCCGCCGCACCCATCAGAACGGCAGCACGCTCGCTGTCGCGCTCGGCGACGATCCACGCCAGGCCCTCGAGCCCGAGGGCCGCGACGACCGGACTGTGCACGGACCGGAGCAAGCGCAGCGCTTCCTGTAGCAACTCCTGCGCGCGAGTCGGCTGCCCTTCCCGCCATTCCGCAACGCCCAGGCCCCACAGCGCCGTCGAGCGAAACAGCGTCTCGCCACTCGCCTGGGTAATTGTCAGTAGGTTCTCGTGACATCGGATCGCCTGCCGAGTGTCACCCCGCATCGCGTATGCCCAGCCGAGGAACATCAACGCCGCAACGTGCAGGTAGCCGCGCCGATCCGCGCTCAACACCTCGACCGCACGTCCGAGGAATCCGATCGCGTGATCGGGCTTGTCCCGGTAGAGCTCCAGCACTCCCTCCCCGAAGTCGATGAGCGCCTGGTTCATCGGGGTGTGATCCCGTTCGATGAGAACACGTGCGGTTCGGACCAAATCGGCTGCCGGCTGGAGATCTCCCTGCACCGCAGCCATGACGATGTTCGCGTGCAGCGCTCGGGCACAGTCCGACACCGAGCTCCGGACGGGATTCGCAAGAGCGCGGTCGAGCCATCGGCGCCCCTCTCCGAAGAGCCCCCGGAAACTCCAGAACATCCACAACCCGGCAGCGGTGCGCAGCCCGGCTTCGGCCGATGCCTCGCGGTCCTCCGAGAAACAGAAGTCCAGCGCAGCGCGCAGATTCGATTGCTCCCGTTCGAGGCGCGCCAGCCAGTCGAGCTGCTGATCGCCGATCCACCCGTTCTCGGCATCCAGTACCAGGCGCCCGCACCAATCACGGTGCCGCCGATGCAGGACCTGATCTTCATCCGACTCGCGCAGCTGGTCGCGCCCGAAGTCGCGCACGGTTTCCAGCATCCTGAAACGCACGACGCCCGAATCCGACCTGATGACAATCGACTTGTCCACCAGCGACGACAACACATCCAGCACGTTCTCCGCCGTGAAGTCGGTACCGCAGACGTATTCCGCGGCTTCGAGCTCGAATCCGCCGGCGAACACCGAAAGGCGAGCCCACAACCGCTGTTCGACCGGCGTACACAATCCGTAACTCCAGTCGATGCACCATCGCAGCGTCTGCTGTCGCCGCGGCGCGTTACGACTGGAACGGGTCAGCAGCGCGAACCGGTCGGACAATCTCACCCGGATCTGCTCCGGCGACATCGTCCGCATTCGTGCCGCCGCAAGTTCGATCGCCAACGGCAGTCCGTCCAGCCGGGCACAGATCCCTGCCACGGCCGCCTTGTTGTCCTCGGTGACCTCGAAACCCGGCACCACAGCTGCGGCACGCTCCGAAAACAATGTCACCGCATCATATTTGAGCAGCCCCCGCAGCGCCGGATCAGAGCCGGGTTCGGGAACCTCCAGCGGCGCCACCCGCACCACCGTCTCCCCGGCGACATCCAACGGCTCGCGGCTGGTCACCAGAATTCGCAGGTTGGGGCAGGCCACCAGCAGCCGCTCGACCAGACAGGCCAGTGCCTCCACCACCTGCTCGCCGTTGTCCAGTAACAGCAACGCTTTCCGCGGACGGAGGAACTCGACCAGCATGTGCTCCATCGGCCGAGCCGAATCGTCACGCAACCCCAACACCCCGGCCACCACATCGATGAGCAACGCCGGGTCGCGCACGTCGGCCAGTTCGACCACCCACACACCGTCGGCGAACGCGCGTCGAGCATTCGAAGCCACCCGCAGTCCCAGCCGGGTCTTTCCGACGCCACCTGTTCCCGCCAGCGTCACCAGCCGGGACGTCGCCAACCGGTTCTTCACCTCAGCCAGCTCACTGCGTCGGCCGACGAAACTGGTCAGTTCCAGCGGCAGTTCACTGCCGCCACTGCGAACCTGCGGGGCTTGCGCTGCAACCAATTTCGGCCACGACACCTGTTCCGGCGCACCGGTTGTTTCGGATTCCTGCCTCGGTCCGACCTGTAAAGCCATCTCGTCGACGTGGTATCCGAACTGCCGCTGCACTCGCCTGATCGCGTCCCCCAGTTCCGCCGCCGACGGCCGTGCGCTCGGATCCCGGTTCATCGCCGATTCCACGACTTCCGCCACGTTTCCCGGGATACCGCTCTCCCGCAAATCAGGCACGGGTTGACTGGTGATCCGCACGAATTGGGCGACCACCTGCTCGCCACTACGTCGCTCGAATGCCGCGTGACCGGTCAATCCGCAGAACAACGTCGCACCCAGTCCGTAGACGTCCGCCGCGGCGGTCGCCGCCTCCCCGCCGAGCACCTCCGGCGCGGTGAACGCCGGCGACGCGGTCAACACTCCGGTCGCGGTTCGGAAGCCGCCCTCCATGTGCGCGATACCGAAATCGGTCAAGGCCGGCTCACCGTAATCGGTGAGCAGAATATTGCCCGGCTTCACATCCCGATGCACGATTCCCAACCGATGCGCACTCTCCAACGCACCTGCGATCTTCACCCCGACCCACAGCACCTCCTCGACCGGCATGACTCCGTCCCGGCGGAGCCGAACATCCAGTGAGTCGAACCGGTGATACGGCATCACCAGATACGGCAGTCCCCCGGTGGTGACGCCCACCTGCAGCACGGTGACGATATTCGGGTGTGCGGTCAGGCGACTCATCGCCCGTTGCTCGCGAAAGAACCGCTCCCGGTTGGCGTTGTCCAGTTCGGCGGTCAGAACCTTCACCGCCACCGTGCGATCCAGCTCGACCTGTGTGCACCGGTACACGACGCCGAAACCACCGTGGCCGATCTCTTCGGCATCGGCGAAGCCGGACGAAGTCAACTCGTCCGCGACCGAACTACTGACGTCGCGGCGGGTTCGTAACGGATCGTCATCGATCATGGCTGCGCATTCCAGGCGGTGCGGTCCCCGTACGGCAGGACGCTTCCGGTCACCTTCCGACTTGCCCAGCGTATCGCCGATGAGGATCAGCCCGCCCCGTCTGCTTACGAAGTCGTAGGTGGTCTCCTTGGGCAACGTGACGGCCGCATTCATGAGCATAAAATTCGACCGCGCCCACGATCTTTGACCCACCGCGCAAGAATGGCCAGGCGCGGTCGCCGACATCGTCCGCTCGCGCGGATCCGGGTCGAGGACGCCGACTACTTACAGCGTGTGGTCAACGGGAGGCGCGGGACGGGCTGTCCGGCCGCGGACAAGACGCTCATCCTGATGCATGCCTGGCATCGGGACGGTCCGGCCGCCCTTTACCAGACGGTCCAGGTGTCACCTGAATTGATGAGGGCGGTGAGGCGATCGGCGCGCGAGCCCTCGACCGACGCGGCTGCCTGCGCGACCTGGGCGCGTGCGAGATCGTCGTACGCCGGCCGTTGAACCTGTCGGAAGATGCCGATCGGGACCTTGCCGGCCGTACCGGGGCGGGCGTTGTGGTCGCTCAGGCGAGACAGCGCGAATTGGTCGGCCGGATCGGGATCGTTCGGGTCATGGGCCCAGGTGCGGTTGCCGACGGTGACCTCGACGCCGGGCTCGAGGCGCAGGAGGGTTTCACCGGCATCGGGACCCTTGATCGCGTCGAACGCGCCGTCGTTGAAGATCGGGCAGTTCTGATAAATCTCGACCAACGACGTGCCGCGGTGGGCGGCGGCCGCGGCGAGGACCGAGGTGAGGTGCTTGCGGTCGGAGTCGATCGTGCGAGCGACGAACGACGCCTCAGCGCCGAGCGCCAGCGAGACCGGGTTGAACGGATGATCGATCGAGCCCAGCGGGGACGTCTTCGTGATCTTGTCCGTCTCCGAGGTCGGCGAGTATTGCCCCTTGGTGAGGCCGTAGATCCGGTTGTTGAACAGCAGGATCGTCATGTTCACGTTGCGGCGCAGCGCGTGGATCAGGTGATTGCCACCGATCGAGAGCGCGTCGCCGTCACCGGTGATCACGAAGACCGAGAGGTCCTCGCGCGCGGTCGCCAGGCCGGTCGCGATCGAGGGAGCGCGGCCGTGGATCGAGTGCATGCCGAAGGTGTCGAGGTAGTACGGGAACCGCGAGGAGCAGCCGATGCCGGAGACGAACACTATGTTCTCCCGGCGCAGGCCCAGGTCGGGCAAGAAGGACTGCACGGCCTTGAGGACGGCGTAGTCACCGCAACCGGGGCACCAGCGGACCTCCTGGTCGCTCGAGAAGTCCTTGGCGGTCTGGGTCGCGCCCTCGGCGAGGGCGGGGACCAGCGCGGTGCCGGAGCGCAGGACAGGAGTATCGATGTCGACGATGGTCATACGAGTTTGGTCTCCTGCACCGGGATCGACTCCACGTCGGGGTGGTCGGCATCGACGGGGCCGAGGCCGGTCGCGCCGCCGGGCGAGCCGAGGTCGTCGAAGAACTCCGCGTTGATCCGGGTGAAGGATGCCTCCTTGTCCGGGACATCGTTCTCGAAGAAGATCGCCTCCGCGGGACAGACCGGCTCGCAGGCTCCGCAGTCCACGCACTCGTCGGGATGGATGTAGAGCATCCGCGCGCCCTCGTAGATGCAGTCGACGGGGCACTCGTCGACGCACGCACGGTCCTTGACGTCGATGCAGGGCGAGGAGATCACATAGGTCATCGGGGGTCCTCCTTGGAAGGGTCGGTCTCGTGGTCGGCAGGCAGGTCGAGTCCGTGCTCGCGCAGGTCGACCTCGCGCCCCTCGGCCCGGCCCACCAGGGCACCGATGGCCTCGGCGAGCTCGGCGGCCTTGAGCGGCAGGCCGTAGACGTGGTTGTAGCCCTGGGCGTCGACGAGGTACTCCGCGCGCAGCATCTTCGAGAGCTGGCCGAGGTTCATCTCGGGGACGAGAACCTTGTCGTAGGACTCGAGGATGTCGCCCAGGTCCGACGGGAACGGGTTGAGGTGGCGCAGGTGGACCTGTGCCACGTTGTAGCCGGCACGGCGGACGCGGCGGCAGGCCGCACCGATCGGGCCGTACGTCGAGCCCCAGCCGACGACCAGTACCTTGGCCTCGCCGGACGGGTCGTCGACCTCGAGCGGCGGCAGGGACTTGGCGATCGCGTCCACCTTGGCCTGGCGGGTACGGACCATGAAGTCGTGGTTGGCCGGGTCGTAGGAGATGTCGCCGTGCCCGTCGCCCTTCTCCAGACCGCCGATGCGGTGCTCGAGGCCGGCCGTGCCCGGGATGGCCCACGGGCGCGCGAGGGTCTCCTCGTCACGCTTGTAGGGCCAGAACACCTCGGTTCCGTCGGGGGCCGTGTGGTTCGGGCAGGTGGCGAAGTCCGGGTGGATCTCCGGCAGCTCGTCGAGTGTCGGGATCCGCCACGGCTCCGACCCGTTGGCGAGGTAGCCGTCGGAAAGCAGGAACACCGGGGTGCGGTAGGTGACCGCGATCCGCGCGGCCTCGATCGCGGCGGCGTAGCAGTCGCCGGGCGATCGGGGCGCGACGACCGGGACCGGCGCCTCGCCGTTGCGGCCGTACATGGCCTGCAGCAGGTCGGCCTGCTCGGTCTTGGTCGGCAGACCGGTCGAGGGGCCACCGCGCTGGACGTTCACGACGACCAACGGGAGCTCGGTCGTCACGGCCAGGCCGATCGCCTCGGACTTGAGCGCGATACCGGGACCCGACGTCGTGGTGACAGCCAGAGCCCCGCCGAAGGAGGCGCCGATCGCGGCGCCGATGCCGGCGATCTCGTCTTCGGCCTGCAGCGTGGTCACGCCGAACGATTTGTGCTTCGACAGCTCGTGGAGGATGTCGGAAGCCGGGGTGATCGGGTACGAGCCGAGGAACACCGGCAGGTCCGCACGGACGCCGGCGGCGACCAGTCCGAACGAGAGCGCCAGATTGCCGGTGATGTTCCGGTAGGTGCCGGGCGGCAGGACGGCGGGCTTGATCTCGTACCGGACGACGAAGGCCTCGGTGGTCTCGCCATAGTTCCAGCCGGCCTTGAACGCGGCGACGTTGGCGCCGGCGATCGCGGGCTTCTTGGCGAACTTCTTCTCCAGGAAGGCGATGGTGCCCTCGACCGGGCGGCCGTACATCCACGACAGCAGACCCAGCGCGAACATGTTCTTCGCGCGCGAGGCGTCCTTGCGGGTGAGGCCGAACTCCTTGACCGCCTCGACCGTGATGCCGGTCAGGTCGACGGGCTGGACGTCGAAGTCGCCCAGCATGTCGTTGGAATCGCCCAGCAGGTCGAGCGGGTTGACGTCGTACCCGGCCTTGTCGAGATTCCGCTTGGTGAAGTCCGCGGTGTCGACGATGATCGTGGCGCCCTTACGGAGGTCGCCGATGTTCGCCTTCAGCGCGGCGGGGTTCATCGCGACGAGGACGTCCGGACGGTCGCCGGCGGTGAGGATGTCGTGGTCCGCGAAGTGGATCTGGAACGACGAGACGCCGGGGATCGTGCCCTGGGGGGCGCGGATCTCGGCCGGAAAGTTGGGCAGGGTGACCAGGTCGTTGCCGAAGACGGCGGACTCCTGGGTGAACCGGTCACCGGTCATCTGCATGCCGTCGCCGGAGTCACCGGCGAACCGGATGATCACCCGGTCGAGCTGCTCGACCTGCTTGGTCTGACTCACGTCGTTCGCTTTCTGCATGGGGTCCGATGGACCCGGCGCGAACGCCGGGCGCCATCGAATGGGGAGGTCAGGAGATGACGAGCTTGGTCTCGAGGTAGTGCTCGAAGCCCTCGATTCCGCCTTCGCGCCCGATGCCGGACTGCTTGTAGCCACCGAAGGGCTGCACCACGCACATCGCGGCCTGGTTGATCGCGATCTGTCCGGTGCGCACCCGGCGGGCGATACTCTCGGCCAGCTCGACGTCGTTGGCGAACACCGCACCCGAGAGTCCGTAGTCGGAGTCGTTGGCGATCTCCACGGCCTCGTCGATCGAGTCGAAGGGGATCACCGACAGCACGGGACCGAAGATCTCCTCGCGAGCGATCCGCATGTCGTTGGAGACGTCGGCGAACAGCGTCGGCTCGACGTACCAACCGGAGTCCAGATGCGCCGGCTTGCCGCCACCCAGGACGAGGCGGGCACCCTCCTGCTTGCCGACCTCGATGTAGTCGAGGACGCGCTTCTGCTGGCGCTCCGCGGCCAGCGGGCCGATGAGGGTATCGGGCTCGCGCGGGTCACCGACCTTGAGACTGCCCATGATCGTCTTCATGAACTCGACCAACTCGTCCTGCCGCTCCCGGGGCACGAGGATGCGGGTCAGCGCGACGCACACCTGACCCGAGTGACCGATGCCGGCGAAGATCAGCTCGGGCACGAAGGTCTCGAACGCGATGTCGTCGGCGATGATCGCCGCCGACTTGCCACCGAGCTCCAGCGTCACGCGCTTCACGCGCTCAGCCGCTGCGGCCATGATCTTGCGCCCGGCCGCGCTGCTACCGGTGAAGCTGATCTTGTCGACCCCCGGGTGGCGAACCAAGTAGTCCCCGACCTCGCGGTCCGCGGGAACGACGCTGATGACGCCCTCGGGAAGGCCTGCAGCCTCGAGCGCCTCGGCGAACAGCATCATCGTCAGCGGACCCTCGGGAGCCGGCTTCACCACGACGGTGCAGCCCGCGGCCAAGGCCGCGGAGACCTTGATCGAGGCCAGGGCGACGGGCCCGTTCCACGGGATGATCGCGGCAACCACACCGATCGGCTCCCGGATGAGCGTGCCGTGGCCGCCCTCCCAGCTGCGTTCCTCCTCGAAGAGGAAACGGGTGTGCAGGGTGGCCGCGTCGTTCCACATCGCGATGGCGTTCTCGTGGACCATCGTGGCGACCGGACCGGTGCCGCCGCCCTCCTCGGCGAAGATCTCCGCGAACACCGGAATCCGCTTCTTGATCTCGTCGCCGATGCGGACCAGGACCTCCGCGCGCTCGGCGGGGGTCATCCGCGGCCACGGGCCCTCGTCGAAGGCTTTCCGGGCCGCGGCGACCGCGCTTTCCACGTCGGCCTCTCGCGCCTCGGGAACCGTCGCGATGACCTCACCGGTCATCGGCGAGATCACCTCGATCTCGGCGTCGGACGACGGCTCGACCCAACGGCCACCGATGAACAGCTTGTCGTAGCTCCGCAGCTGCGCCTGCGCCGCAGCAGTATTTCCGGTCATCTCTCGGTCACTCTCACTCTCAGAAGAAGTCGATCTCGTCGCCGCTGGCGATGTCGTGGAGCCGGATCGCCCCGGACGGGCAGCCCCGCGCGATGGCGATCTGGGCGTCACCCGGGATTGCCGGCGATCCGGCCACGACCTCAGCCACGCCGTCGTCGTTGATGTCGAACACGTCGGGGCGCGCTGCCAGGCAGAGGCCGGACCCGATGCACACCTCGGTGTCGATCCTGATGTCGTAGGTCATCGGTCCGCGCCCCGGCGTGCGACCCCGGTGAACCGCAGCGGTAGCGACTCCATGCCGCGAATGATGTAGTTCGGGCTGTAGTGCGGAACGAACCCGCTCTCGGCCGGCTCGATGTCCGCGAGCCGCTCGAGCAGGACCTCGAAGCTGATCCGCGCGACGGTCCGCGCGACCGTAGCGCCGAGGCAGGCGTGCGGTCCGTGCCCGAACGCCTGGTGCGAGCGCAGCCGGTCACGATCGGGGTCGTACTTGCACGGCTCGTCGAAGATGCTCTCGTCCCGGTTGCCGGAGGCATACACGACGTAGACCTGCGCACCCGCGGGGATCGGGACCCCGCCGATCTCGGTGTCGGCGGTGGCGATGCGGAACAGCCCCTGGATCGGCGACTCGAGGCGCAGCGCCTCCTCCAGACATCGCGGGAGGTCGTCGGGGTGCGAGCGCACCCGCGCCATCAATTCGGGGTCCTCACACAGCATGTACATGAACGAGGAGATCAGCTTGCTGGTGGTGTCGGCTCCCGCCGCCACCAGCTGGCTGCAGAATGCGACCATCTCGTTGGGCGTCAGAGGAGTGCCGTCGTCATCGCGTGCCTGGACGATCGAGGTCAGCAGGTCATCGCCCGGGTTCTCGACCCGATCGGCGAACTCGGCCTCGAAGAACTGCCAGAACTCTGCCTGCGTATCCAGCGACGCCAACAGGGCCTCGTTGGACATCGTGGTGCCGGTCGAGGAGTTGATCGCATCCGCCCAGCGGGCGAAATCGGCCGAGCGCTCAGCCGAAACGCCCAGCAGCGCGGCCAGCACCCGGATCGGAGCCGGGTCGCAGAACGCCGAGATGAACTCGACCTCGCAAGGCTCACCCGGTGTGGCGAACCCGTCGATGAGCTCGTGGCACGCCTCGCGGATCTGGGGCTCGATCCGCGCGATCGCCCGCGGGGTGAGCGCCTTGTTCAGGACCCGGCGGTGCCGGGTGTGGACCGGAGGATCCTGAGTGAACAGCACGTCACCCTTGGCCAACACCACGCGAACGCGCTCGATGAACTCCGGGCTGGCCTCCGACAAGGCCCGTCCGATCGCCGTGACGGCCTCGGTGACCGTCGGACCGATGGGGTTCTGGCTGGAGAAGAGCTTGGGCTGGGTATTGACGGCCTCGATGTCGGCATGCCGTGTCACGACGTAAATGTCGTGCTCGGGGTCGTGGAAGACCGGCGCCTCGTTCCGCAGCCTGGCATAGCTCGGGTACGGGCACTGGATGCTCTTCGCATCCCCGTCGAACAGGGCCTTCATAGGCGAGTCTGTGGTGGTCATCGTTACTTCGCCCCCTGCCCGGCGTCGACCGGAAGAACCACACCGGTGATCTGGTCGGCATTGTCGGAGGCAAGGAACAGCACGGCATCGGTGACGTGGGAGCACTCTGTGCGCCACTTCGCACCGGGCATGTTGCCCGCGGAGAGGGCTTCGAACGCTTCGGCAGGATCGAGCCCGAGCTCGTTGGCGAACCCGAGGACCATCCCCGAGCCCTGGCCTTCGCCGGGCTTGATGGTCGTCGGGGCGATCGCGTTCACGTTGATGCCGAACTCGGACAACTCCATGGCCCAGGAGCTGGTCAGGCCCTGGATCGCGTGCTTGGCCGCGACGTAGTGCGAGATCTGGGCGTGGCCCGACATCGTGACGCCCGAGGAGATGTTGATGATCTTCCCGCTGCCGCGGCCGATCATGTTCGGGACGGTGTACTTGGCGACGTACATGTGGCCCTTGACGACGGTGTCGATGATCGCGTCCATCACGTGCGAGCGCATCGTCTGAATCGAGTCCATGGCAGCCATACCGGCGTTGTTGACGACGATGTCGATGCGCCCGTCGAAGAACTCGAGCGCCTTGTTGACGCTCGCCTCGACCTGTGCCTCGTCGCGGATATCGCACGGAAGGCCGATGCACCGCTGTCCGCGAGCCTCCACGGCCGCCACCGTGTCCTCGAGCATCTGCGCGGTGGCCAGCGGATAGATGTCGGGGATCTCCTCGGTGATGTCGAGCGCGGCGATGTTCGCTCCGGCCTCGGCGAAGGCCAGGGAGTGGCTATACCCCTGGCCCTTGGCGGCCCCGGTGATCAGGACGTTCTTGCCTTCAAGTCCACGCAGTGTTGCAGCCACGGTCACTTCCTCGTTTCTGGCCTGTCGCCCGAACGGGCGGCTTGATGTGTGACGAGAATCTAGGCGTGATTCGTCACACATGTCAATAGTTCGTCATAACTGTCAACAAACTCGCGGACCAGCGCCGCTCGGTGGTCGCGGACCCGCCACGAGAGGTTCGCCACCTCCGTAGCGGCGCCGCCTCCTCTCCGCGCCCCGGCCGGCCGGGCCGTAAAGTCGCAGCATGAGCTCGAAGGTGAACGACGACGCCGATCTCGCGGCCGCCGCCGACGGCGACGCCAAGGGCAGCAAGCGCTCTCGCATAGGCCGGGAGATCATCGAGACCCAGGTCTTCGACGTGGCGGCCAAGCTGTTCGCCGAGAAGGGGTACGGCGGCACCACGCTGCAGCACATCGCCAGTGCTCTGGGCGTGAGCCGGACTGCGTTGTACTACTACGTGTCGAGCAAGGAGGAGCTGCTCAGCACGATCGTGCACGAGCTCACCGACGCCGGCTTCGCGCTGGTCTCCGCCGAGGCCGATGCCCAGGGTTCCGCGAGCGATCGGTTGCGCGCGATCGTCGACAGCATGACCCGCCTGGTCGCATCCAGCCCGGCACGGTTCCGCCTGCTCCTCCAGAGCGAGGCGGGACTGCCCGCCGAGCTCCTGGAGGCGCACAGGGACACCCGCCGGCGAGTCCTACGGCGGCTGATGGACGTCATCGAGGAGGGCCAGCGCAACGGCGAGTTCCGCGTCGTCGATGCGAGAATCACCGCGCTCGCCATCATCGGCATGTGGAATTGGACGGCCTTCTGGGCTCGCAGCAACAGCGACATCGACCAGATCGCGGAGACGTTCGGCGATCTGGTCGTACGCGGTCTGGCGGCCGGTTCTCGTGAGGTGCGCGGCGCGGCGCGCACCCCTCAGCAGGTGCTCAACGCGGTCCAGGAGGATCTTGCGACGCTGGCGGTGATGCTTCCCGACGACCCGGCCTAGCCGCTCGTCTTCAGCGCTCGGCCACCGACGCTGACGACACCTTTACTCACGTCAGCAACGTGTTCGAACTTTACGTTCCTGTCGAAAGAATGCTCCCGGGAGCTTCCCTCGCGCTCACCGCCTCGCTCCGCGGCGCCAGATCAGCGACTCGTCGACGAGCCGAAGGACTTCGCGGCCGTCGGGATCGAGGAGAACCCCTTCCTTCACGACCCGACCGCGATCGGGATGCCCGAGGTCGACCTCGAGGACCACGATCCGCCCCGTGAGCACCCGATCCGGGCGGACCGGCGCAGGCAGACGCACCTCACGCAGCATCACGCCGGCAAGGACGTCCCAGCGCGCAAGTGCGGACTCGACACTCAGCCGCTGATAGATCGCCAGCGTGTGCACACCACTCGCGATCACGTCACCGAAGTACCCCCCGCGAGACGCCTCGATGTCGATGTGATGCGGCTGGGGATCCCAGCGGCTCGCGAACTCCACGATCTCCGCCCGGGTAGGCAGATAGGACCCGAGCTCGATCTCGTCCCCCGGATGCAGGTCGTCTGCCGTCAATCGCCGACCGCTCGGACCGATTTTCACCATGGCATTCCCCTCGGTCGAAGTTCCGTACTGACTTTTCTGTCAATTTATTGACACTCGCGACTAACCACCTTACTGTCGAAGCCGCCTGGACCGGAGCTCCTCCCGGACGGGAACAACGAAAGCCCACGGAGGAAGCCCGATGATCCAGAGCATGATGGGCCGCACCATTCGCTGGTACGAGGCCGACTGGTACAACCCGGAGGCCGAGATCTACACGCCCGTGAGGTGGCGGTTCGAGCCGGTCAAGTTCGGCGCAGAGACGATCGAGTACACCCTCGCCGAGGGCCCGCACGTCGGCCGCCACGCGATCCAGCGCTTCCACTACCTCAAGCTCGCCCCCGGCATCGAGTCGACCGTTTGGACCGAGGAAAGCGGCGCGGTCGTGCAC
>NZ_BAFW01000155.1 GCF_000308535.1 Nocardia cerradoensis NBRC 101014 | reverse complement strand
GCGGCGCCCGCGGCCGTGCGGGCGGGGACGCGATCGAGTCCGAGCGGAACCGGGGCGGCCGGACGACGTCGCAGTCGGCACGCGACCGGTCGGCCGACGGCCGGGAAGCCGAACGGCCGAGCACGCGCCCGCGCCGCGCTGCCGGATCGGACGGCAGTTCAGCGCCGCGAAGGGCGTTGGCGGAGAACACCGAGACGGGCAACGACGTCGCGACGACCGGTGCGACGGGGCTGCGAACCAGCAGCCGGATCGCGGACGCGGAGGACAGCGCAGATCGCGAAAGCCGTGGGGCCGAACACGATACGGTCACCCCGCCGACAACGAGCGGCACGCGACGGCAGGTGGCCGGTGGGACCCGGCCCTCGCCGGGCGACGCGAACTCGCCGACCGCGAGGCGTCCGGTGCCGACCCACCACGATTCGCCGGACCACGGCGCGGATCTCGTGGACGGCGACCGCGCCGCGCCGGCCGAGGAGGCCGAGCGGGGCGACTCGCCCGCTGCCGACTTCGCGGGCAGCCCCGAATCCGTGCGTTCCCGTGCGAGCGGTCCAGCCGATGCGGCCGGCGGTGTCTGCGCCGACGACGGGATCGCGGCCCGCTCCGGCGGTGAACCGACCGCCACGTCACGCGGCGCCGACGACGATGCGGCACACGACAATTCGGCCGGGGCACGTACCCGGCGCCGGGTGGGCGGGCCGGAGGACCGGTCCGACGATCGAGAGATGTCCTATGCGCATGGCACCCCGCAATCGGCCGAGCTGCCGGCCGGATTCGACCAGGTATCGCCCGAGACGCGCGGAGGGCGCTACATGACCGGCGACTACGAGCCGGCGCCGCGGCGGAGTACGCGCACCGAATACGGCGCAGGAACGGCGCGCCGGCGCACGGAGACACCGCCCGCCCGGCGCACGGGCCGGGGGCAGCGCACACTGCGTGATCGCAACGGCTCGAAAATGGCCTCCTACGAACAGCTGTCGCGAGCGTCGCGAGCGGACGGCGAGGCGGGCAACCGGCGGGATCGGCGCAACAAACCGGCCAAGAAGAAGAATCAGGGCCCGCCGCTGCTCGACGATGCGGCCCGGGCGCGGCTGGAGGCGGTGGCCCGCGAGGGCGCCGGATTGCGCGCCGCCTGGGCGGCGTTCCGGATCCGCACCGACGACCTGCGCCGCGTCAACGCCGCGGCCCGCATCGAATCGGTCGTCGAGGACGGATTCGACCGTGGCACGGCGCAATTGACCGATCGCGGCTATGTCGGAGCGGGCGGCGGCCGGATGAACGTGGTGGGCCGCCCGGTCGAATACCGCGCCACGACAGCGCAGGTCGCCGGCCTGTGGCCGTGGTCGGTCGGCGCCGGCGCACCGCTGATCGGCACCCCGCTCGGCTCGCATCTGCACACCGGCGCTCCGGTGTGCTTCGACCCCATGAACTGGTTCATGCGCGGCAGCTTCATCACCGCGCCGAGCCTGTTCGTGCTGGGGCTCAACGGTTTCGGTAAATCCTCGCTGGTGCGCCGCATCGTGCTCGGCGGTGTCGCGCAGGGGATCACGCCGCTGATCCTGGCCGATGTGAAACCGGACTACCGCAAGCTGGTGGAGATGGTCGGCGGACAGGTCATCGACCTCGGCTACGGACACGGCAAACTGAATCCGCTCGCGGGTGGTGTGCTCGGCTCGATCGTCCCGTTGCTGGCCGACCTCCCCGAGCTGCAGTTGCAGGTGACCCAGGAACTGCGGGCCCGCCAGGTCACCTTGATCGCCGGTCTGGTCGAACTCGTGCGTGGCGCCCGCGTGCGCGACTACGAGGAGACCCTGATCTCCACGGCGCTGCGCATCCTGTACCGCGAGGGCAGCGGCTTCGCGCCGGAATCACCACCCATCATGGAGGATCTGCTCGAGGTGGTGGTCGGCGGCGGCCAGGAACTGATGCTCGACGCCGGCGCCGACACCACCGAGGAATACCACGAGGCCACCAAGGGATTGCGGCGGTCGCTGCGGGCGCTGACCCAGGGACCGTTCGGTGCGGTCTTCAACGGTCAGACCACCACACCGATCGACACCTCCTCGGTGGCGGTCTGCATCGACGTCTCGCATATCCCGACCGGGGACAAAAAGCTCAAAGCCGGTGTGATGCTGGCCTGCTGGGCCGACGGATTCGCCTCGGTGGAGGCCGCACACGTCCTCGCCGACGGCAAACTGGGGCCGCAGCGGTACTTCCAGGTGGTCATGGACGAGCTGTGGCAGGTGCTGGGACTCGGTGACTTCATGGTCGACCGCGTCGACGAGCTGACCCGACTGCAGCGCGGCATGGCGACCTCGCTGATAATGATCAGTCACACCATCAAGGACCTGCAATCGCTCGGATCCGAGGCCGCGATCGCCAAGGCGCTGGGCTTCCTGGAACGCGCGCGCGCCAAGATCTTCGGTGCGCTACCGCCCGAGGAGATCAGCCGCCTGGACTCGACGATCCCGTTCACCTCCGCCGAGGAGGAGATGGTCACCAGCTGGTCGGCCCCGCAGGCGCTGACCGGCGAGGCGCTCAAACCGGGGCAGGCCCGCCCGCCCGCGCCCGGCACGGGAAAGTTCTTGCTCAAGATCGGTGAGGATCGCCGCCCCGGCATCCCGTTCCACATGGAGTTCACCGTGTCGGAAAAAGAGAGCGGAATCCACGAGACCAACCAGCGTTTCAGCGAATTCACCGAATCCACGGCCCGGCGGGGCGACGAGGGGAGTGCCGCGTGATGCCGCACAGGTCATACCGGAGAGTGTCGCCGCAGGTGCGGAAGGCGGCGGTGGAACAGGTCGTCGCGCTCACCGACAAACTGCGCAGCGAGTCGGAGGCCTGCCGGGTCGTCGCCGAACAGATCGGCGTGCACACCAATTCGGTGCGCAACTGGGTGCGTGCCGCGGAGGGGCCCAGCCTGGAACGGATGGACGCCGTGGCCCTGCGCCGCAAAGTGGCGCTGCTGCAACAGCAGTTGGCGGCCGCGGCGGAAATGAATCGCACCCTGGTGGAAACTTTGAACGAAACCCGCCGCGCGACATGACGGGTGCGCGGTGAACGCGAAAACCCTCACCGCCCTCGTGCTCGGCGGTGTCGTCTCGCTGATCACCCTCGTGGTGGTGATCGTGCTGCCCTCCTCGGAGGATCCGTGCGCCGATCAGCCGACCGCACCCGGTTCGGGGCTGCCGGACACCTCCGGTGCGCCGTGGGCGGCGCGGGCGACGGAGTCGGGTTCCACCACGCCGACCACGACGGACCCGCACGGTTCGACCACGGCTACTCCCGGTGCGGCCGATATCCCTGCCGCACAGGCGAATCCGGGTGTAACGGGCGCGCCGTCGCTGGCGGCGGGGATCGCGCCGATCCGGCGCACCTGGCCGCTGCCGGGCGGATCGTTCACGGTGTCGGACACGTTCGGCGCCCGCGGCGGCACCCATCTCGGCGTGGATCTGGCCGCACCGGACGGCACCCCGGAGTTCGCGGTGGCGGACGGTGTCGTCGTCGCCGCCGGTCCGGCCTCGGGTTTCGGCAACTGGATCGTGATCGACTCCGTCGACGTCAACGGCCGCCCCTTCTCCGCCGTCTACGGCCACGAGTGGGCGAGCGGGGTGAAGGTCCGGGTCGGGCAGCGGGTGCGGGCCGGTCAGGAGATCGGCGCGGTCGGATCGGCGGGCGAATCCTCCGGTCCGCACCTGCATTTCGAGATCGTGCCCGGCGGGCGCCTGACGGGCGGGCACCAGATCGATCCGCTGCCGTGGCTCGACGGCGCGTTGACGCCCAGTGGCGGTGGCGCCTTCCCGTATTCGGTGAACCCGCTGTGCAGCCGGGGATTCGGCAGCGCCGGCGGTGCGCTCGCCGACGGCAAGGTGCCGCCGGAGCTCGAAATCTGGTATCGCCGTGCGGGTTCGCTGTGCCCGGAGATCACCGCGTCGGTGCTGGCGGCCCAGGGCCGTCAGGAATCCGGATTCCAGCGCGGGCTCACCTCGCCCGCCGGCGCCGAGGGATTGGCCCAATTCCTGCCCACCACGGCCCGGGCCACCGATCCCGACGACGGGCACCCCTATCTGCTCGACGCCGACGGCAACGGGCAGGCCAGCCTGTGGGACGACGGCGACGCGATCATCGCCCAGGGGCGCTACATGTGTTCGATCGCCCATCAGGTCGAGCGGTGGATCGGCGAGGGCAAGGTGCACGGCGATGTGGTGCCGCTGTCGCTGGCCGCCTACAACGCCGGTGAGGGGGCGGTCCTCGCCTCGGGCGGGATGCCGAATCAGCTGGCCGCGCACTTCTCCGAAACCCGGCCCTACGTCACGAATATCCTCGCCATGGAGGCGCAATATCGGGCGCCCGGATCGATGGGCCGATTCCAGCCCGGTCACGGTTCGGCGGGCGCCGACATCCTCGCCGCGGCCCAGCAGTGGATGGGCACCCCGTACGTGTGGGGTGGCGGTGGCCCGCAGGGCCCGACCGGCGGTGGACTGGACGGTCCCGGCCTGACCTCGGCCGCGGTGTTCGCGGCCTCCTCGGGCGCGAAGACGTTGCCGCAGACCGCGGAACAACAGTGGGAGGCGGGGGCCGAGGTGCCGATGCGCGATGCCCAGCCGGGCGATCTGGTGTTCTCCCGCTTCGGGGTGCGCGGCCCGGCCGAGGTCGGCATCTACGCCGGCAACGGCCGGATGATCCGTGCCGGGGACCCCTCGGGTGTGAGCGAGGCGCCCGTCCCCGGTGACGCGCGGTTACGGAGGGTGTTGTGACGACACGACGCGGTGCGGGACCGATAACCTGGAGACAGCGCCCGGCGTTCCGGGCGCCGGGCCGCCGACCTACGGCACGGGCCGTCTACGCGAACCTGGTGGTGATGCTGGTGGTGAGCGTCGCACTGCTGTCCGGCTGCGCGGGAGGGTCCGAGCGGGCCGAACCACCGGCGTCGGCCACGTCGACTCCGCGTCAGCTCGAGGCCGCCCCGGCACCCGATCCCGGCACTCCCGACGGTGTCGCCGTGGCCGCGCTGCGCGAGATCTTCACCTGGTATCCGGCCACCGAGATGCAGGGAGCGTCGCTGGCGCGGGCGCGGAAGTGGCTGGGCCCCAGCCTGCTTCGCACACTCGACGCGCCGCCGGGCGAGGAGACGCCGAAACCGACATTGCGCTGGGCCGAATGGGGGCGTTCGGGCGTGCGCGTGGAGGCCTTCACCTTCGCCTCCGGCGAACAGGCCCCGGGCAATGGCGATTCGGATCACCAGCAGTTCAAGATCGGTATCGAGCAGACCGCCGTGCACTCCGACGGTTCCCGCGAGACGCTACCCCCCACGACGGTGATCGCCACCGTCGTCCGCACCCCCGACGGCTGGCGGCTCGACGGATTCCGTTGAGCCACGGCCACATACTCGGTCACCTCAGGAGGCGAGATGGCGAAGAAGGTGAAGGACCCGGCCGATCCGGGACCGGACCTCGCCCTGTATCTGATCTACATCGGTTTCGCAGTGCTCGGCACCCTCTGGGTCGCACTGCATGTGGGCAACAAGCTGTCGACGGTGCCCCAGGATGTGCCGATCAATCCGATCGCCTGCATCGCGAAGATCGCTCGCGGGCAACTGGAGTGGCCGACCGCCTCGACGGTGATCGTGCTGCTCGTCGTGCTGGTCGTCGCCGGCATCGTGTTCGTGCGGCGGGAGATGAAGAAGCGCCGCAACCGGGGGAAGCTGCCCGTCGACGACAAGGCCCAATACATGGGCAGCGGCGGGGCGATCGCCGCCCTCACCGAGGCCGGGGTCCGGGACAAGGCTCAACAACTGGGTGTGCGGCTCGGCTACGACGATTCGCCGGGCGTGCCGATCGGTGTCGGGGTGGTCGACGGTGTGATGCTGTTCGGCTCCTACGAAGATCTGCATCTCGACATCTGGGGTCCGCGCCAGGGTAAGACGACCTCCCGCGTGATTCCGGCGATCCTGTCGGCGATCGGCCCGGTGCTGGTGACCTCCAACAAGCGCGATGTGGTCGACGCGACCCGAGATGTGCGCGAGGGCAAGGGATCTCGTGCCTTCGTCTTCGACCCGCAGGGTGTCGCGGGGGAGACGCACGCCACCTGGTACTGGGATCCGCTGGGCTGGGTCGACGCCCGGCACGAGGGCTGCGAGATGCGCGCGGCCCGGCTGGCCGGCCACTTCGCCGATGCCGAGGACAGCGACGGCACTCCCGACAGCTACTTCGACCCGGAGGCCGAAGATCTGCTCGCCGGTCTATTCCTTGCCGCGGCCGTGGCGAACCGGCCGATCACCCAGGTGTGGGAGTGGGTGACCGACCCGAGCAATACCGAATCGGTGCAGTTGTTGCGCGCCGCGAGCCACCACCTGGTCGCCTCCGGCCTGGCGCAGCAGTACAACACCGCCGAACGGGTCCGCGACAGCATCTTCGGCACCGCGAAGAAGATGGTGCGCTGCCTGAAACTGTCGAATGTGCACCAGTGGGTCACACCCGGCGGTGACCGCTACCAGTTCGACGAATGGGATTTCCTGGACCGGAATTCGACGCTGTACTGCCTGTCGCTGGAGGGACGCGGTTCGGCGGGCCCGCTGGTCAGCGCCCTCACCGAAGCCGTCGTCGACGTCGCGATGCGCAAGGCGACCCATGAACACCTGGGCCGGCTGTCCATTCCGCTGCTCGCGGTGCTGGACGAGGCGGCCAATATCGTGCGCTGGAAGGATCTGCCGAAGCAGTACAGCCACTTCGGATCTCGCGGCATCGTCGTCATGACCGTGCTGCAGTCCTGGGCGCAGGGCGTGCGGTGCTGGGGGCAGGCCGGGATGGAGGCGCTGTGGGCGGCGGCCAATATCAAGGTCCTCGGCCCCGGAATCGACGACATGACCTTCCTGGCCGCCCGCTCGGAGGCGATCGGCGACTACGACTCCATCTCGTCGTCGGTCTCGGAATCCAAAGGCGGCAAGAGTTATTCGCGTTCGCTGGGGTCGTCGCGGACCCTCAACCCGAACGCACTGGCCACCCTGCCGCGCGGGCGGGCCGTGGTGTTCTCCTCGGGTGCGCCGGCGGTGCTCGTGCGCACCGTGCCGTGGTGGGAAGGGGAGTACGCTGCCGAGGTGCGCAAGTCGATCGAACAGCATGATCCGCAGCGCCGCACCACAATGAGTGATCTCGTGGGCGAGCGGACGGTCCTCGACGGCGGGTCGATGCCCGGTGAGCCGCCCGCGACCTACGGACAGCCCGAGGAGGTTCGCCCGCTGTGAACGACCAGCCCCAGGACATGATCTACTCGAACGTGGTCGAGTTCGTGGAGAACTACCTCAGCCTCATCTATCGGCGTCAGGTCACCGACCTCACCGATACGGTGTGGTGCCCCGAATGGTGGAAGCACGCCGAGGCGGCGATGCGACTCGAAGCCCTGTGGCGCGCATGGGAATACCTGCGCCAGGACCCGCAGACGGGCATGAGCGTGTGGTTTCTGGACCACGCCGACCCCCATATGAACAAGCTGTTCGATCCGCGCGGACCGTTCAAATACTGCAGTGTGCGCAACGGCCACAAGGACATGCTCAGTCCGCTCCCGCTCACTCCGCCTCAGCAGGGCATGTTCGGCGAACCGAGCAATGCCGATCCGAACAAGGGCTGATCCGCCGACCAGGACCGATCTGCCTGTTTGCCGCGAAAACGACTGTGCCGCCGCCCGTTCGGGGTCGGCGGCACAGTCGTGAGCGGGGTGGTCAGCGGTTGCGTTCGCGGTTGCGTTCGCGCTCGCGCATCCGCTCGTCGTGTTCGCGCGCCCGGGTGACCCGCGGCGGTTCCTCCGGCCGGGTGCGGACCGCGGCCTGCGGCGGCTGTGCCTGACTGACATCCATGAGCATGCGCACGGCCGCCAATTCCGGCGCCACGCCGACGCGGGACAGATGGGCGGCCAAGGCCTGCCGCCGCTCGGGAGAGTCGTACCGGGTCAGTTCGCGTTCACGTGCCTTCTGCCGGTCGGCGGCGGCGCGGGCGCCGCGCGCCACCCGGGAGTGTTCCAGGCCCTTCTCCAGCGAGATACCCCGTTCCAGAGCGGGGCGCTCGAGCATCCGGGCCAATTCCAGGTTGCGCGGATCCTTCGCCTTGGCCTCACGGGCCTCGCGCAGCAACCGCTCGCGGGTCTCCTTGACCCGCTCCTGGGTGACCTTCACGCGCGCTTCGGCTTCTCGCTGACCGCGTTCGCGGGTGCGCAGTGCGACCAGTGTCGCAAGCTGCAACATTTGCCTCATCAAAGCCGCTGTCTCGCGGCCGATGTCGTCGAGTTCCTCGGCCATTGCCTGCTCCCCGATGCTGCAGTTGTCTCTGTGGACGATTCTGATGCTTCGTATCGGACTCCGCCACACGAACGGTCGATTCGCCGTGGCGGCGCCCCACCTTCAGCGCAGTCCCGTTCTACGAGATTACCAGCGCGGAGCAGGGCAGCCTAACCCCGGATCCGGTCCATCGCAGGGGGATCCGGGGCAGCGCCGGGGGCTCAGCTCAGTTGCATCGTCTTGACGGTGACCGGCTGCTTCGGCGCGCCGTCGCCGGTCGAGGGATCCTCGACGCCGTCCTTGGCGATGGCGTCGAGCGTCTTCAGTCCGGCCTCGTCGACGGTGCCGAAGATGGTGTACTGCGGCGGCAGCTGGGAATCGCCGTAGACCAGGAAGAACTGGCTGCCGTTGGTGTCCGGTCCGCTGTTGGCCATCGCCACCACGCCGCGCTTGTACTGCACCGGAACGCGCTGCGCGTTGGGGTCGCCGGGGGCGAATTGGTCGGTCGGGTATTCGTTGGGGAAGGCGTACCCCGGCCCGCCGTTGCCCTGACCGCTGGGATCGCCGCACTGCAGCACCTTGAGCCCCTCGCCGGTGGTCAGGCGGTGGCAGGGGGTGCCGTCGTAGAACTTCTGCTGCACCAGGCTCACGAAACTGTTGACCGTGCAGGGGGATTCACCCGCGTTGAGCGAAATGCCGATCGGCCCGCGGTTGGTGTCGATGGCGACCTTCGGTGAGCCCGTGGTCGAGACCTCGGTCTGCTCAGGCTTGTGTACCGCCTTCGCGGCCTGGCCCCCGTCGGTGTAGGCGCAGCTCACCGTCGCGGTCTTCGGCTTGGCCTCCGGTGGCGCGGCGGCCTGCGGAGTGGACGACAGCGACGCGTCGGGGGTCTTGGCCGCGGCGTTGGGGGTGTCGTCGCCGCGGGTCAGGTAGTAGATCCCGACGCCGGCCGCGACGACCACGACCACACCGAGCGCCGATCCGGCGATCGCCAGCTGCTTACGCTTGCGCGCACGCTGCGCCTGTCGCTCCAGTCGGCGTTCCAGCTTGCGCTTGGCCGCCGCTCGTCGCTGTTCGTTGGTCGGCACTACCCGGTCCTCCCGTGTCGGTTGCGTATCGGCATAAGAGTGTGCCATCACTTCCTGAGACGACCCCTAACTTCCCCCGATCGTTCCGTACAATTGCCCAGCTCGGCTCGGTGGAGGGCGAACCGGTTGGACTTGCCGCGTCCGGGTGGGGGAAACTGGTCCATTGTGACCAAGACCAGCAGCTTCACCGCCCCGAAAGGGATTCCGGATTATGTGCCGCCCGCCTCGGCGGAGTTCGTCGCCGTACGGGACGGACTCGTGCGCGCCGCGCGACTGGCCGGATACGGGCATGTGGAGTTGCCGGTCTTCGAGGACACCGCGCTGTTCGCGCGCGGGGTGGGCGAATCGACCGATGTGGTCACCAAGGAGATGTACACCTTCGCCGACCGGGGCGAACGCAGTGTGACCCTGCGGCCGGAAGGCACCGCGGGCGTCATGCGGGCGGTGATCGAACACGGCCTCGACCGCGGCCAGCTGCCGGTCAAACTGTGCTATTCCGGCCCGTTCTTCCGCTACGAGCGGCCGCAGGCCGGTCGCTACCGGCAGTTGCAGCAGGTGGGCGTGGAGGCGATCGGCGTCGACGATCCGGCACTGGACGCCGAGGTGATCGCCGTCGCCGACGCGGGGTTCCGGTCGCTGGGACTCGAGGGCTTCCGGCTCGAGATCACCTCGCTCGGCGACGAGACCTGCCGGCCGCAGTATCGGGAACTTCTGCAGGAATTCCTGTTCGCGCTGCCGCTGGACGAGGACACCCGCCGGCGCGCCGAGATCAACCCGCTGCGGGTACTCGACGACAAGCGCAAGGAGGTCCGCGCCCTGACCGCCGGCGCGCCGCTGATGCTCGACCACCTCTCCGACTCCGCGAAGGCCCACTTCGAGCAGGTGCTGGGCCACCTGGACGCGCTGGGCGTGCCGTATGTGATCAATCCGCGCATGGTGCGTGGTCTGGACTACTACACCAAGACCACCTTCGAATTCGTCCACGACGGCCTGGGCGCGCAATCGGGTATCGGCGGCGGTGGCCGCTACGACGGGCTGATGGCGGAACTGGGCGGCCAGCCGCTGTCCGGGATCGGGTTCGGGCTCGGCGTCGATCGCACCATGCTGGCGTTGCAGGCCGAGGGTAAGGCCGCGGGCGAACCGGCGCGGGTCGACGTGTTCGGCGTGCCGCTGGGGGAGGCCGCGATGGCCCGGCTGGTCGTCCTCGCGGCCGAACTGCGCGCGGCCGGGATCCGGGTCGATCTGGCCTACGGTGGACGCGGCGTGAAGGGCGCGATGAAGGCGGCCGATCGGTCCGGTGCGGCGTTCGCCCTGGTCCTCGGCGACCGTGATCTGGCCGACGAACAGGTGGGCTTGAAGGATCTCGGCTCGGGCGACCAGCGTCAGATCCCGCTCGCCGAGGTCGTGGCGCAGGTGTCGGCGGCGCTGGCCGGGCAGCGGTAGTACGGTCCGAGCATGTCTCGAATTCCGTGGCGCGCATCGGTTTCCGGTCAGCGGCCCGTCCGGTCCGGCGCGTGAATTCCGCGGCGCCGCAACCGGTCGGCCTCGACCTCATCGCACCGGAGCTGTACGCGCCGATGCTGCGGCGGCTGGCGCTGGGTGCGATCGGCGCGGGTGTCGTCGTCGGCGTGGTGGTGGGGCTGGTCGTGAGCTGGCCGGCCGGTGTCGTGGTCGGCGCGGTGCTCGGCGCGCCGACGGCGATCTACGCGCTGGCGGTCCGGCGGCGGCGAATGTGGTTGTCGGGCACGGTGATCGAGGCTCGGACGCTGGTGGGCCGGCGACGGCTCGACGTCGCCGCGGCGACGGGTGTCGAGGTGCTCGTGTACCCGGGGAGGCTGAGCCGGATCGCGCTGCGCATCACCGCCGGTGGCCGGACCCAGACCGTGCCGCTGGCGATGTACACCGATGCCGGTAGCGGACGTGAACTGCACATCCTGGGGTTGCGTACGCTCGCCGACGCGCTCTCGTCCGCGGAGCTGGCCGCCGCCCTGGCATTGTCCGGATTGCTGGTCGGGCAGTTGCGAGCCGAGGCTCGTGACGCCGGGCTGGCGGAGCGGCCGCTGTATCGGGCGGTGCAGCTGGTGCGGGCCCGCGACATCGTGCAGCCCGTGCGGCTGAGCGACAGCGATATCGCCACGCTGAGCCGCGACATCGCCTCCTGATCGCCGTTCGGGACGAATCGGACATAATGTGTGGTCACGGTTTCGTAACAGAGTTGCGAATGGTGTGTGGGACTACGTTTCGGCATCCGCCCCGGTGGGCAACCTTTCGGCTTACTTCGCCGGTTGTGAATCTGGGCACCTGGCCAGGTCTGTGACCACACCGGTATTCGGTAACCCCTGGTTTGACGCTTTCATGTCTGGAAATGCGGAGGCGCACAGCGAACACTGAGAGTCGCAAGATTTTTCAGGATCGAAATAGTTCGAAAACGAAGGGTTCGCCATGCATGCCATCAAATTCCGCAAAGCAGCCGCGGTTGCCGCCATCGCAGTGGCCCTCGGTGCTGTCGTAGCCCCCGCCGCGTCTGCCTCGACCCCATCGGGCGCGTCGCCGACGGCGAGCGACATCGACGGTTCCGTCGCGATCTGCTTCCCCTTGGGCAGTGTCGTCTGGTGCATCTGAGCTGTCGCGAGAAGGGGTGCCGCCGGAGGGGTGGCACCCCTTCCGTGTGTGCGGGCGAGCCGGTGGACCGATCGTCGAAAACGGTTGCGGGACGGTGCGGATCCGCTCGCGCTGTCTGGTTGCTCACGGTGCCGGGTTTCGGCCGGTGAGGATCGTTAGGGTGAAGATCGAAGCCGACCGTCGAGTTCTCGTGAACAAGGAGTTGTCGTGAGCAATGCCGCCCGCACGCCCGTGACCGTCACCGTCACCGGAGCCGCCGGTCAGATCGCCTACGGGTTGCTGTTCCGCATCGCCTCCGGCGCCATGCTCGGGCCACAGACGCCCGTGCGGCTGCGGTTGCTGGAGATCCCTGCGGCCGTCGGCGCCGTCGAAGGGGTGGCGATGGAGCTCGAGGACGGCGCTTTCCCGCTGCTCGAATCGATCGACATCAGCGACGATCCGTGGGCGGGATTCGACGGCGCCTCGATCGCCGTGCTGGTCGGCGCCCGGCCGCGTACCGCCGGGATGGAGCGTTCGGATCTGCTGGCGGCCAACGGGCCGATCTTCACCGATCAGGGGGCGGCCATCAACGCCAGTGCGGCCGACGATGTGAAGGTGCTGGTGGTCGGAAATCCGGCCAATACCAACGCCTTCATCGCGATGAGCAACGCGCCCGACGTGCCGGCGGCGCGCTTCACCGCGCTGACCCGCCTCGACCACAACCGGGCCATCGCCCAGCTCGCCGCGCGCAGTGGTGCCCCGGGCTCTTCGATCACTCGAATGACGGTGTGGGGCAACCACTCCGCGACGCAGTATCCGGATATCAGCCACACGCTGATCGGCGGTCAACCGGCCGATCGCGTGATCGACGATCCGGCCTGGGTGCGCGAGACCTTCATCCCCACCGTCCAGCAGCGTGGTACCGCGATCATCGCCGCACGCGGGGCGTCCTCGGCGGCCAGTGCGGCGAGTGCGGCCATCGACCACGTCCACGATTGGGTGCTGGGCACCGCGGCCGGTGACTGGGTGTCGATGGCTGTGCCCTCCGATGGGTCCTACGGGGTTCCGGAAGGGCTCATCAGTTCGTTCCCGGTGACCTGTGCCGGTGGTGAATACTCGATCGTGCCGGATCTGGAGATCGGCGAATTCTCGCGTGCGCGTATCGATCTCAGCGTCGCCGAACTCGCGGCCGAGCGCGAGGCGGTGATCGATCTCGGCTTCGCCAAGCGCGGCTGAACCGATCGACCGCTCGCGCCGCCGGTCACACCTTGGCGATGACCTTCTCTGCGTACTTCTCCAGATGCGCGATCTTGTCCGCGAGCGGCTCGGTGTCGTCGCCGGCGACGTACGGGTAGCGGAAGCCGACGATCACGTCGGT
>NZ_BAFW01000156.1 GCF_000308535.1 Nocardia cerradoensis NBRC 101014 | reverse complement strand
CCGCGCCCGGGCGGCGGTGGCGGGGGTCAGCAGGCGCCCGCGAGTCCGCGCGGCCCCGGCGGTGCGGCGGCGGTACCATCCGGCGCGTCGCGAGTCATGAACAACATCGCGACGGCCCGGGCCGCGGGCGCGCACCTCAATCGCGCCGACGAAGCCATGGGCGATATCGCCGGTGACCGCTGGGCCAACCGCGCACCCGACCTCGGCAGGAGCACCATTCCGCGATGACGACGACCGACACCTACGAGCGCCGCTCGTACGGGCTGTGGCAGAAGCCCCGCAGCGCAGGCCTTTTCGGGTTGCGCTGGGGAGAGACGGTGCTCGGCTTCGTCGTCGTCATCACCGCCCTGATGACGGCGCTGGTCGCCGGGCCGAAACCGGCGTTGTTCATCGCGATCATCGGTGTGGTCGTGATGGTTCCACTGGTGTGGCGGACGGGGGGCCGCTCCGGTTACGAGACGGGATTGATGATGTTCCATTGGTTGCGCGGCCGCAGCAAGGGCGAGCACGTCTATCGCGGCGGCCGGTTCTCCCGCATTCCCGGCGGTGTCGCGCGCCTGCCCGGCCTGATGGCGCCCTCGCGGCTGTACGAGGGAATCGACGCCGGCGGCTACAGCTTCGGCATGATCCATCTGCCGCAGTTCGCGCAGTACACGGTCGTGTTGCGGGCCTGGCCGCAGGGTCACGAGGCGGTCGACCAGCCGGTGATCGATCGGTGGGTGTCCGCGTGGGGCACCTTCCTGGCCTCGCTGGGCCAGACCTCCGACATCGTCGCGGTGGTTCCGGTGATCGACACCGTCCCGGAAACCGGAAACCGTTTGCTCACCGAGGTTTCCACCATCACCCGGCCGGAATCGCCGGCGCTGGCACAGCAGGTGATGTACGAGCTGGCGACCGAATTGCCGCAGGAGCGCGTGCAATTGCTGCCGCGGGTGGCGCTCACGTTCAAGGCCACCACCGCCGAACGACGCAAGAATCCGGCCGAGGAGGCCGTCGAGATCGGCCGCCGGTTGCCGGGAATCTGCGCGGCGCTGGCCGAAGCGGGCGTGCGCGCGCAGCCGATGTCGGCCGACGAGGTGATCTCGTTCATCCGCCGCAGCTACGACCCGGCCGCGCAGGCCGATCTGGAAGTGGCCGCCGGCGAGATCGGCGGGCACGGGCTGGATTGGGCAGACGCGGGCCCGATCTCGCACGAGGAACGCTGGGATCAGTTCATCCACGACGGCGGCCGCTCGGTCACCTGGGAGATGGACGCCGCACCCGAGGGCGCGGTCGACGAGCGGGTGCTGCAGCGGCTGCTGGCGCCGAATCCGGAGGTCCCGCGCAAGCGGATCGCGATCGTCTACCGGCCGCATTCGGCCGCCGACGCCGCCGAGATCGTGGATGACGACTACAAGAACGCGCTGGTCGCGCAGCAGAGCGAGCGGGGCGTGGTCTCCGCCTCGGCGACGCTGCGGGTGGGCGCCACCCAGCAGGCGCGCGAGGAACAGGCGCGCGGGCACGGTGTGACCCGGTTCGGCGCGCTCGTCACCATCACCGAACCGCTGCGCGGTGATCTGCCGCGGATCGAAGCGATTACCCGCGACCTGTCCACACAGGCGCGGTTGAAGATCCGGCGTTGCTACCGCTACCAGGCGGCGGCCTTCGCGGCCTCACTCGGCTGCGGGGTGATCCTGCCGGAACACGCGAGTATTCCCAAGGCATTGGCGGGGTGAGCGCAGATGGCAGGTGAGCACGAGCCACCGGTCCGCTACCGGGGCGAACCACCGCGATACAGCGAGCGGGTGGTGGATCCGGAGAATCCGGTCCAGGCCCGGCCGCGCACGCGGACGGGCCACGACGACGAGTGGGGCATCGAGGCCTACGCGCCCGGCCTGCCGCGCTCGGAGTACGGTGGCGCACCTGCCGATTGGGACGACGTACCGCTGCGCCCGGCGCGGCGGCGAGCGCGGCGCGAGGAGGGCGAACGCGCCCGCCCGGACGCCGCTGCGGCCCCCGAACACGGTGGGCGGGCGACCGGGCACTCGCGCACGGGTGCCGGTGTGGACGGTGCGGGACGCACCCGAGGCGCCGCGGCTCCCCGGCGGGAGACCGACCGTCGCCCGGCGCCCGAATACGATGCGCCACAACGCCGTCCGGGCGGTGACCGGATCTCCGACGAGCGCGGCTCGGGAAGCCCACGCCGGCGCGGGGACGATGCGGCGAGTCCCGGATCGGGCGGTGAGCGTTCGATGCGGCGGGCGGAGCCGGAGCCCGGCCGCCGTCGTCCGGCGAACGGCGATCGGGACGGAT
>NZ_BAFW01000157.1 GCF_000308535.1 Nocardia cerradoensis NBRC 101014 | reverse complement strand
GCTGTATCCCAAGGCGAATCTGCAGTTGCTGCAGCGCGCCTTCGACGTGGCCGACGAGAAGCACTCGCACCAGTTCCGCAAGTCCGGTGACCCGTACATCACCCACCCGCTGGCGGTGGCCAACATCCTCGCCGAACTGGGGATGGACACCACCACGCTGGTGGCCGCCCTGCTGCACGACACCGTCGAGGACACCGGCTATTCGCTGGACGAGCTGACCGCGGATTTCGGATCCGAGGTGGCCCATCTCGTCGACGGCGTGACCAAGCTGGACAAGGTCAACCTGGGCGCGGCCGCGGAGGCCGAGACGATCCGCAAGATGATCATCGCGATGGCCCGCGATCCTCGGGTGCTGGTGATCAAGGTCGCGGACCGGCTGCACAATATGCGCACGATGCGCTTCCTGCCGCCGGAGAAGCAGGCGAAGAAGGCGCGCGAGACGCTGGAAGTCATTGCGCCACTGGCACATCGGCTCGGTATGGCCACGGTCAAGTGGGAGCTCGAGGATCTGGCGTTCGCGATCCTGCACCCGAAGAAGTACGACGAGATCGTGCGGCTGGTGGCAGACCGCGCCCCCTCCCGCGACACCTACCTGGCGCGGGTGCGGGCCGAGATCGTGAACACCTTGGCGGCGAGCCGGATCAACGCGATCGTCGAGGGCCGGCCCAAGCATTACTGGTCGATCTATCAGAAGATGATCGTCAAGGGTAAGGACTTCGACGACATCCACGACCTGGTCGGCATCCGGATCCTCTGCGACGAGGTGCGTGACTGCTACGCCGCGGTCGGTGTGGTGCATTCGCTGTGGCAGCCGATGGCGGGCCGGTTCAAGGACTACATCGCCCAGCCGCGCTACGGCGTGTACCAGTCGCTGCACACCACGGTGGTGGGTCCGGACGGTAAACCGCTGGAGGTGCAGATCCGCACCCAGGACATGCACCGCACGGCGGAGTTCGGCATCGCCGCGCACTGGCGCTACAAGGAGACCAAGGGCAAACATTCCGGCGATGCCGCCGAGGTCGACGATATGGCCTGGATGCGGCAGCTGCTGGACTGGCAGCGGGAGGCCGCGGACCCCGCTGAGTTCCTGGAGTCGCTGCGGTTCGACCTGAAATCCCCGGAGATCTTCGTGTTCACGCCGAAGGGCGATGTGATCACGTTGCCGCAGGAATCGACCCCGGTCGACTTCGCCTACGCGGTCCACACCGAGGTGGGCCACCGCTGCATCGGCGCGCGGGTCAACGGCCGGTTGGTGGCGCTGGAACGGCAGCTGGAGAACGGTGAGGTCGTCGAGATCTTCACCTCGAAGGCGCAGAACGCCGGCCCGAGCCGGGACTGGCAGAACTTCGTGGTCTCGCCGCGGGCGAAGGCCAAGATCCGGCAGTGGTTCGCCAAGGAACGCCGCGAGGAGGCGCTGGAGGCCGGTAAGGAGCAGATCTCCAAGGAGGTCCGCCGTTCCGGTCTGCCGTTGCAACGGCTGATGAGCGTGGACGCGATGTCCGCGCTGGCGCACGAACTGCACTATGCCGATATCTCCGCGCTGTACGCGGCGGTGGGGGAGAACCAGGTCTCGGCGCATCACGTCGTGCAACGGCTGATGGCGCAGCTCGGTGGCGTCGGTGACGTGGAAAACGAACTGGCCGAACGGAGTACGCCGTCGACGCTGCCGGCGCGGCAGCGCACCATCGGCGACGCCGGCGTCGAAATCCCCGGCGCTCCCGGTACGGTCGCGAAGCTGGCCAAATGCTGTACCCCGGTGCCGGGCGACGAGATCATGGGCTTCGTGACTCGCGGCGGCGCGGTGAGCGTGCACCGGACCGACTGCACGAACGCGGATTCGCTACGCGCGCAACAGGAACGGATCATCGAGGTCAAGTGGGCGCCGTCGCCGTCGTCGGTCTTCCTGGTGGCGATTCAGATCGAGGCGCTGGACCGCACCCGGCTGCTGTCGGATGTGACCAAGGTGCTGGCCGACGAGAAGGTCAACATCCTGTCCGCGTCGGTGATGACCTCCGGTGACCGGGTGGCGATCAGCAAGTTCACCTTCGAGATGGGCGATCCGAAGCATCTCGGGCATCTGCTGAACGTGGTCCGCAATGTGGAGGGCGTCTACGACGTCTACCGGGTGACCTCGGCGGCCTGACCCGCCGGTGGCATTTCCGCCTGGGCTCGCGACAGCCGGACCGCGGCCACGCACATCACCAGTACCGAGGCGATGACGACGATCGTGCCGGCCGTCCCGGTCCGCAGTCGCTCGTCCAGCACGGTGAGGCCGAGGAACGCGGCGCCGAGCGGTTCGGCGACGGTGAAGGCCGGCAGCGAGGCCGACAGCGCCCCGACCTGGTAGCCGCGCTGTTGCAGATAGAGCCCCACGATGCCGGCGGCGACCAGGGTGTACGTCTGCCAGTTGGTGAGCGCCGTGGTGAGACCGTGGCCGAACAGCTGGATGACGTGCTGGGTGAGCGCGGCGGAGACGCCGAAGAGCAGACCGGCCGCGGTCCCCAGCATGAGGGCCTGCAATCCGGTCACCCGGATCACCACCGCCACCACGACGGCCGCGGCGACCACGCCGAGAACCAGAATCAGCGGCCACATCCAGGTCGACCACGGCGCGTCGGAGATGCCCTCGGTGGGATCGCCGACGACGAGGAAGCAGGCCAGCGCGGCCGAGAGCGCGACCGCGTGCGCCCACATGACCGGCGTGACCGGGCGGCGGCTGTAGTGCGCGGCCAGCGGTAATGCGAAGACCAGTGCGGTCACCAGAATCGGCTGCACGATCAGTACCGATCCCAGCGCCAGCGCCACGACCTGGAACACGAAGCCGCCGGCATCGCCGATGATGCCGGCCCACCAGCGCGGATTGCGAACGAGCTGGGCTACCAGCGCGTCACCGGCCGGCACGTCGGCCGCCGCGCGTTGCTGGGCGACCGCCGACACGGCGAACAGCACGGCCCCGATGAAGGCGCAGACGACCGCGGCGACGGGAAAGTTGCTCACCCGATCAGTCTGCCGCCCGCGACCGGCGGCCACGGCAGCGGGATCGGTGTGCCGATCCGGGGCGGTGTGATGCGGGGTCGGTGAAAGGCCCGGAGAAGCGCGAAACCGGTGAATTCGCAGACATCGAGCGGGGCGGTTCCATCCGAATAGCCGGAATGCCGGGAACGGGCGAATGGCAATTGTTCGGCAACATATTTCGTCACGGTGTCCGGAGTCGCGGCGAGTTGCCCTCGGCCAGGCGCGAATTGCGTGTTCGCCGCGATGTTGCCGAGGGTTTCGAGGGCTGCCGATCCCGGTCGGAAGGACAGCCCGCGGTGAATCCTTCGCGCAGGTAGGAAGGTTCGGGGACCGCGATCGCGGATGTGCTCGCCCGCCGACGGAGGGCCTGCACTCCGAGCCGGATTCTGTTACGGTTTATTGCGTTTCGGGGTGCGCGCGATGTTCGGCGACAACTCGAATCCACATGATGATCGCCGGACGGGTCGCAGTGGCACTCGACCCTCAGAACTGTTGCAGACAGCGGGTTTAAAGGGGGTCAGATCATGCTGACCGTGCTGACATGCTCGGCGGCGACCGTACCGGTCGTCTCGGGCCTTCGCCGAGGATGTGGCGCACCCACATCCGCACCGGCCCTCGATCCAGCGTTCGAGATACCCCCGTTCACACCACTTGACCTGCATGGATGTGGTATCGCCCGAATCTGGGCGGCGTCGGACGGCGCGTCGAGTTCGCCGAATTCGTCGGGTACGGGACAATTTCCGTTCGGGAAGGGCCTCGGTGACGCCGCACCCGGTGGTGTGCCGTTGGCGTCGTCCCAAGGCGGTACCGCTGACCACAACTACCCGTTCTCCACGAACTGATCGCCGAGAGGGTCCGACGATGCTGCACGACGTGCCCGGCTCCGCGGGGATGAGGGAATGTTGAAGCCGTACAAACAAGTCCAACGGTGGTTCCCGGCGCTGGAACCCGAACACGCCGTGCCCGCGGCCGCGCCGGGGGAATCCGACGCCGTCGACGACGAGGCGGAACCTGGAGCGGCGCGGTATCCGCACTACATTCGCGACACCGAGCCCGAACCGTTCGACATTCCGTTCGCCGACGAACCGGCCACGCGACGCAGCGAATTCGTCGGGGGCTGGACCGACTGGGTCGGCAGCCACGCGCCCGGACCCGACGACGACTACCCCGTCCACGAGGGTGAGGTGCTGCGCCTGCCCCGCGACGCCGAGACCGGCGAGGGCCGAACCCGTGGCCGCCGCCGGACGCGGGCGGCCGGTGCCGACGGCGACGATGCGGAGGGATCCGGGGCGCGTTCGCCGGTGGACGATTTCGACGAGCGCGACGACCCGGACACCGACGACCTGGACACCGACGACGTGGACACACCCGAGTGGATTCTGCCGCCCCGGCGCGAGCACGGCGACGGCGGCGCGGGCCGGATCGTGCGTCGCGCTCCGGGCCCGGCCTCTCCGGCCCTGCGCGACTACATCCGCCCGAGCCGGTTGCGGGTTGCGCTCGTCCTGGCGGTAGCCGTGTTATTGCTGGCGGTCGCAGGCGGTTTCGCGCTGTACCTGCTGCGCTCCGGTGACGACGGAAAACAGTCGGTGGCGCCGCTGCCGGTACGGCCGGCCCTGGGCGACGAGGCACCGATGCTGCGGCTCACCTCGGCCTTCGGCGCCGATTCCGGCGCGCGGGTGGGTTCGGCGGCGCACTGCCCGACCGAACGGTCCGCGCGCGTGGTGCGCGGCGCCGAGGTCGGCGGCACCGATTCCGGGCCGGACGCGATCATGTGGTTCCAGCACGCCTTCTATGTCGAACGCTCGGCCGAGCGCGCGCGCGAGGTGGTGGCGCCGAACGCGGCGGTCTCGCCGGCGCCGATCATCCAGCGCGGCATCGCCTCGGTGCCGCTGGGCACCGAGTATTGCGTGCGGGTGGTCACTGTGGACGAGAACAGGTATTCGGTGGAGGTGACCGAACGGCGGCCGGGCGCGACCCCCGCCACCTACGACAAGCAGTTGGTGACCACAGCGGTGGTCGGCGGCCGCACCCTGATCACGGGCATCACGGCCGGGTAAGAGGAGAGCTGAGATGGGACAGGACTGGAGCCGATGGCTCGACGAGACGTCCGACGCGGACGTCGCGGCGAGCTCGCGACCGCGTGGACGGGCGCCGGTGGTCCGGTTGCGCAAGGGTCGCCGTGACGACGGCGAGGGGGGCGGCCTGCTGCGCCCGATCCTGGTCGTCGGCGGCTGCGGTGGGGCCGGAACCACCACCACCGCACTGGGACTCGCGGGTGAACTGGGCACGGAGGCCGCGGCGGTGGCCGTCGACGCCACCGTCGCCGGCAGCGATCTGGCCCTGCGCGGCGCCGACGAACATCTGAGTCCGATCAGTCTGCAGCAGTGGCTGTACGGCCGCGGTGACGACGAACCGGCGCCGCTGAAGGAATGTCTGTCCCAGGCGAGCTCCGGTATCGGCCTGCTGTGGCGCGACGCCTCCCCGCTGCGCCGCCGCGCCACCTATCTGACGGTGGCCCGGGCCATCGCCGACGCCGGTTTCACCCCGGTGTACGACGGCGGCAGCCCGATCGCCGCCCGTCAGCTGCGGCCGCTGCTCGAGGACGCGGAAGTGGCTCTGGTGCTGTCGATTCCGGCGCGCGCCGACGCCGCCAACCGTTTGCGGGTCACGCTGGAATGGCTCGACGACGAGTTCGGCGGCCACGCCGAGGGGCAGGGCGGCGGCATCGTCGGTGACACCACCATCGTGATCTCACATCAGTTGCCCGGCAACGACTCTCGCGTGGCCGATCACCTGCGCGAACATCTCACCGGCTGGGTCCGCGACATCCGCGAGATCCCCTATGACACCCACCTGGCGCGCGGAGAGCTGGTGCGCCACAACGCACTCGACGCCGAAACCCGGAGGGCCTACCGGCGGCTGCTGGGTGGGATGGCATCATGACCGCGGCCATGAAGGAACCTCGCTCATCCGAAAACCCGCCTGCGGCAGGCGTTGTCGCACCGGCGGAGTCCCGTCGCGCGCCCATCTGGGACCGCCCGGTGCCGGGCGCCGGACGGGCGCCGCTGGTGTGGTTGCTGGGGGTGCACGGCGGCGCGGGAGCCAGTACCCTCGCGCATGTGCTTGCGCCTGCGGCGGATTCGCACCGGCGCTGGCCCGGTGTGTTCGAACGCGAATCACCTTTCGTGGTGCTGGTCGCCCGCGAGACCATCGCCGGGCTGACCCGCGCCCATGATCTGCTGCGCCAGCACCGGGCCGGACTCGCGGGGCCGAGCGAGGTGCTGGGCCTGGTGACCGTGGCCGCGCGCCCGGGCCGGATCCCGGCTGAGATCCGGCGCTACCGCGATGTGGTCGGCGCATTGGCCGGGCAGGTGTGGCAGATGCCCTGGATCGAGGAGTGGACGCTGGTCGAACCCGATCAGCTGCCGGTGTGGTCGCCGAGCGACCCGCCGCCCCAGCAGCGCAAGCGCAAACTCGATCCGCTGCAAGAAGTTCCGCACGAGGTGGACGCGCTGGGCATGAGCATCGTCGACCTCGTGCGGGAGACGGTCGGCGCCGGTTCGCAACAGGAGGAGCGACGATGATCGTGCCCGGGCGTTGTGCTGCCGCGACCACGCCGACAGCTGTTTCCGACGGTGTACCTCCGGTACCCGGCTTTGTATTCCGATCACCTATTGAGAAGGACGCTCGATGAGTACCATCCTGGCCGCTGTACACGAGACGTACGGCGTTGTTCTCGCTCAGGTCGGGAATCCGACACCCGAGACGCCGCCGGCCGCCGACAAGCTCATGAAACTGGTGCGCTACTTCACGTGGTTCGTGCTGCTGTCGGGCATCCTGGGCATCACCTACGCCGGTGGCCGCTTCGCCTGGGAGAAGTGGACCGGCGGCGGGCTGGAATCGCCGAAGATGGTGGCGGGCGCCATGATCGGCGGCATCGTCGCCACCAGTGCGGGCACGATCATGAACGCAGTCATCGGATCGTGAGGGGCGCCGCGATCGTGCTGGCCTACAAGCAGATGCCCGCGGACGTGATCGAACCGATCATGCAGCTGATCAACTGGTTGCTGTGGTGCGTGCTGTTGCTGTGCCTGGCCTGGATGATCATCTCCGCGGGCCGGCTGTGGTCGGCGATGCGCGACGACATGGCCGTCAACGACGCCTCGCACGGCATCGTGATGAGCCTGATCGGTGCCATCGTGGCCAGTTCGGCAAGTGCGATCGCATTGACCCTGCTACCTGCGTGAGCCGGTGACAGATTTCCGCATGACCGCCGATGACACCACGGCGACAACCACATTCGACGACACGACATCCGACGACGACCCGCGACGGGAGGTGACGGTATGAGCAACAAGGACACCTACGACGAGCGCAGCGGCATCTCCTTCGGTGTCATCGTCTCCGCGGCCGTGATCGCCCTGATCGTGATCGTCGGCGTCTTCGTCTACCTCGGCCGTGACACCTCCTCTTCCGATGCCCGGAAAACGGATCCGCCGCCCTCGCCCGTCGCGGGTTCGGGCGCGACCGGATTCGCCGAACCCGATACGGATCTGTTCCGTCGCCGCGTCGATATACCCAACAATCCTGCGGGACAACCACTTCCGCAGAACCCCGCACAGCGGCACGACTCGTCGGATCCGGACTGGCTGACCGCGGCACCCGCCGGCACCACCGAACCACGTGGCTGGCAGCGGGTCTACGGCGCCTCGGTGCCGTTCTCCACCAGCGACGGTCCGACCCGGATCGACGACAAGGGACTGGCCGTCGGCTATTCCCACACACCGCAGGGGGCGGCATTGGCGGCGGCGCAGATCACCTATCGGCTCAACGCGCGGCCCGGCGACCGGGATCTGTACGTACGCCAGGTGCGGGTCTCGGCCCAGCAGGTCGCGGCCTACGACAAGGCGCGCGGTGACGGCAAACTGCCCGATCAGCAGCCGGCGCGAATCACCAAGTACCTGGTCGCCCCCGACGCCTTCCAGATCGAGAACTACGCCGACGATATGGCGATCGTGCGGCTCGCCGCCCGCGGGCCGGTCAACGACGGCAAACAGGTGTGGGCGGCGATCCGGCTGGTCATGGTGTGGGACAACGGGGATTGGCGACTCAAACCCACCGACAGCAGAGCCACGCCGAGCGAATACGTCGACACCCTGCAGGGGTGGACCCGATGGTGAGCACAGCGATTTCGAGAAAGGCACGAGAGTCAGCCGATGGTCCGGATCGATTCCCTGCGACGCATCGAGGAGTGGATCTCATGGTGAGGCGCATCGTCACGATCCTCGCGGTCGTGTTCACCGTCATGATCGCGACCCCGACGGTGGCCTACGGGCAGACGTACGGATTCGACCAGACCTGTAACGAGATCCACGACGATCTCGACGGTCTGGGCCTGCCCGGTGTATCGCTCGGCGACGCCGCCTCCGCGGCGTGCAAGGCCGGCAATGCCGCCACCCATCCCGGTGACGCCGCGAACGCGGTGAAGGACAAGGCGTGGGATTCCACCTTCGGCAAGGTGGTCGACTCGTTGATGAACGGTCTGGGCGAGGCGCTGATCCTGGCGCTGACCTTCTGGATGAAGGTGCCCAACGATCGCATCAGCGACGGCGGAGCGCTGTTCCAGAAGATCAACGACTACACCTATCAAGCGCAGATCCTGCTGCTGATCGTGTCGGTGATCCTGTCCGGCGCCAGACTCGCCGAAGCCAGACGCGGGGCGGCGCTGAGCGAGGCCGCGGAATCGTTCCGGATGTTCGCCCGGGTGATCTTCAGTTCGTGGATGCTGGGCGCCGTGGTGGTCGCGGGTACGCAGGCCTCGGATCGCTTCTCGCAGTGGGTGATCGAGGACGCCACCAACGGCAATGCCCGCAGCCTCGCCGAGTTGATGGTCAAAACGTCCAAGCTGCAAGCGTTTTCGCCCGGTCTGGTGCTGATCATCGCGATCGTCGGCCTGCTCGGCGCGCTGGCGCAGATCGTGCTCGCGATCGTGCGCCAGGGCATGCTGGTGGTGGCCGCGGGCGTGCTGCCGCTGGCCGCGGCGGCGTCGGGCACCAGTACCGGCCGGCAGGCCTATCCGAAGCTGATCGGCTGGATCATCGCGTTCATGCTGTGGAAACCGGTGGCCGCGATCGTCTATATGATCGCCTTCGTCACCGCCGGCGACACCAACTCGACGACCCCCACCTCGGGTCTGCCCGACGCCGATCAGGCCCAGCGGATGCTGGTCGCGATCGTGCTGCTGTGCAGTGTCGCCTTCGTCCTGCCCGCGCTGATGCGGCTGGTCACCCCGGCCGTGGCGATCGCCGGCAGCGGTGGATCCGGCCTGGGCGCCACCGGAGCGGTGCTGCTCGGCGCCGCCGCACTGGGCGCGGTGGGTACCAAGGCGGTCGGCGTGCGTACGCAGGCCGCGGCGGGAGCGCCCGGATATGTGGGCCGCAACGGCGGCCAGCG
>NZ_BAFW01000158.1 GCF_000308535.1 Nocardia cerradoensis NBRC 101014 | reverse complement strand
GGCAACCCCTTGATGAAGGTGAAGAACCGGTTGGTCTGGTTGGCGTCGAAGATCTGCAGCAGGATGTAGACGATCTCGATCAGTGCGAGGACACCGCCGATCGTGCTGACGATCGCAGCCAGCCCACCCGTGCGGTTTGTCCCATAGGTTCTATATCTGTACATGTCGGCCGAATACCCGCCTGACGGCGTTGAACGCAGCTGATTTTGTCCAGAGGTCTGGACTGTCGGAAATGTGAGCGCTGCTCTTGACAGGGGGATGTCGATGCGCCATGATTGAGTCATCGAAAGAGAGCACCGCTCACAAAAGCGAGGAGTAGTCATGAACGCCACCCGGTACATCGCGCCCACCGGTATCGACCCGATCATGAACCGGATTTTCAACGTCCTGCCGAAATGGGGCATCAGCGTGATGGGTTCCCGGCTGCTGGCCGTGCGCGGTCGCACCTCGGGGGAGTGGCGGACCACGATGGTCAACGTCCTGCAGGATGCGGACGGGACCCGGTATCTGGTCGCTCCGCGTGGTCGCACCCAGTGGGTTCGCAATATCCGCGTCGCCGGCGGTGGGGAGCTCCGGCTGGGACGCAAGACCGAGGCGTTCACGGTGACCGAGGTCGCCGACGCCGACAAGGTGCCGGTGCTGCGCCTGTACCTGAAGAAGTGGGGCTGGGAGGTCGGCAAATTCTTCGAGGGCGTGACCGCCGATGCCACCGACGCCGAACTCGCCGCCATCGCGCCGGGCTTCCCCGTCTTCCGGATCAACTGAGCCACAACGACTTCGGTTGCCGGTGACCGATATCACCGGCGAGGTGATCTTGCGGCTCCTTCGCCGGTTCGCTAGAGTTGCCGAGTCTTGTTTCCGTTGATCGGAGTCGTGCCGTTGCTCTTCTGAGGTAGCCATCGCGTGGCCCGCACTTCTGCGCGCCATTCCCGCCGCCCTCAGGAGCACGCATATGTCTATTTCGACGATTTCGCTGTCCGATCTCACCTTCGCCTGGCCCGACGGCACCCCGGTGTTCGACGGTCTCGACGCCGTGCTCGGACCCGGCCACATCGGTGTGGTGGGCAGTAACGGAGCCGGAAAATCCACCCTGTTGCGGCTGATCACCGGGGAATTACGCCCTGCCCGCGGTTCGGTGACGGTCGCCGGGCGGCTCGGATATCTGCGCCAGGACCTCGGGTTGGCCGCAGGTCAGCGCGTCGATGCCGTTCTCGGCATCGGTGCCGTGCGGGCGGCGCTGCATCGCATCGAATCCGGTGCGGGGACCGATGCCGATTTCGACCTGGTCGGAAACCGCTGGGATGTCGAGGAATCGGCGATCGCGCTGCTCGGCCGGCTGGGCCTGAACTACCTGGCCGACGATGTGGCACAACTGGATCGGCGCCTGGAGACCCTGTCCGGTGGCGAGACGGTGCTGCTCGGGCTGGTGGCGGAACTGCTGCGCGATCCCGACGTGCTGTTACTCGACGAACCCACCAACAATCTGGATTCCGCTGCCCGCCAACGGCTTTACGATGTGGTCGAGGGCTTCGCCGGCACCGTGCTGACGGTCAGCCACGACCGGGAACTGTTGCGGCGGGTGACGACCGTCGCCGAACTGCGCCGTGGTGAGATCCGCACGTTCGGCGGGAATTTCGACGATTACGAGCAGATCGTCGAGGCCGAACAGGAGGCCGCCCGCGCGGCGATCCGCGATGCCCGCAGCGATGTGCGCAAACAGTCGCGTGAACTGGTCGAGGCCAGGATCAAACTGGACCGGCGTCAGCGCTACGGGCAGAAGATGTGGGACACCAAACGTGAACCGAAGATCGTGATGGCCGAGCGCAAACGGCAGGCGCAGGTGTCGGCCGGAAAACTGCGCAACAACCACATCGCCAAGGTGGAGGAGGCCCGATCGACTCTGGAACAGGCCCAGGAACTGCTGCGCGACGATCGGGAGATCCGCGTCGATCTGCCCGGGACCAGGCTGTATCCCGGTCAGGACGTGGTGGCGATGGAAGGGGTGCGACTGGCCAACGGCCCGGTGGTCACGCTGCGGGTGAGCGGTCCCGAACGCATCGCGCTCACCGGGCGCAACGGTGCCGGTAAGACCACGCTGCTGCATCGGCTCGTCGCGGAACCGCCCAAGGTGCCGTGGCGGCTGCTGCCGCAGCGGCTCGACCTCTTCGACGAGCGGTTGTCGGTCTTCGACAATGTGTCCGCCGCCGCTCCGCACGCCGGCGCCGAACGGATTCGCGCACAGTTGGCGCGGTTCCTGTTCCGCGGCGGTGACGCCGATGTCGCGGCGGGCGCGCTCTCGGGTGGCGAGCGGTTGCGGGCCGCGCTGGCGATGCTGCTGCTCGCCGAACCGGCACCGAAACTGCTACTGCTCGACGAGCCCACCAACAACCTGGACCTGCCCAGTCTCCGTCATCTCACCGAGGCGCTGACCAGCTTCGAGGGGGCGCTGATCGTGGTCAGCCACGACCCGCGCTTCCTCGACGAGATCGGGGTCACCCGCCGGCTGGAACTCACCGCGGACGGGGTGGTGGATGAATCGGGCTCCGGAACCGGTTGAACCGACGGGGTGCGTCGAGCCGGACCGGTGCACCCGTGGGAAAACTCCTACTAAAGTGGGTGTTCTGGGCTGTTGAAGCGGTCGGCTAGGGTGTGGC
>NZ_BAFW01000159.1 GCF_000308535.1 Nocardia cerradoensis NBRC 101014 | reverse complement strand
AGCGACAATCGCAGTCAGGTGTTGGAGGAACCACTCGTGGACGAGTCGCTGCCCACCGCGGACGCACCGAAGCACGGATTCTTCGAACGCCTCTACACCGGCACCGGCGGCTTCCAGATCGTCGGCCGCCGCAAGTTGTACTACGGCATCGCGGCGGTGCTGGTCCTGATCGCGGTGCTGAGCATCGCGGTGCGCGGCTTCACCCTCGGCATCGATTTCGCCGGCGGTACGAAGATCCAGATCCCGGCGACCAGCGGTATGACCACGACCTCGGTCGAGGACACCTACTCGCAGGCACTGGGACACAGTCCGGTCACCGTGCAGAAGGTCGGTTCGGGTTCCTCGGCCTCCTTCGAGATCCGTTCCGAGACACTGGATTCCGCGCAGCAGGACAAGATCGCGGATGCGCTGTTCACGAAGTACCATCCGACGGATGCCAGCGGCACGGCCAGCCGCAGCGTCATCAGCGTCACCGAGATCAGCGAGACCTGGGGTGGGCAGATCACCCGCAAGGCACTCATCGCGCTGGTGGTGTTCGTCCTGTTGACGATGATCTACATCGCCATCCGATTCGAACGCGACATGTCGATCGCCGCGATCGCCTCGCTGTTCTTCAACCTGATCGTCACCGCCGGCATCTATTCGATCGTCGGCTTCGAGGTGACGCCCGCCGCGGTGATCGGCCTGCTGACCATCCTGGGTTATGTGCTCTACGACAACGTGGTTGTGTTCGACAAGGTCGAGGAGAACACCCGCGGTGTCCTGCATCTGACCCGGCGCACCTATGGTGAACAGGCCAACCTGGCGGCCAATCAGACGTTGATGCGTTCGATCAACACCACGGTCATCGGCATCCTGCCCATCGTCGGCATGCTGGTGATCGCGGTCTGGCTGCTCGGTGTGGGCACTCTGAAGGATCTCGCGCTGGTGCAGCTGGTCGGCATGATCGTCGGCGCCTACTCGTCGATCTTCTTCGCCGTGCCGCTGCTGGTCTCGATCAAGGAGCGCTTCGGCCCCGTGGCCGCGCACACCCGCAAGGTGCTCGCCAAACGTGCCGCCGGCGAATCCGGCCGCGCGGGTGAGACGCCGGCCCGCCGCGCCTCCGGTGCCCCGGTGGCCACCCGCACCCGCGACAGCGGTTCCGCCGCACCGAGACCCGGTGCCCGGCCCACCGGGAAGCGGCACAAGAGAACCCACTGATGAGGCGAAGGGGGTCGGATCGCGTGCGGCGGACGCTCCGGCGGACATTCGGTGTGATCGCGGCAGGTGCACTGCTCACCGGCGTGATCGCGGGTTGTTCGAGCAAGAACCAGGTGCCATCCATCGGATATGCCGTCGACGCGGTGCCGGCCACCTACAACGGCGGGAGTTCGGCCGGTGTCGCGGGCGGTTCCGCGGCGCTGTTCTCCCGCGTGCTGACCGGGTTCTTCTACACCGGTCCGGACGGTCAGCCCGTGGCCGACACCGATGTCGGCACCGCCAACGAGGTGGCCGGCGAGGCGCAGACCATCCGGTACCGGCTCAACCGCGACGCGGTCTACTCCGACGGGGTGCCCACCTCGTGCGACGATCTCGTGCTCGAATGGGCCGCGCGCAGTGGGCGGTTCACCAAACCCGGTCCGGGCGGCGCGATTCCGTTGTTCGATGCCGCCTCCACCGCCGGCTATTCCGATATCGAGCGGGTCGAATGCCAGCCCGGCTCGAAGGACGCCACCGTGGTGTTCCGGCCGGATCATCACTTCCTGGCCTGGCAGACGCTGTTCAACGCCGGTGATCTGATGCCGGCGCACATCGCCGCCAAGGCCGCGGGTGTGCCGAATGTGGTGGCGGCCGTGCAGTCCGGCGACCAGGCCGCACTCGATCGGCTGGCGCAGTTCTGGAACACCGGCTGGACTCTGAAATCCGGTGACATCAACGCCGACCTGCTGCCGTCCTCGGGGCCGTACCGCATCGAGTCCTACAGCGACGGCGACGGTTTGGTGCTGGTGAAGAACGAGAAGTGGTGGGGCAACAAGCCCGCCACGCCGCGCATCGTGGTGTGGCCCAAGAACGCCGACCTGAAGAAGAAGATCTCCGACAACTCCGTCGAGGTGGTCGACATCGGGGCGGGCTCGGTGAAAGACCTGAGCCTGAACAAGTTCTCGGTGAATCAGCAACCGGGCCGAGGCGCCGAGCAGCTGGTGCTGTCCACCGCGGGTGTCTTCGCCTCCGCCGATGCCCGGCGCGCGTTCGCGCTGTGTGTCCCGCGGCAGGCGTTGTTCGACACCCTCGGGCATCCGGGTTTCGACGACAAATCCGGCCTGGGTTCCGGTCCGCTGAATTCCCGCACGGTACAGGCTGATTCGGTGTACTATCCGGCGATCACGGGACCGGCGGACAAATATCGTACGGGCGACGCGCCGGGTGCACAGCGGGCTCTCGCGGCAGCCGGGGTGGCCAACCCCACCGTCCGGATCGGCTATCGCAGCCCCGACGACCGCCGTGCCCGCACCGTCGCGATGATCGGCGATGCCTGCAAGGCGGCGGGTGTGACCGTCGTGGACGCCGGTGCGGCGGACTTCACGCCCGCGGAACTGGGCGTCGGCAAGGTGGACGCCGTACTCGGCGGCACCGCGGCGGCCGTGGGCCCGGCCGGTTCGCTGCCGGGAATCGAGGCGACCGCGGCGCTGCGCACCGGTCAGGGCGTGAATTTCGGGCGCTTCGGCAACGGGCGTTACGATGCGATCGCGGATCAGCTTGCGGCGGACGACAATTCGGTGACGGTGTTGAATCTCGACACCGAGGCCGAGAATCTGCTGTGGAACAAGATGCCGTCGATCCCGCTGTTCAACACGCCTCGGACCGTCGCGTTCGGAAAGGGCCTGGAGAACGGGGTCGCGAGCCCCACCAAGGCCGGTGCGGGCTGGAATATGGACCGCTGGGTGTTGCGGCGGTGAGCGTCTTCGGACGCTGGATGAGGGAGCGGGTGTAGATGAGTAAGCACACGATGGTGGAAACGGCCGAAACCGCGGAGGAGAAGGTCGCGCGGACCGCCGAGGTGGTCGGGCGCCTGACGCGCTGGCACGACGATTTCCCCACCCCCGGTGTGCGTTTCGCGGACCTGACCCCGGTGTTCGCCGACGCCGAGGGCTTCCACGCGGTGATCGAATGCCTGGCCGCCTGCGCTCCCGACGCCGATCTGGTGGCCGGGGTGGACGCGCGCGGATTCCTGCTGGGCGCCGGTGTGGCGGCGCTGCTCGGCACCGGCGTGGTGGCGGTGCGCAAGGGCGGCAAACTGCCGCCGCCGGTGCTCTCCCGCGAGTACACCCTCGAATACGGCTCTGCGGCATTGGAGATTCCGGCCGACGGCATCGACCTCACCGGCCGCAAGGTGTTGCTGCTCGACGACGTTCTCGCCACCGGCGGCACGCTGGCCGCCGCGGCGGAACTGTTCCGTACCGCCGGGGCGCAGGTGGCCGCGGCCGCGGTGGTACTCGAGATCGGCGAACTCGGCGGACGTGCTCGCCAGGGCGACTACGCGCTGACCTCGATCGTGCAGGTGTGAGTCGCGTGTCTGTTGTGGGGCGCGCGCGGGGATCGTTATGCTGACGTGCGGCAAGGGGGCCCGGATGAACGACCGACGGACGATCGCATGAACGAGTACCGCAGTGCGCGCGACAGTGCCGGAACAGGACACGCCGGCCGGTGGTGGCGATGAGCCGCAGCCGGCGTACCCGCATCGGGGCAGCGCTCGCGGGCGCGGTGGGCGTCGCGTTCGTCGTCGGCGGCGCGACCGCTGCGGCTACTCCTTCGGTGGCGCTGCGGGGCGGCGCCACCATCACGGCCCGGGTCACGGGGGAGAAGGCCGGGCAGGCCTGCCGGATCACCGGTTCGGGTATCGATATGCCTTGGCGTACGGTCGGTTCCGACGGTTCGGTGGAACTGGACAGCGGACCGGTTCCATCGGGACGGCACAACGCTCGCGTGGTCTGCCGGGATCCGCGCACGGGCGCGGCCTCACAGCATGCGGTGGGTAAGGAAGAGGACGTCTTCACCGGGCATTGGGCTCCGGCCTTCGAATTCCTCCACCATCATCGGATGGAATTCCTTACCCCGCACGAACGCTGATACCTTCCGACGCCGGGTCGATCCACTGGCGCGGCACTAGATCCGCGCCAGCAGGCGCGCGATGATCCCGGTCACCACGAGCCAGAACACCGCTGCCAGACCGTAATTGATGATGACGTCCCAATCGTGGGAGCCGGTGTTGAACAGGCCCGGGAAGAACAACGCCAGC
>NZ_BAFW01000160.1 GCF_000308535.1 Nocardia cerradoensis NBRC 101014 | reverse complement strand
AATTGTCGGTGGCCTTCCTCGAGAAACCCTGTGAACTCGCTCGGAGTCCGGTACCGGCCGGGAGGTGGCGGAGTCCGCCGCCGCGCGCGCCCGGCGCGGGCACAATGGGGGATATGGCCGAGATCGTGCTGGTGCGCGGGGACATCACCGAACAGGACGTGGACGCCGTGGTCAATGCCGCCAACTCCCGATTGCTGGGTGGCGGCGGTGTCGACGGTGCGATCCACCGCAGAGGCGGACCCGAGATCCTGGCCGCCTGCAAGCAGCTGCGGGCGACGACCTATCCGGACGGGTTGCCCACCGGCGCGGCCGTGGCGACGACGGCCGGCAATCTGCCGGCCCGCTGGGTGATCCACACCGTCGGCCCGGTCTGGGCGGCGAAGCAGGACCGCTCCGGTCTGCTGGCCTCCTGCTATCGCGAATCTCTGCGTGTCGCAGACGAAGTGGGCGCGCGCACGATCGCCTTCCCGGCGATTTCCACCGGTGTCTACGGCTGGCCCCTCGACGACGGCGCCCGGATCGCCCTCGACACCGTCCGGGCCGCCCGCGCCGGTGCCACCGAGATCCGTTTCGTCCTGTTCGACGAGACCGCGCATCGGATCTTCGAATCCGCGCTGGCCGCAACGGAATAGGTGGCTTCGCCAGTCTTCGGTGCGCGGGACCGCCGCGCTCGGGCTCCGTGTCGGTGGCCGCCGGTGCGGGGGCTCTCGGTTAGACTTCGAACAATTGTTCGCGACTCGACAGGGGTGCATTTCGTGCGGGTGATGGGTGTCGACCCCGGGCTCACCCGGTGCGGCCTGAGCATCGTCGAGGGCGGTCTGGGGCGCCAGGTCACCGCGCTCGACGTCGATGTGGTGCGCACACCGGCCGATGTGGACCTCGCGCAGCGGCTGCTCGGCGTCGCCGACGCCGCCGAGCACTGGATGGACACCCACCGGCCCGAGGCGGTCGCGATCGAGCGGGTCTTCTCCCAGCACAACGTCCGCACCGCGATGGGCACCGCGCAGGCCGGCGGGGTGATCGCGCTGGCGGCGGCGCGGCGCGGCATCCCGGTCGCCTTCCACACCCCGAGCCAGGTCAAGGCCGCGGTGACCGGCAACGGCTCCGCGGACAAGGCTCAGGTGACGGCCATGGTGACCCGCATCCTAGGCTTGCAGACGGCGCCGAAACCGGCCGACGCGGCCGACGCCCTGGCGCTGGCGATCTGCCACTGCTGGCGGGCGCCGATGCTGGAGCGGATGGCGAAGGCGGAGGCACAGGCCGAACAGGCGCGACGCAGATACGCCGAAAGGCTTGCCCAGCAACGAAAGGCGGTGACCAGGTGATCGCGTCGGTGCGCGGTGAGGTGCTCGAGATCGGTCTCGACCACGCGGTGCTGGAGGCCGCGGGCGTCGGTTACCGGCTCAACGCCACTCCCTCCACGCTGGCTGGTCTCACCCGCGGCGACGAGGCCCGCCTCTACACCGCGATGATCGTGCGCGAGGATTCGATGACGCTGTACGGCTTCGCCGACACCGAGGCGCGCGATCTGTTCGGGCTGCTGCAGACCGTTTCCGGTGTCGGCCCCCGGCTGGCGATGGCGGTGCTGGCGGTACTCGAGCCGGAGTCGCTGCGTAAAGCGTTGGCGGAGAGCAATGTCGCGGCGCTGACGCGGGTGCCGGGTATCGGTAAGCGCGGTGCCGAGCGCATGGTGGTCGAATTGCGCGACAAGGTGAATCTGGTTCCCGTGCAGTCCGCACCGCCGGGCGCGGCGCCCGCCCCGGTCGTCACCCCGGTGCGTGATCAGGTCGTGGAGGCGCTGACCGGTCTCGGCTTCCCGGTGAAGCAGGCCGAACCGGCCGTCGACGGCGTCCTCGCCGAACAACCCGAACTGGGCACCTCGCAGGCGCTGCGAGCCGCGCTCGCGATTCTCGGCCGGAACCGGTGACGGCGATGCACGACGACGAATTCCCTTCCGGCGCCGACGATGTCGACACCGGCGCGGACGGCGAGTCCGCGGTCACCGCGAACTATCTGACGTCCGACGGTGACATCGAGGCCGGGCTGCGCCCCAAATCCCTGGACGACTTCATCGGCCAGCCCCGGGTGCGCGAACAGCTGGCCCTGGTACTGCGCGGTGCGACCCAGCGCGGCGGCACCCCCGACCATGTCCTGCTGTCCGGCCCGCCCGGGCTGGGCAAGACCAGTATGGCGATGATCATCGCCGGCGAGCTCGGTACCGCCCTGCGGATCACGTCCGGTCCGGCCCTGGAACGCGCCGGTGACCTGGCCGCGATGCTGAGCAATCTGGTCGAGGGCGACGTGCTGTTCATCGACGAGATCCACCGCATGGCGCGCCCGGCCGAGGAGATGCTGTATCTGGCGATGGAGGATTTCCGGGTCGACGTCGTGGTCGGCAAGGGGCCGGGAGCGACCTCGATTCCGCTGGAGATCGCGCCGTTCACCCTGGTCGGCGCCACCACGCGCTCGGGCGCGCTGACCGGCCCGCTGCGCGATCGCTTCGGTTTCACCGGCCACATGGACTTCTACGAACCCGAGGAACTGCAACGCATCCTGCAGCGCTCGGCGGCGATCCTCGGCGTGCGCATCGAATCCGACGCGGCGGCCGAGATCGCCGGCCGCTCCCGGGGGACGCCCCGCATCGCGAACCGGTTGTTGCGCCGGGTGCGCGACTACGCCGAGGTGCGGGCCGACGGCCTGGTCACCCGGGACATCGCCAAGGCCGCGCTGGCGGTCTACGACGTGGACTCGCTGGGATTGGACCGGCTCGACCGCGCGGTCCTCGGTGCGCTGGTCCGCGGCTTCGGCGGCGGACCGGTCGGGGTGTCGACGCTGGCGGTGGCCGTGGGGGAGGAGGCCGCCACGGTCGAGGAGGTGTGTGAACCGTTCCTGGTCCGCGCCGGGATGGTGGCGCGCACCCCGCGCGGGCGGGTCGCCACCGCCGCGGCCTGGGAACATCTGGGCCTGGTGCCGCCGCCGGATCTGGTCTTCGGATCCATCGAGGTCCGGGGCCGCGAAGCCCAGCCCACGCTCGACCTGTTCGACTGATCCGGTCCGGCTCGGCCGTGCGGCGGCGCTAACTCACCAGCGCCGTGACCGCATCCACGAAGGCATCCACCTCGCCGGAATGATAGGCCCGGACTCCCGTCGCGGCCGTGCCGAATTCGGGTCTGATCGCCGCGGCGTCCCATCCCGTGGCGGTCTGTGCCAGCAATGCCGCCACGCGCTCGCGGAACGCGTCGACCTCGTCGGCGACGTATCCGCTCCGCCCCAGCGGCGGGGCCGAGAACCGCAGCCGGGAAACGTATTCCGGCGAGGGTGGCCACGCCACCTGCGGCCGGGCCGGTCCATAGCGCGCGAATTCCAGTTCCACACAGGCGCGATCGAGGAATGCGTCCACCTCGTCGCGGTCGTAATCGCGGCGGCCGGGTGCGGCCAGGCCGAATTCGTGCCCGCGAATGGCGGCCGCACTCAGCGCGGCCCGGCCCGCGAAGGCATCGGCGAGGGCGGCGCAGAACGCGTCGACCTCGGCGGGGTCGTAGCCGCGGTGCCCGATCGGGGCTCGCCCGAATCGGATCCCTCGCACATACTCCGGCGTCACCCGCACATTGTTACTACACCGCTCAGCCGGCGCGCACCCCGTCGATCAACAGTCGCGGAATCGCCCGGGCCAGTCCCGCGGTCGACTCCGGATCGGGATCGCGCAGCCCGTGCACGATGGCCGCCAGCAACATGCCGGTCACCGCCTTGGCCGTATTGGCGGCGTCGAGATCGGCCCGCAGATAGCCGAGTTCCACCCCGTGTTCGAGATATCCGGCGGTCAGCGCGTCGGCGGTGTCGAGCAGGCCGTAGAGCCGCATCGTCAACTCCGGATCGATACCGGTGGCCTGGAACAGCAGCAACTGCGCGACCCGCCGGTCCTCGAGGAAGATCCGATGCAGCGCCACCCCGATCCGGTCCAGCTGATGCCGGTAGTCGTCGAGCGAGGTCGCCGCGTCGGGCGCGTTCTCGGTTCCGAGCGCCTCGATGATCCGCGCGGCCAGATCGTCGATCACGTGGTCGATGATGTCGCGCTTGTTCTCGAAGTAGCGATAGAACGTCCCGTGCCCGATTCCCAGGGCCGTGGCGATATCGGCGATTCCGGTGGCGTGATAGCCCTTGTCGGCGAAGCAGGCGAAGGCGGTGTCGATGATCTGTTGCCGCAGTTCGGCCTTGCGTCGCTCCAGATGTGTGGATGGCTTCGGCACGGAGCCGATGATACGGTGTTCCGCAACGGAATGATGTGTCATTCCGTATCAGATACGTCAGGTAACAGGGAGGTTCGGCGTGGCACCTCAATACGACGCCGTGGTGGTCGGTGCGGGATTCGGCGGCATGGGGGCCGGGATTCAGCTGGATCGTCTCGGTCTGAAGAATTTCGTGATCCTCGAACGGGAGGACGGCCTGGGCGGCACCTGGCACGTCAACCACTACCCGGGCTTGGCGGTCGACATCGCCTCGGTGACCTACTCCTATTCGTTCGCGCCGAATCCGCACTGGTCGCGACTGTTCGCTCCCGGGGCCGAACTCAAGAAGTACGCCGAGCACATCGCCGACACCTACGATCTGCGCCGCCGGATGCGGTTCAACCAGGTCGTCGGCGGCGCCCGCTGGGATTCCGAACACGCGCACTGGGTGGTCTCGGTCGAGGGCGGCCGGACGCTCACCGCTCGCTATCTGCTCACCGCGACCGGCTTCCTGTCCCAGCCCTACACCCCGCCGTTCCCGGGCATCGACAGCTTCGCGGGCAAGATCATCCACACCACCGCGTGGGAGGACGATTTCGACCTGACCGGCCGCCGCGCCGCGGTCATCGGCACCGGCGCCACCGCCGTGCAGCTCGTGCCGGAGGCCGCGAAGAAGGTCGCGGAATTGACCGTCTTCCAGCGCACGCCGATCTGGGTCGTGCCGAAGGTCGACACCGCCATCCCGAAGCCGGTCCAGCAGCTGTTCGAGAAGCTGCCGCTGACCCAGAAGGCGGCCCGGCTGGTCAACACCGGCGCGCTGGAACTGCTGATGGTCTCCGGCGTGCTGCACTACAAGCAGGCCAAATTCGGCAACAAGGGCGCCGCGCTGCTGGCGAAGGCGCACCTGCGCGCCCAGGTGCGCGACAAGCAGACGCGGGACAAGCTGACCCCGCACTACGACTTCGGCTGCAAGCGGCCCACCTTCTCCAACACCTACTTCAAGACCTTCAACGAGCCGCACGTGCGGCTCGAGACCAACGCGATCGACCATGTCGAGGCCGACGGCATCGTGACCGCCGACGGCCACAAGACCGAGATCGACACCCTGATCCTGGCGACCGGCTTCAATCTCTGGGATGTGAACTTCCCAGCCGTCGAGATCATCGGCCGCGACGGGGTGAATCTCGGAAAGTTCTGGCGCGACAACCGTTTCCAGGCCTACGAGGGCATCACCGTGCCGAAATTCCCCAACTTCTTCAGCCTCAACAGCCCCTACTCCTACAGCGGGCTGTCCTACTTCACCACCATCGAGGCGCAGATGAAACATATGGACCGGCTGTTGCGTGAGGCCCGCCGGCGCGGTGAGCAGGTCTTCGAGGTGCGCGAAGAGGCCAACGCGCGCTTCCTGGAGTACGTGACCGAGAAGCTCGGCTCCTCGGTGTTCTACGCCGGCGATTGCTCGACCGCCCGCAGCTACTACTTCAACCAGCACGGCGAGGCGGCGCTGCTGCGGCCGAACAGTACGATCACCACCCACCGCGAAGCGGTGAACTTCCCGCTCGACGACTACGTCTACGGCGCGCCGGCGGCCTGAGACACCGCGGCGGCGGGGGTTCGCGCCGGTGTGGCGCACCCCGCCGCGCACACCGCGGGTGTGGCGATATTCCAGGTTGCTGGCAGACTGTGTGGGTACAGCCCATCCAACCCACCACACTAGGACCGACTACGACGATGGCGAACCTGCTGTTTCCGCTGCTACTGGTAGTTCTGCTCGTACCGATGTTTCTCGGTGTCCGCCGCCAGAAGCGCGAAGCGCAGAAGGTCGCCGATATGCAGGAGAACGTGAAGGTCGGTGACCAGGTCACCACCACCTCCGGTCTCTACGGCACCGTGGTCGACCTCGACGAGGAGACCGTCGACCTGGAGATCGCCGAAGATGTGGTGACCACCTGGCTGCGCGCCGCCATCCGCGATGTGCGCCCCACCGGGGACGCCGCCGAGGCGGATTCCGCCGCGGACGAGCCGGACGAGGCGATCGCCGGCGCGACGGTGGAGGGTGCTGCCACCAACGGAACCAACGGATCGGCTGCCGCGAACGGCGCGGAGGCCAACGGTTCCGCCCCGGTGTCCGGTGCGGAGGAATCCGTCGAGGACACCGCAGCCCGGCTGCGCAAAGACTGACCCGCTTCCGCCGTCGCAGCGTTCACCGCCGCGACGGCGGTGCGGCGTGTCCGTGGGCCCGCGACCGCCGGTGCTCCGTGTTCGCCGGTCATGCCGCAATTCCGGCCGCCACCCTCACCGCCTAGGAGATATGTACTGTGCCACCTTCCAAGGGAACGGGGCATCCGCTGCGGCTGCTCGGCGTCTACGCCGTGCTGCTCGCGGTGATCTACGCGTTGGTGTTCTTCACCGGTGACAAGTCGCCGGAACCCAAGCTGGGAATCGACCTGCAGGGCGGAACCCAGGTCACGCTGACCCCGCGCACGCCCGACGGCGGTAAGCCCAGCAAGGACAGCCTCAAGCAGGCCCAGCAGATCATCGAATCCCGGGTCAACGGTCTCGGTGTGGCCGGTTCCGAGGTGGTGATCGACGGCAACAACCTGGTCATCACCGTGCCCGGCAACGACGGGCAGCAGGCGAAGTCGCTGGCCACCACCGCCAAGCTCTACATCCGCCCGGTGGTCGGCCAGCCGCTTCCGGTGGGGCCCGACGGCAAGATCCAGTCCGGTGGTGAGACCGCCCCCGGCGCGGAGCAGCCCGGCACCCCGCCGGCGAACACTCCGGAGCCGGCGCCGGGTGCGGGGCAGCAGGCCCCCACGCCGGGTGCGTCGTCCGGTACCGAATCCAAGCCGTCCAACGAATCCGGCACAGCCTCGGGAACGGCCTCCTCGGGTGAGACGTCCGGTACCGGCGAATCGTCGGGTACGACCGCGCAGAACCGGGTTTTCCCGGCTCCGGCGCAGGCTCCGACGACGCCCGCACCCACTCCGACACCGGCTCCGGGCTCCGGTGCGCCGAATCCGGCGCTGACGCCGCAGCAGCAGGCCAAGCAGGAGATCGACGCGGCGCGGGCGCTGCGGCAGAGCACCGACCCGCAGGTCCAGCAGCTGGCTGCCCAGCAACTGGACTGCCACAAGCCCGACCCGCTGGCCGGTAACGACGATCCGAAGTTGCCGCTGGTGACCTGCTCGTCGGACGGCCACGAGGTGTACCTGCTGGCCCCGATGCGCATCGACGGCCAGGACATCAAGGACGCGAGTTCGTCGCTGAACCAGCAGTCGCAGTGGGCGGTCGACCTGACGTTCAAGAACGCCGACGCCTGGGCCGACCTCACCAAGGAATACCTGCAGAAGCAGGTGGCCTTCACCCTCGACTCGAAGGTGATCAGCGCGCCGGTGGTGCAGCAGGGCCCGCAGCTCGGCGGCACCACCCAGATCACCGGCCAGTTCAACGCGTCCACCGCCAAGGAACTCGCCAACTCGCTGAAGTACGGTTCGCTGCCGCTGTCGTTCGAGGTGTCGGAAGCCTCCACGGTGTCGGCGACGCTCGGCCTGGCCTCGCTGCACGCCGGTCTGATCGCCGGTGCGATCGGTCTGGTCGCGGTGCTGCTGTACTGCCTGCTCTACTACCGCATGCTCGGCTTCCTGGCCGGGTTCTCACTGGTGGCCTCGGGTGTGGCGGTGTACGGCATCATCGTGCTGCTCGGCCGGTGGATCAACTTCACCCTGGACCTCGCCGGTATCGCCGGTTTGATCATCGGTATCGGTATGACCGCGGACTCGTTCGTCGTGTTCTTCGAACGCATCAAGGACGAGATGCGCGAGGGCCGCAGTTTCCGCTCGGCCGTCCCGCGCGGCTGGGCCCGCGCGCAGCGCACCAACCTCTCCGGTAAGACCGTCAGCCTCATCGCCTCGGTGGTGCTCTACATCCTGGCTGCCGGTCAGGTGAAGGGCTTCGCGTTCACTCTCGGCCTCACCACCGTGCTCGACGTGGTGGTGCTCTATCTGGTGACCTCGCCGCTGATGATGCTGGCCTCGCGCTCGCCGTTCTGGGCGAAGCCGTCGGTCAACGGTCTGGGCGCAGTGCAGCAGCTCGCGCGGGAACGCAAGGCGGCCGGC
>NZ_BAFW01000161.1 GCF_000308535.1 Nocardia cerradoensis NBRC 101014 | reverse complement strand
GCCTATTGGAAATCCGCGCGCGAAGGACTCGACGGCGACGGCGTCGATCCGCTGGACGGGCGAGTGGAGCCGGCGCGCGTCCGGCTGGCCCGGCTCGTCGACCACGTCACCCCGGCGCTGCGAGAACTCGAGGAGGAGCGGTTCGTGACCGAGACGATCGCCGCGGTGACGGCCCGCGGCAACGGGGCCCGGCGGCAGTCGGCCGCATTGCACCGGCGCGGGGCGGTCGCGGATGTGGTGGACGAACTGGCCGAGGCGACCGCGGACGGCTGTTCGCTGTAGGGGAGGGGTGTATGCGCATCGCGATCACGGGCGCGAGCGGCAATGTCGGCACGGCGCTGTTGCGGGCGCTGCCCGATGCCGAGATCGTCGCCATCGCCCGGCGCCCGCCGCCCGCAGACCGGGAACCGTATTCGCGGGCGCGATGGGTCGCGTGCGATATCGGGGACCCGGCCGCCCGCCCCACGCTGGCGGCGGCCTTCGCGGGGACGGACGCGGTGGTGCACCTCGCCTGGGCGGTGCATCCGCGCCGGACCGATCCGCCGCTGGAACGCACGAACCGGATCGGCACCGATCACGTGCTGGGCGCGGTGGCCGACAGCGGCGTCACGCATCTGACCGTCGCCTCGTCGGTGGCCGCCTATTCTCCGGCACCGCGCTGGACCCGTGTCGACGAGCGCCAACCACGCGGCGGGGTACCGGGCGGCGCCTACAGCCGGGACAAGGCGGACCTGGAACGACGGCTGGACGCCTTCGCCGCCGAACGACCGGCCGTCGGTGTCGCCCGGATCCGGCCGTGCGGGATCGCCCAATCCGACGCGGCCGCGGAACTCGGTGATTGGCTGCTCGGGCCCTGGCTGCCGCGCTCGCCGGTCGGCCGGCCGTGGTTGCCGGTACCGCTGTGGCCCCGCCTTCGCCTGCAGCTCGTCCACGCCGAGGATGTGGCCGCGGCGATCCGGGCCATCCTGGTGCGCCGCGCCACCGGCGCCTTCGACCTGGCCGCCGAACCCGTGCTCACCGCACCGCTGCTGACCGAGATCTTCGGAGGTGTGCGAATTCCCGTGCCTCGCCCGCTGCTGGCCGCTGCCGCCTTCGCCGGCTGGCGCGCGGGGCTGTTGCCGTTGCATCCGGCGTGGCTGGGCCTGGCCGATCGCGCGTGCCTGGTGCGAGCGGAGCGGGCGCGGCGTGAACTCGACTGGCGGCCGGCGCATTCCGCGGTCGACGTGGCGGCCGAGCTTGCCGCCGGTTTGCGCGAACACGCCTCCGGCGGCAGCCCGCCGCTGAATCCCGATCCGATGCGGTGTCGCCCGGGGCGCCCGACACACCAAGATCAGCGGCCGGACCATCGGCCGGGATGAAAGGCCCACATGTCCTCACTCCACAGAGTCGTGTCCACCGACGTTCGTGCCCGAGGCGTGGGACCAGCTGGGGAGGCGAGTCCGCAGTCACGAACGAAGGTGTGCCAGCAGTTCGTCCGCGGCTGGGTACGGGCGCTCATCGGGCAGTAGCCGGGCAGCGGAGTCGAGGTCGCCATCTCTGACCAGCTCATGAATCTCGTGGGCGAGTGGAGTCATGTCGCTGATGGCGACTGTCCACTCGTCCGCGTAACGTCGCACGGCCTCACCACAGAGCCCGAGTTGCAGCGCGCGGTACGGAAGGGGCCGCAGAGACAGATCCCGCTCGGGATCCCACTGGACGCGGGCGGGCGCGCGCTTCAGCCGGCGTTGCCAGGTGCTGCGGTCGGGATGCAGCCCGGGCTTGTAGGTCGACAGGCACGCATGGCGCAATGCCCAGTCGAAACCGCTGCGTGAGATCTCCACCGCGAGGATGGTCTCCTGATCCGGCTTCGTACCCCATCCGCAGCGGTACATCATCCACAGGAACGACGGCTTGATCCACGTCATCCGGTCCCGGTTCCATGCCGCGGGGAAGGCGCCGTCGCGGATGGCGGGTTTGCCGATGGCCGGGGAATATGCCTGGTAGACAGTGACGGTGGATGCCGTATGGAGCGCGCGGATCCTGTGTCGTGGTTCTTCCATGGTGTAGAGCGTGACGCCGAACGACTCGGTCGGCGAGCGAATTTCACTCCTCCGACCCCGTGGAATCATTCACCTAGGGCTCCGGGTTGTCGGGCGCGAGGGCGCCGGGCCGGCGGGTGTCCGGCTTGCGGGTGTCGACGTAATGTGAGGCCACCAGATCGCAGAGGCGCGTGAGCGATTGCTTGTTGCGGGGTTTGAGAGCCATGGTCTGCACTATGTCGGGGATGAACCGGCCCGGCCCGCGGATCACCTCCTCGCTCATGCTCACCTCGGTGGTGTCGGCATCGATAGGCGTCATCGCCAGCCGGATCCACGCCACCCCCAACGGCCACAACTCCGCCTCCAGTTCGATGCTGTTCGGCGGATCGACGGCCACCACCCGGGTGGCCTGCTGAGCCATCAGCGGCCAGGCGCCGACGCTGTGATGAATCCGGGAGCCGATCCGCGGCCAGTCCTGGTCCACGTCGCGCATGTGAGTCGACCCGACCACCCAGTGGCCGTAGGACCAGCCGTCGGACAGCACGGCGAACACCTGCTCGACCGAACCGGGAACTCCCATCGTGACCTCGCCCATCAGCACACCGCCAATGCGTCGCGAATCATGTCCAGATGGTGCTGGACCACGGGCGCGGCGTTCTGTGCCAACGCCGTGACCTGCGGGCTGCTGCCCTGCGCGGTCTCGGTGGCGCCCGCCTGCAGTGTCTGGACGTGGAAACCCTCCTGCATGTGCAGCCAGGCCAGGTCGTACTCGCGGCCGGTCTTCATCGCCGTCTCACGCATCTGCTGTGACTGGTCGGCGGTCGGCATCAACGGCAGGGCCACGCCGTTCGGGATCGCGACCGCGGCGCCCATCGCCTCGAGCCGGGTGTGGTCGGTCACGAGAACGGGACCGAGATCGCGCACCTGCTGACAGGTACCCATGGCCGCCGCGCCCGCGCCGGACAGCATCTCGGTCATGTTTCCCTGGTGGACCGCGACGAGAAAGTCGCTGTCCTGCGCCGACAGTGCGGCCGGTTGAGCCGCGCCGACCGCGGTAGCGCCGAGTCCGAGGCCGACCGCGGCGGCGGTGACGACCAGCAGACGATGCGGTGATTTCATGATGTGCTCCTGTTCGCCGGGTATTTGCAGCCCGGATGCCCAGCGCGGCGCGTCATACACGTGCCGCCGGCGCTCACACCACCACGGTGTCGCCGCGCGGGATCTCCACGATGCGATCGGCCCCTCCGCGTTGCCGCATCCGGTCGCGGAATTCCGCGAGCGGGGACGCGAAGACGGTGTAGTCGTCGTAGTGCACCGGCACCGCGCGCGGCTCCCGCAGCAGGTCCACCAGCCCGGCGCCTTGCATGCCGTCCATCGTGACGGTGAGGCCGAAGGACAGCAGCGTCGTCGCGTTGCCGACGACGGTGATCGACAGGTCCACGAGCTGTCTCCGTCCGCTCAGCGGTCGATGTCGTAGAGCGCGGTGTGCAAGCGGGACAACAACTTTCGCCGCGGCCATCCGGTCGGGCGGGAGTCGGCCAGCGCGGCGCGGGCGGCGTTGGCGCCGCAGGTGCCGTGCACGCCGCCGCCCGGATGTGCCGAGGCCGAGCCCAGATACAGTCCCGGCACCACGGTTTCGGGCCGCCCGAGTCCCGGGACCGGCCGGAACACCAACTGCTGGTGCAGCTGGGAGGTGCCGCCGTTGACCGCGCCGCCGACGAGATTGCCGTCGGCGCTGTGTAGATCGCTGGGCCGCTGCACGATCCGCGCGTGAATCCGGCTGCCGAAGCCGGGCGCGTGGGCTTCGAGGACGGCGTCGACCCGTTCGGCCAGCAGGTCGGCCGCGGCGTCGTCGGTGACTCCGCGCGGCAGATGGGTGTATGCCCACGCCGATTCGGTGCCGGGCGCCGACCGGCTGGGATCGGCCGTGGTCATCTGACCGAACAGCATGAACGGCGTGTGCGGCACCACGCCGGTGCCGATATCGGTGGTCCACCGCGCCAGTCCGGCCCGGTCGGCGCCCAGATGCACCGTGCCCGCCTCTCGCAGCTGTTTCGACCGCCACGGAATCGGTTCGGAGAGTGCGTAATTCACCTTGACGGTGGGAGCGTCCCAGGTGAATCGTTCCAGATCCGCGCGCAGCCGCTGCGGCAGATCCGCGTCGGCGAGCAGCCGGGTGTAGAGCGTCGGCGCGTCGATATCGGCGATGACCGCCTTGCGAGCCCGCACCATCTGACCCGCGGCCGTGATCACGCCGTCGGCGCGTCCGTTGCGTATGACGACACGTTCGACCGGCTGGCCGCAGTGCACCCGCGCCCCCGCCGATTCGGCGCGGTGCACCAGGGCCGCGCTCAGGGCCCCGGCTCCACCCACCGGAACCGGGAATCCGCCCTCCTGGGCCAGCATGGTCAGCAGATAGCCGTAGACACCGCTGCCGGGGGCGTCCACCGGCACATCGGCATGCATCGCGTTGCCCATGATCAGCAATTTGGCGGCTTCGTCGTGGAACTGTTCGTCGACCATCCGCCCGACCGGCAGCATCAGGAACCGCAGATACCGGAACAGGTCGGCGGAGCCGAGATCACGCCACAACCCGGCCGCGCCGCGCACGGGCGGGAACGGGCCGAGGAACGACCCGAGCAGATGTTCGCGCACCTGCCGCCACTGTTCGACCAGCCGCATCCAGGTGCGGCCGTCGCGAGCGTCGCGCCGGGCCAGCGCCTCGGCCGTGATCTCGGCGTCCGGATGGACGACGGCGGCATCGCTGTCCTCGGGACTGCGGGGGTGGCCGTACACGATGGGCGCTCGGCTCCATCGCAATCCGTGATCTTCCAGACCGAGGCCGCGCAGCGCCGGCGAGGCGCCGGCCATCGGATAGAACGCGCTGAACAGATCCATCCGGTAGCCGGGCACCAGCTCGGCGCTGCGCACGGCGCCCCCGGCGGTGTCCTGGGCCTCCAGCACCACCACATCCCAGCCGTGATCGGCGAGCAGCGCGGCGCTCACCAGGCCGTTGTGCCCGCCGCCGATGATCACGGCGTCGACGGGCTCGGCATCGAGCGGCGCCGAACCACCGGGCGTGGGCGAGGACACGGGCATGCGCTACGGCCGGGGCCGGTCGACGTCCCCGCGCCACGCGCCCGATTCCTGGGGGCGCGATTCGATGAAGTCGCGGAAACGCTCGAGATCACCCTTGACGCGACGATCGAGTATGCCGAGCTTGTCGGCGACGTTCTCCACGAACCCGTCGGGATCGATATCCATCTGCGCGGTCACCCGCGTGTGGTCCTCGTCGAGCCGATGGAAGGTGATCACTCCGGCATGCCGGGGGCCGGCCTCCGAGGTCCACGACACCCGCTCGTCGGGGTGCTGCTCGGTGATCTTCGCGTCGAATTCGCGGGTCGCGCCGGCGACGTGCACCGTCCAGTGGGTGTGCGTGTCGTCGCGCTGCTCGACCCGCTCGACGCCCTGCATGAACTGCGGGAACGATTCGAACTGGGTCCACTGGTTGTAGGCGGTGGTCACCGGTACGTGCACATCGACCGATTCGGTGACTGTTGTCATGCTGCGACCTCCTCGTGGTCTCGGTGGGCAACGCTGACGCCATACCCGCACCGCGCGCTCGTACACGGATCACTCGGTCCCGGCGTCGAGTGCGTACATCGAGCGGACCACCGCGAGCAGTGCGGCCTGCTGGGCGTGACCGGGGATGTGCCGCTCGGACAGATCCCGCACGGCGGCCGCGGTATCGGCGTGCGCTGTGCGCAGTTCGTCGAGGTAGGCGTCCAATCGCGCGGGATGGGCGTGGGTGGCGTCGAGGCAGGCGACGGCGTCGGCCAGTATCGTGACCAGGTGGGCGAGCCGGGGGGCGAACACCTCGCCGAATTCGTCGTATTCGGCGCCGGTCGCCACCGCCTCGGTCAATCGCTTGACCTGTTCGGAGACCTCGCTCAGCGTCCGGAACGGGGATTCGGAGACCGCTGGATGCCAGTCGCGTCGACGGCGGACCAGCCAGCGCGGATTCCAGCGCAGGCTCTCGCGGCCCTGTCCGAGCGCGTCGTCGGCGCGCCGCACGGTCGCATCGAGCAGCCGCGCCTGATGCTGCCAGTGCGCCGCGGTCGGGAGATCGACGTGCTCGGTCAGGCCCGCGGCGATCGAGGCCAGCAGTTCGCGCAGTTCTCCGGCGAGGGCGTCGACGGCCTCGCGGGTCCGGCGCAGATGCATGGGCGGCAGCACGATCATGTTGACCGCGACCCCGATGGCCGACCCCAGCAGGATTTCGGCCATCCAATACGCCAGATAGGTCAGATTCTGCGCGGTGCCGTAACAGACCATCAGCAGTGCGGTCACCCCGGTCCAGATGCCGCTGGTGCCGAACCGATGCCATTGCCCCACAATCATTCCCGCGAATACCGCGACACCGAGCGTCAGCATCGGCTGCCGGAAGACGAGGGTGGTGAGGTAGGCGACCGCCAGTCCGGCCAGCAGTGCGCAGGTCTGCTGCGCGGCGCCGGTGAGCGAGCGGTACACCGTGGTCGTCATCAGGAAGACCGCCGCGTAGGGGGCCATGAACGACTGCGGCGCCGGGATCGCCGCGCGGGCGATGGTCCAGGCCGCGACGGCGGCCCCGGCCATCTTCGCGGCCTGGATCAGTGCCTCACGTTCGCGCCCGGAACGAGTGCAGGCGAGCACCGGCCACGTCGTGGTCAGTCGTCGCGCCGCTCGTGCGCGATATCCGAGAGGCGGAATGAACAGTCCCTTCGTCGCGGGTGGGCCGGCATCTACTCGCCGAGCTACCCGCGACGTTTCCGGCGAAACGCGGCGTCGGCCGCGGTCACCAGGTCAGAACGGGTTTGACGACACGTCCCGCGTGGTGGTCGGCCAGGGCGGCGCCGATCTCGGTGTACGGGTAGGACCGGACCAGCCGGTCGAGTGGCAGCCGCCCGGCGGTGTAGAGCTCGAGCAGGTGCGGGATGAATCGCCGCGGCACGGCGTCGCCCTCCAGGCAGCCGTGAATGGTCTTGCCGCCCAACACGATATCGCGCATATCGAGCTGCGGGACGCCGATGCCGAGGCCGACCACCGCCACCGCGCCGCCGGTGGCCAGCCCCGCCACCGCCGCCGCGAGCACGTCGGGACGACCGGTGGTGTCGAGGGCGTGGGTGGCGCCGCCGCCGGTGAGTTCGTCTATGGTCGCGGCGGTCTCGTCGCCCGGGGCCAGGGCGGCGGCCGCGCCGAGTTCGAGGGCCAGCGCACGGCGATCGGCGGACGGTTCGACCACCAGCACCGTGGTGCCGGGACGTGTGCGCGCGGCCAGCAGCCCGGCCATACCGACCGCACCCGCGCCGTAGATCACGAGCTGCGAATCCGGTTCCGGGGCGAGCACATTCAGGATCGCGCCGGCGCCGGTCTGGAAGCCGCAGCCCAGCGCGGCGGCGACGGCGAGATCGGTACCGCCCGGGACGACGATCGTATTGTCCGCGGTGCTCAGCGCGTATCCGGCGAAACTCGACTGCCCGAAGAACCCGTCGCGCACGCGCGTGCCGTCGACGGTGATGCGGGGCGAGCGATCGGCACGGCCGCCGAACTGATTCAACGCCGTGGATCGAGCGCAGTACGGCAGGCGGCCGAGCCGGCAGTTGCGGCAGCTGCCGCAGTGCCGGAACGTCAGCACGACCCGGTCGCCGGGCCGCACGCCCGCCACCTCGGCGCCGACCGCCGCCACCACACCCGCGCCCTCGTGGCCGAGCAGGATCGGGCGGTCGGCGGCGCCGGCGGCGCGGGAGACCAGATCGGTGTGACAGATTCCCGACGCCTCGATCCGGACCAGGATCTCGTCGGCGCGCGGCTCGTCGATCGTGACGGATTCCAGGCTGAAGGCGGCCCGCGGATCGCGCGACAGCGCGGCAGTGGTCACCGGCACGGCTCAGACCCGCTCGAGCAGGAAGTAGAAGTATTCGCCGCCGGCCAGCACCAGTTCGGGTCGTCCGTTCATGATGCCCATCAGCGTGTTCTCGTCGAGGCGCTTGAAGTGGTCGAACACCGCGCGGCCGTCGTAGACCATGGTCGCGGTGACCTCGCCACGGAATTCGATGTTCCACAGCGTGGCCTCGCCGCCGCCCAGTTCGACATCGGAGTACAGCGTGCCGTCCTCGGCGCGGCAGATCAGCGGTTTCGCATCCATCGTCGAATGGAAGGTCTTGCCGTACCAGCCGCTCTTGTCCAGTGCGCGGCACAGCGGGTGGCCGGTCCGGAAGGCGGCGCCCTTCCATTCGCCGAGGATGTCCTCGGCGCGCACGACCGCGAGTTCGGCCCACAGCCGGTCCAACTCGTCCGTCGATACTCCGCTCGATTGCGCCGCCAGCTCGCGCCAGCGTTCGGTTGTCCCGGTCATCGCATCCTCCACAGTTTCCCGAACCAGCTGGTTCGGGAAACTACACCCGAACCGGCTGGTTCGGCAAGATAGGATCCGCGGCATGCGCGCAGCAGGCCATGCCACCAGGGAGCGAATCCTCGCCGCGGCCAAGGCGGAGTTCGCCCGCTACGGCATCGCCGGGGCCCGGATCAACCGGATCGCGGAGGCGGCCCATGCCAGCAAGGATCGCCTCTACGCCTACTTCTCCGGCAAGGACGACCTCTACGCGGCGGTGACCGAGCAATGGGCTACCGAGACCACCGCCGCGACCGCGCTGGACGCGGACGATCTGCCGTCCTACGTCGGCAGGCTCTTCGATCACTATCTGCGAAATCCCGACAACGCCCGTCTGCAGGCGTGGGCGGAGATCGAGCGCACCCAGATCCCGGGTGCCGACGAGGCGATCCGGCGCGCGGTCGCACCCAAGATCGCCGAGATCCGTCGCGGTCAGCGCGCCGGGCTGATCACCGGCACCTTTCAACCGCTGACCCTGCTGACCCTGCTGACCGATCTCGCCCGCACCTCCGCGGTGCACGCGCTGCACGACGACGACGCCGAGGACCGCCGCGCCGCCACCGTCCTCGCGGCCCGGCGGCTGATCGCCCCCTGAGCGCGGCGCTGGTTTGCCCGTAGCGGGTGCGGGTAGCGCGAGTGCTGAGGCTCCCCGGGCTGCACGCGAACGTGGGGACCTTCCACCGCCGCCACGTCGACAGGAGATCGCGATGGGTTTTCCGGAGCAGCAGCAACAGGTCCCCGGGGTGCAGCAGCGGATGACCCCGCAACCGGACTGCGGGGAGGACAGCTATCGGGGGTCGGGCAAACTCACCGGGAAGGCGGCGGTGATCACCGGCGCCGACAGCGGAATCGGGCGCGCCGTGGCCATCGCCTTTGCGCGCGAGGGCGCCGATGTGCTGATCTCCTACCTCGACGAGCACGACGACGCGCAACAGGTCGTCGCGCTGGTGGAGCAGGCCGGGCGCAAGGCGGTCGCGGTGCCGGGCGACCTGTCCGATCCCGAACACTGCAAGGCCGTCATCGACCGCGCCGCAACGGAATTCGGAAAAATCGATGTGCTGGTCAGCAACGCCGCCTATCAGATGACGCACGAAAGCCTCGACGAGATCTCCGGCGACGAATGGGATTACACGTTCAAGCTCAACGTCGGCGCGCTGTTCCATCTGGTGAAGGCGGCCGTCCCGCATATGCCGGCGGGCGGCTCCATCATCGGAAGCTCCTCGGTGAACTCGGATATGCCCTCACCGACGCTGGCGCCCTACGCGGCCACCAAGGCGGCCATCGCCAACTTCTGCGCCAGCCTCGCACAGCTGCTGGGCGAGAAGGGGATTCGCGTCAACAGCGTCGCGCCTGGCCCGATCTGGACGCCGCTGATCCCGTCCACCATGCCGGTGGAGAAGGTCCGCAACTTCGGCGACGACGTCCCGCTCGGACGGGCCGGACAGCCCGCCGAGCTGGCCGCCTCCTATGTGCTGCTGGCCTCCGACGACGGCAGCTACATCTCCGGTGCGCGGCTCGCCGTCACCGGCGGCCGGCCGATTCTCTGATCGGCCCGTCAATCGGTGCGCCCGTGGCCGGTCCCGGGCGGAGCGGACTCCGGCCGTCCCGGCTGCGGCGAACCCTCGAACAGGATGGGACGGTCGCCGGCCGGACCGAGGAACAGCCCGAGCAGCAGCATCGCCGCGCCGAGGCCCAGATGCAGCCAGTTGTCCGCGGTGTTGACCGGAATGACGTTCGCGCTCGACTCCTTGTCCACGACCAGGCCGTACACCCAGAGCGCGAGGTAGACGACACCACCGGCGATGAGATAGGTCCGCGCGGTCATCGTCGTGCGGCCCATCGCCAGACCCGCGACACCGAACACCAGATGCACGATGTTGTGCAGCGCCGAGACCTGGAACACGCCGAACAGTTCGGCGCCGGAATGGTGCCCGGTCCAGGTGAGCATGTCGTAGTTCGTGGTCACGCCCGGGATGAACCCGAGCACCCCGACCACCAGGAACGCCGCCCCGACCACATAGGCCGCGGCCTGCACCGGGGAAACCCGCGCCCGATGCCGAGATACAGATGCGGTGGCCATCGCTGCTCCCTTCGAATGCCGAAGATTCGCCCGTGACTTCGACGGTAGCCGCACCGGACCGCCGCGAACAGCGCGAACCCGTTACAACCCGGTCGGCGCGGGTATCGCGGACACAGACCGGGCGGTCGCCAGGACCGGGTCCGCGCCATCCGCCACTCTTCGTCTCCGAGGTGACCATGCATATCCGATCCGGTGCACAGACGGCCGGGGCGAACGAACACGACCGCATCGCGCACCCGTGGGGGACGCGCACCCCGTACGGTCCCGGGGAACGGTGGCCGGAACGCGTGGACATGTTCCTGGCCGAAGGTGTGCGCGAGGACATGGTGGAACGCTGGGTGCCGACCGCCTCGGTGCTGCATTCCAACGGTGACGCGATGGATATCGCCGTGCACGAGGGCCGCATCGTGGGGGTGCGCGGTCGCGCCGGGGACCGGGTCAACCGCGGGCGGCTGGGGCCGAAGGACCTGTTCGGCTGGCAGGCCAGCAATTCTGCCGACCGGCTGAGGGCCCCGCTGGTGCGCCGCCGCGGCAAACTGGTCGAAACCGATTGGGACACAGCGATGTCGATGGTGGCCGAGCGGACCCGCGACCTGCTGGGTGAGCGCGGGCCGGGATCGATCGGCTTCTACACCACCGGACAACTGTTCCTCGAGGAGTACTACGCGCTCACCGTTCTGGCCCGCGGCGGCATCGGCACCGATCATCTCGACGGCAACACCCGGCTGTGCACCGCCACCGCCGGTGAGGCGCTGAAGGAGTCGTTCGGATCCGACGGGCAGCCCGGCAGCTACGCCGATGTCGACCACGCCGACGTGATCGCGCTCTACGGCCACAACGTCGCCGAAACCCAGACCGTGCTGTGGTCGCGCATGCTCGATCGTCTGCGCGGCCCGAATCCGCCCGCCCTCGTCTGTGTCGATCCGCGCACCACGCAGGTCGCCCGCGCGGCAAGCATCCATCTGGCGCCGCGCCCGGGCACCAATGTGATGGTCATGAACGCGCTGTTGCACGAGCTGATCCGCAACGAGTGGATCGATCGCGACTACATCGACGCGCACACCGTCGGCTTCGACGAATTGCGCACACAGGTCGCCGGCTGCACGCCCGAACGCGCGGCGGAGATCTGCGACGTGCCGGCGGCCGATCTGCGGGCCGCGGCGAGGGTGATCGGCACCGGCGAGCGGGTGCTGTCGACGGTGCTGCAGGGCTTCTACCAATCCCACCAGGCCACCGCGGCGGCGGTGCAGGTCAACAACATTCATCTGATTCGCGGCATGCTGGGCCGCCCCGGCTGCGGCGTCCTGCAGATGAACGGCCAGCCCACCGCGCAGAACACCCGCGAATGCGGCGCCAACGGCGATCTGCCGGGATTCCGCAACTGGGCCAACGATTCTCACGTCGAAGAACTGGCACGGCTGTGGAATGTGGATCCGGAACGCATACCGCACTTCAGCGCGCCGACGCATCTGATGCAGATCCTGCGCTTCGTCGAGGACGGGTCGATCCGCTTCCTGTACGTCAACGGCACCAACCCGGCAGTGTCGCTGCCCGAACTCGCGCGTGTGCGCGCCCTGCTGTCGCAGCGGCGGCTGTTTCTCGTCGTGCAGGACATCTTCCTGTCCGAGACGGCGCGATTGGCGGATGTGGTACTGCCCGCGGCGACCTGGGGCGAGAAGACCGGCACCTTCACCAACGCCGACCGCACCGTGCATCTGTCGGAGAAGGCGGTCGAGCCACCCGGCGCCGCCCGGCCGGATCTGGACATCTTCCTCGACTACGCCCGCCGCCTGGACCTGCGCGACGCCGACGGCGCACCGCTGCTGCCGTGGCGGACGCCGGAAGAGGTCTTCGAGCAGTGGAAGCGGTGCAGTGCGGGACGACTGTGCGACTACTCGGCCATGACCTACGCGAAACTTCGCGCGCTGGGCGGCATTCAGTGGCCGTGCACCGAGGAGCATCCGGAGGGCACCGAGCGCTTGTACGCCGATGCGAAATTCCGTGCGGCGCCGCAGGATTGCGAAACCTACGGTCGTGATCTGATCACCGGAGCGCCGCTGGAACCGACCGAATATCGCGCGCTCAACCCCGAGGGCCGCGCGATCATCAAGGCGGCGGAGTTTCTTCCGCGGCACGAGTCGCCGAGCGAGGACTATCCGTATGCGCTGATCACCGGTCGCACGCTCTACCACTTCCACACCCGCACCAAAACCGGCCGCGCCCCGCAACTGCAGGCCGCCGCACCGGAGGTGTGGGTGGAGATGGCCGCCGAGGACGCCCGGCGCGAAGGGTGGGACGACGGCGACCTGGTGCGCGTGCGCACCCCGCGCGGGCGGGTGACGGCCCGGCTGCGCACCGGCGACATCCGCCCCGGCGTGGTCTTTCTCCCGTTCCACTACGGCTACTGGGACACCGCGGCCGGCGATCGCCCCGCCGGGAAGGACGGCACCGCCGCCAACGAACTCACCCCCACCGAATGGGATCCGGTGTCCAAACAGCCGCTGTTCAAATCCGGTGCGGCCGCACTGGAACGCGTGCGCCCCGGCCGGCGATCGGAGCGAACCACCACAGCGGCGGTCGAACTGGAGCGGAGTGCGCGATGAACGACCTGGACGCCATGCTCGCCGAAATACATCGCAGCGACACCCATCTCGGCAAACTGCTGATCCGCACCGCCGATCGTCACCGTACCGACCACGAGGTCCACCACGTCTGCCGCGATCTGCTGGTCTGGACCGACGAGCATCGCCGCAAACTGGCCCGGACGGGAGAACGGCGCGGCCTGCGCCTGGACGCGTCGCCGCTGTCGGCCGCCGGACCGGTGGAATCGGCGCGCCGGACGCTCGGCACCCTGGTCGGCCGGCGGCACGCGCCCGCGCTGCTGTTGCTGCGCGATCTGCGCACGCTGCACAGCCACGCCGCGGTGGTGTCGGTGAACTGGGAAATCCTGGCCCAGGCGGCGCAGGCGGCGAGAGACAGCGAACTGCTGGACCTGGCCACCGACTGCCATCCGGAGACGTTGCGGCAGATGCGCTGGGCCAATGCCAAGATCAAGGAGACCGCTCCGCAGGCCGTCGCGACGCCGTGAATACCGCTGCCGACGGCGGGTATGCGCCCGCTATGACTGCCTCGATAGAGCAGTTGCTGCACACGCTCACCAAAGTGGTGAACGCGCTGCTGGCCCATGAGATCGACTTCGCGGTCGGCGGCGGTTGTGCGGTGTACGCCCGCGGGGGTCCCGCGAGCGACCACGACGTCGACATCTACGTCAAACCGGCCGACGCCTTCCGCGCTCGCGACATCCTGACCGCGTCCGGGCTGCACGCGGTCGACCCGCCCGAGGACTGGCTGACCAAGGTATACGACGGAAATACGCTGGTGGACTTGATCTTCCGGCCCAATTACCGCAACGTCGACGACGATCTGCTGGGCCGCGCCACCTGGATGCGGATAGGCCCGGCGGCGGCTCCGGTGCTCAGCGGCACCGATCTGATGGTGGACAAATTGATGGTCCTCGACCCGCACCGGCTCGATTTCACCCGGCTGCTGGCGATCGCCCGGGATCTGCGGGAGCAGGTCGACTGGCGGCGTGCCCGGGACGAAACCGCGGTCTCGCCGTACGCGCGGGCGTTTCTGGCGCTGATCGAGGATCTCGGAATCGGAGGTGAGGTCATGGCTCAGGACTCGGGCGACGAGGTGTTGCCGCAATATCTGGTCGCGAATCTGCGGCGGGCGTTCGCGGAGGACCCGCGCACCGCCGAACTCGGCGTGCAAGTGACCATCCGCGGCACCGTGGTGGTGCTGTGCGGAGAGGTCGGCAGCGAACAGCAGCGCAGCGATCTGGAGGACATCGTGCGCGAGCACGCGCCGAAACTGCGCATTCACAACGATATTCGGGTGACCTCCACACAGTCGCCCATCGTCGATCACGAACGGCTGAGCTGATGACGGGCCCGGAACGGACCGACGGGGTGGTGCGCATCGCGGCGGTGGCCGATATCCATCTCGGCGCGGATTCGCGGGGGACGCTGCGCCCGGCATGGGAGCGACTGCCGGCCGAGGCCGACGTACTGCTGGTCGGTGGCGATCTCACCCGGCACGGCACCCTCGACGAGGCGCGGGTGGTCGCCACCGAACTGGCGGACCCCGGTGTGCCGGTGATCGCGGTGCTCGGCAACCACGACTACCATTCCGATCTGCAGGACGACATCACGGCCCTGCTGTGCGACCACGGGATCCGGGTGCTGGAAGGAACCTCCACCACGGTGACCGTCGGTCCCTATTCGCTGGGCGTGGCGGGGACGAAGGGCTTCGGCGGCGGCTTCGCCGGCAAGTGCGCGAGCGTGTTCGGTGAGCGCATCATGCGCGACTTCGCCTCGTACACCGTGGATCTCGCCGACGCGCTGCATGTCGCCCTGTGCGGACTGGACACCGATGTGAAGGTCGCGCTCACCCACTATTCCCCGTGCGGGGACACCCTGCACGGCGAGCCGCCCGAGATCTATCCGTTCCTGGGCTCGTACCTGCTCGGCGAGGCGATCGACACGTGCGGCGGCGCCGATCTGGCGATCCACGGGCACGCGCACGCCGGGTACGAGCGCGGCACCACACCCGGCGGGGTGCGGGTGCGCAATGTGGCCCAGCCGGTGATCCGCGCGGCCTACACGGTCTACGATCTCTCGGTGCCGGAGCGGGCGGACGGTTCCGGTGCGCCGAGCGAGTCGCACGAGGCCGCGCGGACCCCGGCCTGACAACGAATTGCCGGAATATCCGGCCGAGGAAGTGCCGCCGAAGTTCTGGTAATTCCCGCCGGGCTGCGGAATCATTTGTGGAGAATACCCGTCGGCGGTGCGGGAAGTCCCGGCCCCGGCGGCGGGAATTACCTTCCGGCCGACGCGGGAAGGAATGTTCCGAGCGGTCGCGACGCGGAATTGCGCGGCCGCCCGGCCCGGGGAGACGTCGGCGGCTCGCTCGGCCAGGTGCCGGGACAGGCCCCGGGGCGCGGTGGGAACGGCCGGTGCCGCTGGAGGTTTCGCGGTGTCGATGAGCTCGACGGACGGTACCTGATGACGATCGCCGAGCGGCCCGGCGTACGCACAAAATCGCGCACATTCAACCGTGCAAATGTGCTTGCATCCGTAAATGCTTTCGCACAACACGTGACAATGCGCGCGGTTGCGCATTGTTGTTGTTCTGGCTAATGTGTCCGCATCCCGGTGGCGTACATGTGACGTTTCCTTCGCAGGCGATGCGTCGCTGCCTGTGTCCACATGTGATCGGGTGCGAGCGTGTACTGCGGGGAGGAATGCGGTAGATATCGGACAAGGGGGAACAAAGATTGGTATTCGATGACAATAAATTCTGCATCGGTGAATATTCGAGGATATCGGGGCAGGGATATCGCGACCGGTGCCGGTAGGCCCGCGCTGTTGTTCAGCGCGGTCACGACCGCCATGCGGATGCGCCCGTACGCGACGGTGTCGAGCATGCACGACAGCCGGACCTTCGGTGACCTGCTCGCCGAGGTCTCCGACAAGGCCGCGCGATTCGATACGGTGTTGCGTCGTCCGCGTGCGAGAGTCCTTGTGGCGCTCGGCAATTCCCCCGGATACATCTCGACGATGCTGTCGCTGCTCGCTCGCGGCGACATCCCCGTCCTGGCCAATCCGGCACTGCCGCTCACCGCGATGCGGGAGCTGATCGAGGAGTGCGGCATCGACGCCGTCGTCGCCTCCGGGCAGGCCGGTGGAATCCGGCTCGACGAACGATCCTGGGCGCAGCGCACCGATTTCGACGGCGACCGCCCGGCCCTGCACCGCGACACCGAACTGTGCCGTGTCGCCTCGGCGCCGTCGCGGCGACTGGTCTGTCTCGAGTACTCCGCGACCGCGGTGCTCAACGCGGCCACCGCGTGGGTGGGGGCGAGCAAACTGCGCGAATCCGATCGGACGCTGTGTTTCGCGGGTCTGTTCGGGCGCTTCGGATTCCACACCGCCACCGTCGCCAATCTCGTCGCCGGCGCCGATCTGGTCCTGCCCGCCGGAACCCACGCACCGGGCAATATCCATCGCCACCTGGCCGCGGAGTCGCCGACCGTCCTGGTGGCCGAACCGGCCGTCTATCAGGCGATGGTGCAGGGCACCCGGGAGGACCTGTCGGTCGATGTCGCGGCGGCGCTGCGCCGGATCCGGCTGCGGCTGTCCCCGCATTCGGTCGCCTCTTCGGTGGCGGCGCGGGTGCGGGCCGTGTCCGGGCCGATCACCATCTGCTACGGCCTCGACGAAACCGGCCCGGTCGCCTACGGATTCGACGCCGCCGACGGTGCGTCCGGCGTCCACCTGCTGTCCGGAGTCCGCATGGAGGACCGCTCCACCGACGGCGAACAGTACGCGCGCGTGCACACCAAATCGCTGGCGACGACCTACCTCAACGACCCGCTCGAATTCGAACGCTCCCTCACCGGCGACGGCAGCTATCTGAGCCGCAGCCTGGCCGGCCTGCCCGCATCGGTCGTCGACGCCGGCTGACCGCGGCCGGGTAGTCCGGCGGCCGCCGCGCCTCGGCATCTCATCCGTGGTGGGTGATGCCGCCGTCGCGCGGGCGATACACAGTCGATGCGCCGGCGCTCGACCTCTCGTGAGCGCCGGGCCCGATCGGCCTGTGAGGAGCCACGGTGGCGAATCGACGATCTGAGCGGATGCGTGGTCGTGCCGCCGCGGCATGGCGTTACGTCCGCACGGCGCCGTGGACGTTCTCGTGGTTGGCGCTGCTGCTGGTGACCACGATCGTGCAGCATGCGGTGCCGCTGGACGACCTGAAGATCATTCTGGGCGAGCGCTCGACGAATCTGTCGAATCTGCAGAGCGATCCGCTCCACGTCCTGGTGACCAGCCTGCTGTGGGTCGCGGGCTACTTCTGGCTGCCGTATCTGGTGCTGTACTGCGTCTTCCACGCGCCCGCCGAACGGTGGCTGGGCGCCCTGCGCTGGGCGATCGTCGGGTTGCTCGCCCATGTGGGCGCCACCTACATCAGCGAGGGGCTGCTGGGCTGGGCGATCCGGCACGGATATGCCGATCCCGCTCTCGTCGACGTGCGCGATATCGGCGTCAGCTACTTTCTCGCCGGCATCATCGGCGTGCTGACCTATCACCTCGCGTATCCGTGGCGATGGGTCTATGTCGTGGCGGCCACTGCGTGTTTCGCCGCGCCGCCGCTGATCCACCTGACCTTCACGGGAATCGGCCACTTCTCGGCCTTCCTGATCGGCCTGGCGTGCTACCCGCTCACCCGGACACGGACCGCGCCGACGTGGAATCCGGCGCAGGCGTGGCGGGACCGCCGCCGTCGCGCGCGCGCAGTCTAGTTCATCGGTGCGCACCTGGAAAGCGAAGTGGCGCTGAGTGTTTGCGGCGTGCTAAGAGAGTGGACGTGTTGTCGTCTGCGCGTGTTCATCTCCACCCTCGTGTGTCGGTACCGGCGCCCCCTCGCGGGAACCGGCGTTTCGCGTGGTGACCGGAGGTATCGCGCGCGCCCGGATCGCAGCGCCGCCGCGGCCGGCACCGGTCCGTTCGGCGCCGGGGCGAGCCGAGACCGCGTCGAGGAGGACCGCCTACCGCGGCGACCTGGACGGGTTGCGCGGTGTGGCGATCGTGCTGGTGGTGGTGTTCCACATCTGGTTCGGCCGGGTCTCCGGCGGCGTGGACGTCTTCCTGGTGCTGTCGGGATTCTTCTTCACCGGACTGCTGGTGCGCCGCGCGGAGCGGGGAGCCGTCGGCATCGCATTCACCGTGCGCCGCACCGGGCGGCGGCTGCTGCCGGCGATGGTCGTCGTCCTGGCCGCCGTCGTGGCGGCGACGATCTCCACGCGGCCCTATACCCAATGGTCGGATCTGGCGGGACAAACCCTGGCGTCGCTGTTCTATTACCAGAACTGGCGACTCGCGACGAGCTGGTCGGACTACCTGGCCGCGGATCCGTCGGTGAGCCCGCTGCAGCATCTGTGGTCGATGGCCGTGCAGGGACAGTTCTATCTGCTCGCCCTCGTCGTGGTGGCCGCGGTCGCCGCCGTGCTGCACCGCATCGACCGCATCGCACTGCTGCGTCCTGTCCTGGCCGGTCTGATCCCACCCGCGGCCGTGGTGTCGCTGCTGTACGCGACCCACGGGGCGGCGACGCATCAGGGCTGGAACTACTACGACAGCGGCGCGCGGCTGTGGGAGCTGCTGGCGGGGGCGGCGCTGGCGCTGGCCGGACCGGCCCTGCTGCTACCGCGCATGCTGCGGGCGGTGACGGCGCTCGCCGGTCTGGCGGGTGTGCTGTTCTGCGGCTGGCTCATCGTCGACGGGGCCAACCGCTACCCGGGCCCCGCCGCGCTGGTACCGGTGCTCGCCGCGGTGGCGGTGATCGTCTCCGGAAACAACGTCGCGGCGGCGGACATGCCGTGGCCCAATCGGATTCTCTCCTCGCGGCCGGCGCAGTGGCTCGGCGAGATCGCCTATCCGCTGTATCTGTGGCACTGGCCGATTCTCATCTTCTACCTCGCCGAATCGGGTCGCCCGCACGCCGGGCTGCGCGATGGCGCGCTGGTGGTCGCGGCGTCGCTGCTGCTGGCGTGGGCGACGCACCTGCTCGTCGAACAGCCGTTGCGCCTGGGGGCGCGCAGTGCCTTGCTGAGTTCGTCGCCCCTGTATCGGCGCGGCGCGGGCACGCTGGTGTGCGCGGTGGCCGTCGCCGTGGTCGCGGCGACGGGTGCGTGGCAGTTCGGTGTGGTGCGCATGCATCCGGCGCAACCGACGCGGCCGCTGGATCGGGTGCTGTATCCGGGTGCCGAGGCGCTGGCGGCGGGGGCGCCGACCCCGCAGGCGCCGATGCGGCCCACGGTCCTGCAGGCTCCCGGTGAACTTCCGCCGCCGACGCTCGACGGCTGCATCGCCGACTGGGACACCCGCGAGGTGGTCACCTGCACCTACGGCGATACGAGCGCCACCCGCACCCTGGCGGTGGTGGGCAGTTCCCATGCCGAACACTGGGTTCCGGCGCTCCAGGAGCTCGCCGCACAGCATTCCTTCCGCATCCAGGTGTATCTGAAGATGGGCTGCCCGCTCACCCTGGCCGACGACGCCACCTACAAGGGGGAACCGATTCCCGACTGCCGGGACTGGTCGCGCGCGGTCCTGGACCGCCTCGCCGTCGACCGTCCGGACTGGGTGTTCACCACCGGCAGCCGGCCCCGCACCGGAACCGGTGACGAGACACCGCCCGAATACGTGGACGTGTGGTCGGCCCTGGCCGAACGCGGCCTGGACACCGTCACCATCCGCGACTCACCGTGGTTGCGCCACAACGAGATTCGTTACGCGGCGGCCGACTGCCTGGCCGGCGGCGGCGACCCGGTCAGCTGCGGTATGCGCCGAAGCGATGCGCTGGATCCGGTCGATCCGCAGCTCGAACCGGCCTCGCGCTACCCGAACATCTTCCCGATCGACCTGAGCGATGCGTTCTGCGATGCGTCGGTATGCCCGGTCGTCGCCGGCAACATCCTGATCTACCACGACGAACACCATCTGACCTCGAGCTACTCGCGTTCGCTGTCCGGGCCGCTCGGCCGGGAGTTGGGACCACTGCTGCACTGGTGGTAGTGCCGCGCGTCACGTGGGACGACACGGCGGCTCGATTGCCAGTACCGTATCCCACGAGTGGCTCGAGCAGGAGGTGCCCGCACGTGGTGGGCGTTGGACAGGGTGGGACGCGCCGGTGGGTCATGGCCGGGGTACTCGCGATCGTCGTCGCGGCGATCGGATTCGGTTCCGTGGAACCGGCGGCGCCGGATGGGCATGCCGGTCCGGCGGTGCCGGGCCTGAGCATTCAACCGGCCGAAGCCGGTGTGCCGATGCGGATCGCGTACGGCCGCGAAGCCGATACCTTCGGTGACCTGTATCTGCCCGCCGGTGGGCCGCTGTCCGGATCTTCGGGCCGGTGTCCGGTGGTGGTGCTGATCCACGGCGGCGGGTGGTCGCAGTACCGCGATCTGACCCAGTTCTCCGCGCAGGCCCGGCAACTCGCCGAATCCGGTGTGGCGGTGTGGAATGTCGAGTATCGGCGGGTCAACGGCGCCGGCGGCTGGCCGGTGACACTGACCGATGTCGACGACGCCGTCGCGGCCCTGAGCACGGTCGTCCAGCAGCGCGCCGGAGGACGGCTCGATCTGGACAACGTCCATCTCGCCGGTCATTCGGCGGGCGGGCAGCTGGCGGCGTGGGTCGCGGGCCGCCGGACCGACGGCGAGGCCGCATCGCGCGGGTTGCGCATCCGCAGTGTGACGCTGATGGCCGCGGTCCTGGATCTGGACTACGCGGTGGCGCACGGCAACGACGGATTCGCGCGAAAACTGCTGGGCGGTCTGCCCGACGAGGTGCCCGACCGCTACCGGTACGCCTCGCCGATCGTGAATCTTCCCCGCGGCGTGCACATCACGGCCGTGCACGGCGACGCCGACCGGGTGGTGTCGGTCGAACAGAGCCGCCGCTACGCCGAGGCCGCTCGCCGCGCCGGCGACCCCACCGACCTGCACATCCTGCCCGGTGTCGGGCACGCCGAATTCACCGATCCGGGCTCTGCGGCGTGGTCCGTGGCGCGGGTGGCGATTCTCGCGAGCGTCGCCGAATCGGCGTAGCCGGGGCACCGTCCCTGCCGCCGGCGGTGGCGACCGATAGTGTGGATTCGTGACGATGGCGGACAGACAGTACGGCGGCCGTGCGGTGACCGAACGCCGGGCCGAACGCCGTCAGCGGTTCATCGTCGCGGCGACGAAGGTGTTCGCCGAACGCGGCTACGCGAACTGCTCGCTGGCCGATGTGTGCGCCGCGGCCGGACTGTCGAAACGGCAGTTCTACGAGGAGTTCCAGACCCGCGAGGATGTGCTGATCGCCGCCTACGACCGGGTTCAGGACGAGGCCGCCGCGGCGGTCGTGCGGACCCTGGGCACGCTGTCGCCGGCCGATCCGGCGCGGGCGATGGCGGTGGTGCTGTCGGCCTATCTCGACTCGATCACCTCCGACCCGTACCGGGCCAAGCTGGCGTTCATCGAGGTGGTCGGCGCGAGCGACCGGATGGAGCAGCATCGCCGCGAACGCCGGCACGGCTGGGTCACCCTGCTGGAGATGGTGGTGGTGCCGATCGCCGGCCAGGGCGCGCGTCTGCGTGGGGGCGCCGCGCTCTCGGCGAGTGTGCTGATCGGCGCGGTCAACGGCCTGGCCCACGAGTGGTTGCTGATGCAGCCGCGTCCCGACGTGAGTGAGCTGACCGATCTCCTCATCCCCGTCGCACTGTCGTTGATCGAGACGTAAATCGCCACGATGGTCGTCGCGCCGTGTGTCGCGACTGTTCGGCGGCGGGTTCGGTTCCAGCAGCCGTTGTCGCATCGGCTGATCCGGGACTAGCGTGCGGGATCGAGCGAGTCGAGTTCGGCGCGCAGCCGGCCGACCTCGGCCGCGACCTCGTCGCGCAGTTCTTCGCGCTCGGCCAGGCTCAGTCGCAGACTCTCGATCGTCTCGTTCATCGCCGCGAGTCGCCGGTCGGCGCCCTCGAGATGCCATTCCAGCACCGAGCGCCGGTCGACGTCGGTACTGGCCGAACCCACCCACTCGACCAGATAGTCCAGCCACTGCGGTTGTTTCGGCATCGGCTCGTCGTCGTGCCAGCCGCGGCGCAGTGCGGGCTTGGGGGAGAGCACGCGCTCGCTGTCGCCACCGTCCGGGGTGGGGGCGTGCAGCTGGATCATGCTCAGCTTGCCCGCGCTGGTCACCACCGCGGTCACCCGATATCGCCCGGCGAGATGCATTCTGAGTTCGGCGGTGCCGCGACCGTCGGCGTCCATCGCGCCCAGCCACGGGCCGTGCGCCGCGCTGAGGATCGATTCGAGGATGCCGAGCTGGCCGACGCCGCGTCGCAGGCGGGTCGCTCGCTTGCGCAGCTCCTCGGTCGTGGCGGTCATCTGATCCCAGTGCATACCCACGAACATAGTGGTCCCGCCCCGCGGGTTCCCCACCTCCGGTGAAGTGGGGAACCGTCCCGATCACTGCGCGGGCGTCGCGGCCTGCGCACTTCCGCTCGACAGCGCCTTCACCAGATCGGTGATGCCGGACGCGGAGCCGGTGCCCGTGGGGTCCGGCTCGCCCGGCGCCACCACCGGTGTCGCGGAGACGGCGTCGTCGGCCGCCGCGATGCCCGCTCCGCCGCACAGCGCGGCCGCCGCGGCGGCACCGATCAGGGTCAGAGTTCCGAGTTTCTTCATTCGGATGAAGTCCTATTCCGTGAATGTCGTTGTGAATGCGGCTGCCGCACCGTCAAATTCACTACATCCGGACGAATCGGACCAGCCCCGAGTATCCGGGGCAGCAGTGCCGGGGGCGGCCGCGGTCGGTGCGCCGCGGGATCCGGCCGAGGCGAGGGTGCTCAGCGACCGGTGCCGTGCAATGCCGTGGCGGTGCGGGAATTCGGCGTCGACGCCGGATCCGGATAGGTGCCGAGCAGCCGGTCGGCGGTACCGGAGCTGGTGACGGTGAACCAGTAGTGCTCGTTCTTGAAGTGGTGCAGCCGGTGGTTGCGCCGGACCGCGGTGTAGAGCCGGGTGCGGGGCTGATAGTCGGTGTGGATCAGATAGTGGGTCCACTCGTAGCCCAGGCCCAGCACGCCAACCACGGTGAGGAAGGTCAATCCCAGCCCGATGCGTGGAAAGGCCAGTGCCGCAACGACAACCAGCGCCGGAAAGAGCCAGAGGAAGGTCTGCCACGGGATGAAGATCAGGTCGACCCGGCGCGGGTCGGCATGGTGTTCGCGATGTTTGCGCGCGAGCAGTGAATCGAGGGTGAGACGGCCGATCCGGCGGGGTCGCCAATGCAGGATGCACACGTGGATCATCCACTCGGTCACCGGGAAGAACGCCAGCATCACCCCGGCGACCAGGGCGTCGGTGAGCTGCCAGTCGCCCACCGCGATCCGGGCGGTGAGCGCGCCGGCCAGCAGCGTGGTGATGATCCACGGCGAGGGGCGGCGCACGAAGACGCCGAAGGCGTCGGGCAGCGTCGTGGTCCGGCGGTGGGAGCGGGTCTCAGCGGTCATCGTCCGCACCTTCCATTGTGCGTATCACGGTGTCGAATTGTGTTGCGGCGACGCGCAACAGCGTGTCCGCGGCGGTGCGGGCCGCGGCCGGGTCGCCGCCGACGACGGCCGCGGTGAGCCGGCGGTAGTGGTCGATGCTGCCGACCTCGGCGGCCATCACCCCGGCCAGCGCGACGATCGCGGGCTCGTAGACCTCCCGCAGCGTGTTGAACAGCAGCCGGAACACGATCGACCCGGTGCCGTCGACGATGTGGTCCCAGAATTTCAGCGCCTCGAGCTGCTGTGCGACCGGCTCCTGTTGTGCGGCAAGCGATTCCAGGCAGTCGCCGAGTTCGGCGTGCAGTTGCGTGCCGCCCTGTTCGGCGGCCAGGGCGGCGACCTCCCGGCCCAGGACCAGCCGCGCCTGCAGGATGCTCGCGACCACGGTGTGGTCGAACTCGCCGTTGCGCACGATGAGCCGGGGCAGCAGATCCAATCCGGCCGCACGACGGAAGTCGCGCACCGTGGTCGCCCCGCCCTGGCGCACGTCGATGAGCCCGGTGTGCGCGAGCTTGCGCAGCGCCTCCCGCACGGTCGGCCGCGACACTCCGAGCGCCTCGGCGAGTTGCCGTTCGGCCGGAAGGGTGGCGCCCGCCGGAAGTTCTCCGTCGAGGACCTCGGTGACGAGCTGGTCGAATACCGCGTCGGGGACCGTCTGCCGGTCGATCCGCTGAAAGGCCATGACGGGAACGCTAAACCCGCTGCGGTCAGAGGTCAAGTGGTCAGACCAGTTGGGTGGGAGCGATGCCGGGGGATTCGCCGCCCTCCGGCTACGATCGAGCTGTTCCGAGAGGTGTAGTGCTCCCGTTTCGCCCGGTGGCGGCCGTCGGGCCGGACCGGCTTTCGTACGCCGCGTAGTCGATCGAGGAGGATGTTCGTGACCACCGAGGAATCCGTGACCGAGAAGTCCGCGCCCGCGAAGTCCGCACGTACCGGGCAGCCGGAGACCGCGAAGGGGCCGATCGTCGTCGCCGTGGACGGCTCGCCGACCTCGCTGCAGGCGGTGGCCTGGGCGGCCCGCGATGCGGCACTGGGCGGATCATCGCTGCAGATCGTGCATTCGATCGCGATTCCGGCGAGTTTCGGTCCCGGCCTGGCCGCCGGTACGGCACAGCCGGATTGGTTGCGCACCGACGGTGAGCAGATCCTCACGCGCGCGACGCAGGTGGCTCGCGACATCGGCGGGCCGGATCTCGATATCGACGCCGAACTGGGACTGGAACTGATCATCGGCGACATGCTGGTGCGGTCGGAGACCGCCGGCGCGCTGGTCGCGGGCAGCCGCGGGCGGGGTGCGTTGCAGCGCGGACTGCTGGGGTCGGTCAGCTCGGCGCTGGTCCATCACGCGAAATGTCCGGTGGTGATCGTCAAATCCCATTCGGCCACCGACCCGGTCACGGCGCAGCGCCCGGTGCTGGTGGGTGTCGACGGCACCGAGAACAGTGAACCCGCCGTCGACGCGGCCTTCGCCGAGGCGCACCGGCGTGGTGTGGAGCTGGTGGCGCTGCATTCGTGGAGCGACACCACCGGTCTCGACATCTCGATGTTCGGCTGGGATACCATCGTCCGTGCCGAACACGCCATGCTCGCCGAGCGGCTCACGCCGTGGCGCGAACGGTATCCCGAGCTGCCGGTCACTCTGCAGGTGGTGCGCGACAATCCCGCGAAATCGCTGCTGGAGCATTCGGATTCGGCACAACTGGTGGTCGTGGGCAGCCGCGGCCGCGGCGGATTCGCCGGAATGCTGCTCGGCTCGACGAGTGCGGCGCTGATCGGTTCGGTCGAATGTCCCATCATGGTGGTGCGCCGCTGACGGCGCATCACGACGCCCCGACCACGAGGAGATGTCATGTGCGTCCCGATCACCTGTACGACCTGCGGCAAGACCACCTGGTCCGGCTGCGGCGCCCACATCGACGAGGTGCGTGCCACGGTTCCGGCCGACCGGTGGTGTGGCGGGCACACCGACCCGGCGCCGGCGAAGCGCTGGTGGCAGCGCGGCTGACTCAGTCCTCGGCGACGATCACGTGGACGTCGATGTTGCCACGCGTCGCATTCGAGTACGGGCACACCTGGTGTGCCTTGTCGGCCAGCGCCTGAGCCTCGTCGCGCGACAGGTGCGGCAGTGACACCTCCAGGGTCACCTCGAGGCCGAAGCCGCCCGCGTCGTTCGGGCCGATGCCGACCTTCGCGCCGACCGCGGAATCGCTGACGTCGACCTTCTCCTGCTTGCCGACAAGGCGCAGTGCGGAGTGGAAGCATGCGGCATACCCGGCGGCGAACAGCTGCTCCGGGTTGGTGCCCGCTCCGCTGCCGCCCATTTCCGGCGGCGTCGCGAGGTCGACGTCGAGCTTGCCGTCGGTGGTGCGGGCGTGGCCGTTGCGGCCGTCTCCGGTGGCCAGGGCCTCGGCGGTGTAGAGGATTGCCATATCGGTCATCGCTTTCTCTCGGTGGATGCGCCTTCCGCATCCGGTTCGGTGTTCAGCGCGGCGGTCAGCCGTGCCAGTGTTTCGCGCAGGGTCACCAGCTCGTCCAGGGACAGTCCGCCACCGAATGCGGTGGCCATGCGCGCCGGAATGTCGCACGCGCGTTCTCGCAGTGCGTCCCCGCGTTCGGTGAGCCGGATCTCCACCCGGCGCTCGTCGTCCGCGGCACGCCGGCGTTCGACGAACCCGGCGGCCTCCAAGCGTTTCAACAGCGGTGAGAGCGTGCCGGAATCCAGGGCGAGGGCGGCGCAGAGGTCACCGACGCCGCGGCCGTCGCGCTCCCACAGCGCCAGCATGACCAGATACTGCGGGTAGGTCAGCCCCAGTGCGTCCAGCTGTGGCCGATAGCGGGCCGTCACCGCGCGGGAGGCGGCGTACAGCTGGAAGCACAGCTGCTGGTCCAGTGCCAGCGGATCGGTCATGACGACAAATGTAGGACGCAATTAAGTTGTACACAACCTAAATGGGCTGTGCACTGGGTCACGTCCGTTTGCCGCCCGGGGGAGGTCGATGAGAGGGGCGGACCGTCGCGGGCGGGATGGCTACGGGCAGGCGAAGTGGGAAGTCCGACTCGCCGTGGTGGCGCTCAGCGGTGCGGCGGTGATACTCGACGTGGAGGCCGTCTCAGATCGAGGGGCCTCGGCGCGAGGGTGTTCTCAGGCCGACGTCGCCCGTACGACCATCGCCGCGATCTCGTCGTCGCTCAGGGTGCTGCGTTCGACGAGTATGTGCGACAACACGGTGCGCACGATGATCTCGGCGGCTTGTTCCGGTGTCACGGACAGATCGCCGGCGCGTCGCAGTGAGAGCAGCGGGGTCAGCAGCGCGGCCACGGTCTCGACGAGATTGCGCTCGGACTCCATGTGGGTGACCGCCGCGTTCAGCAGCCACTGTGGCTCGTGACCGCGGATGTACCGGAACGCCTCGTGGGCCCGCAGATAGCGCAGCGCGAAAAGCGTTGCCGTGCGGGCCAACTCCGGTGTCGGCGCCGTCATGTCGACCTCCTGGTACGCGGCGGCGATCATCGTGCCGATTTCGCGCCGGACGAGGGCGGCCACCAGTCCGTCCTTGTCGCCGAACTCCCGGTAGGTGGTCGCGCGCGAGACGCCCGCGCGCCGCGCCACGTCGGTCAGTGTCAGGTCGGTCAGGCCGGATTCCGCCACGAGTTGCAGTGCGGCATCCATCAGTTCGGTCGCGGACCTGGTCACCGCCTCATTGTGCCTGCCGTGCCGGTGAGTCGGGAATGGCGGTTGTTTCCTCGCCATCCTGAGACTATTTTGTATTTCAGTCTCAGTAGTGCGATGAAGGTGGCTCGATGGCGAGAATCGGTGAACATGCGGTGGTCGTGGGGGCCGGAATGGGCGGCCTGCTCGCGGCCCGCGTGCTCGGCGACCACTACGACCGCGTGACCGTCGTCGAGCGTGATGCGCTGCCCGAGGGTCCGGAGGCGCGCCGGGGTGTGCCCCAGGGCCGGCACGTGCACGGGCTGCTGCCGCGCGGAAAGGACTTGCTCGAGGAGTTCTTTCCGGGATTCGAGGCGCAGCTGCGCGCCGCCGGGGCGATCGACTGTGATGTGCTGGGGGAGGTCAACTTTCAGATGGCCGGGCGCACACTCGCGCAGGTCTCCACCGGCTATCGCGGCCTCCAGGCCAGCCGCCCACATGTGGAACACCATGTGCGGCAACGTATTCTGTCGATTCCGAATGTCACGCTGCGCGACCGGTCCCAGGTCTCCGGTGTCATCACGAATCCGTTCGCGACGCGCGTCACCGGTGTCACCGTGCACGACGCGGGCGGTAGGGAAGACCTGAGCGCCGACCTCGTGGTCGCCGCGACCGGGCGCGGCGGGGTAGTCCCGGCCTGGCTGAGCGCCCTCGGCTATCCGCGACCACGGGAAGAGGGCACCACCATCGATATCGTCTACCGCAGCGCCTTCATCGAACTCGAGCCGGGTGCGCTGGGGACCGACAAATCGCTGACCATCGGTGTGCGGGAACTCCCGCCGCGGGCCCTGGCGCTGTTCGCGGTGGAGGGGCGGAATCGCTACGTGCTCACGCTGATCGGGCACGCCGGCGAACAACCACCCGCGGACCCGGACGGCTTCCTGGACGCCGCAGCGGCCCTCGCTCCGCCGGACGTGCGCGCGGCGTTGCGCCGCGGCGAACTGCTCACCGATATCGCCACCTTCCGCTACAAGGCCAACCTGCGCCGGCGCTACGAACGCCTCGACCGGTTCCCGGCCGGCCTGCTCGCGGTCGGTGACGGTCTGTGCAGTTTCAGTCCCGTCTACGGCCAGGGCATGACGATCGCGGCGATCCAGATGCGGGTGCTGCAACGCTGCCTCGCCGCGGGCGGCGAACGTGACCTGGCCCGCCGCTTCTATACCGCCGTCACACCCGAGATCGATATCGCCTGGCAGCTCACCGTGATCGCCGACAGCGCGATGCCGCACGTCGGACCGCACCCGGATCCGGTGATCCGGGTCGCGGTGGCGGCCCTCGATCCGGTACTGGCCGCGGCCGAGCGTGACCCGGTCGTCGCCGCCACCCTCTATCGCGTGATGGGGCTGACGCAGCGGCCGTCCGCCCTGTTGCGTCCGGACCTGGTCGCCCGCATCGGGCTCGGCGCGGCGCGCGCGGCCGGCGAGGCGGCACTGGCGGAGGCCGAACGCCGGGCCGCTCGGATCGGTGGGCTCGTCGCGGCGCTCGGGCCCGGCCCGGTCGCCGTCGCCGCCGTCGAACGCCGGTGACGGAGGCCTCAGGTGAGGCCGAAACCGCCGGCCGGATCGGCCCAGCGGGCGGCGTCGACCGTGGTGAGCAGGTCGGCCATGGCGCGCACGGCCGCGCGCATTGCGTCGACCGCGGCGGTTTCCTCGGGGTCGGTGGTCCAGGTCATGATCGGCTCCTGACGATTCAGCGGAGGGCGGTGGGGATTTCGGTGTGGTGGGTGGTGCGGCGCTGGTAGGCGTCCCCGGCGCGCAGGACGGTGGCTTCGGCGAAATGATTGCCGGACACCGACATCGACAGGGGCAGCCCGTCGGCGGTGGTGCCGATCGGCAGCGCGAGGGTGGGGTTGCCGAGCGGGTTCCAGTACGGGGTGTGCAGACTCGACAACACCCCCATCGGTTGGAGCTGATCCAGGTCGGCGATCGCGGGGGCGCCGAGGTGTCCGGTCGGCGTCACCACGAGGTCGACCTTCGTCAGCAGTTCGGCCATCCGCTGCCTGCCGATGCGGCGAACCCGTTGAGCCTGAACATAATCCGGGCCGCCGACCGCATCCCCACCGGCGAGGATGATGCGGGTGGCCTGTCCGTAGTCCGCCCAGCGTTCGCGCAGTGCGGGCCGGTGGTAGGCGTGCGCCTCCGCCAGCATCACCACGACGTCGACCGCGGTCAGTTCCCGGTACATCGGCACCTCCACGGGCACGATCCGGGCGCCCGCCGCGGCGAGCACGGATACGGCGTCGGAAAACCGTTGTGGCTGAGCGGGATCGATACCGCCGTCGGCGAACCGGTCCAGGGTGTCCACGCCGATGGTCAGTCCGGTGAGATCTCCGGTGAGCGCGCCGGGATAGTCGTCGACCGGTGTGTGCGCACTGTAGGGATCGGCCGGGTCGTATCCCGCAAGAACCGACAGCAGCAGGGCGCAGTCGGCGGCCGAACGAGCCATCGGACCCGGATGATCGAGGGTGTAGCCCAGCGGAACCACACCGGACTTCGGGACGCGGCCGAAGGTCGGCTTCAATCCGGTGATCCCGTTGAAGGCCGCCGGAATGCGGATACTGCCCGCCGTGTCGGTTCCGACGGCGCCCAGGAACATCCCGGCGGCCACGCCGCTGCCCGATCCCGAACTCGACCCGCCCGCCCAGCGGGACGGATCCCACGGATTACACGGTACCGGAAAGGGTTTGGCCGGATCAGGGAGACCGATGGCGAACTCCATCGTGGTCACCTTGCCGGTGACGACGGCACCGGCCTCCTCGAGGCGGCGGACCACCGTGCAATCGCCCTGGGCAGCGCCCCAGCCGGGATCGAGAACCAGGCTCTGCGCGGTGGTGGGTGCGGCGGAATGGGCGAGAATATCCTTGATTCCCACCGGGATTCCGGCCAGCGGGCCGAGCGGAACACCGGCGGCCAGCTTCTCGTCGATGCGCGCGGCTTGTGCGACCGCGCGCTCGTCGAACCGCGACAGGTAGACACCGAGCGTCGCGTCGTGCGCGTCGGCGGCGGCGAGGGCCTGTTCGACCAGCCGGGTGGCGGTGGTCTCGCCGGAGCGCAGCGCGGCGGCGGCCTCGGTCAGTCCGGAGAGTACGGGTGGGTCGGCGAGTGTCATGGTCGTCCTTACCTGGGCGGGCGGTGGTGTCAGCGGGACAGGGTGGCGGTCATGTCGAGACGGGGGATGGCGCCGAGTTCGAGCTGGATCTCGGCACGGCAGGAACCCAGCGCGTAATCGACGGCGATACCGTCGCTGGTGCGGATGGTCTGTTCCACCAGCAGCACCGGCTCGCCGGGCAGGATGTGCAGCAGTGCCGCGGTGGTCTCGTCGGCGCGTGCGGCCTGGACGCCGACGTCGCTGCCGCCGACATCCACCCGGCCGCCGCGCAACAGGCTGTAGAAGTCGTCGCCGAACGCGGCCTGGTCGATCCGCGTCGCCTCCGGTGCGCGCAAATAGTTGGTGAACACCGCGAGCGGGCGATCGTCGAGCAGCAGGACGTATTCGACGCACAGGCAATCGTCTCCGGGCCCGACACCGGCCAGATGGGCGGCGATCACCGGCGGCGCCGGAATCCAGGCCCAATACAGCAGGCGCGGTGAGATCCGGCCCAGGGCCAGATGCTGCTCGAGCGTCCGGCCCACCGGCGGCAGCGCGCCGGATACGACGTAGTGCTCACCGACCGCGACCGTGCCCACTCCGCGGCGTCGCTCGATCAAACCGTCGGCACGCAGCATGCTCAGCGCGGCGCGGACCACGTCGCGCGGGAGATGGTGGCGCGCCATCAATTCCGGCTCGCCGGGCAGCCGTCCGGTGCCGAACGAGCCCGCTCGCAGGTCCGCACGCAGCAGATCGCGCAGGCGCCGGGCGGGCAGTTGTGCTGCGGCCGGCAGGATTTCGCGCATCTGATCGCCGAACGCCCGGCGGTCGTGAGCGGTCCGATCGGAGTGGAGCTGTTCGGAGCGGTGGTGCATGCCGGTAGCGTGCAGAGAATCCGCGTTACGCGACAAGGACTTCCGGTAAAGACCTGGTTACGCGGTCGTCCGGGTCGGTGCGCAGCGCTGCTACCAGCGGTTTCCGGTGCCGTCGCACGGCATTTCGCGGTCGCGTGGCGAGATGCGGTCCCGTCCGCAACCCCGGTGTCGGAAGTTACGCGGGCGAATGGTGGGAGTGATGAGGGAGTGGTTTAGGGGGGGTGCGGAAGTGATGCGGGGTTGGTGGCAGAGATGCCGGGCGGGGTTGGTGGGAGAGATGCCGGGCCGGGTGTGGGAGAGATGCCCCGTGGGGGTGTCCCTATGGGGTTCGTCAAGGGGTGGGTGGGGTGTTGAGGCGTTTGGTGAGGTGGTCGAGGCAGTCCTCGAGGTCCTGACGGTCGGCGAACTGGTGGTGGGTGCTGGTGCTGGCGTCGGTGGTGAGGCTGGCGATGTCGAGTTCGGCTTCGCCGCTGGTCCAGACGGTGAGCTGAGCGGCCGTGTGGGTGCTTTCGCAGATGACCCAGGCTGCGGATTTGTCACGGGTCGGGCCGAGGGTGAGTTCCCAGGTGATGGCTTTGGACTCCCAGCTGCGACTGCGGTCCTGGATGGCGGTGGTGAAGGTGGTGAGGTCGAACTCGGTCACGCTGTGATCTTTCCAGGAGTTCGTCAGGCTGCCCGAGCTGCCGGTGCCGGGGTTGGTAAGGCCGCCGCGTGTTGCGGAGCATGGCGTAGATGACGTCGCAGCGGCGGGCCAGGCAGATGAGGGCGGCGTTGTGTTTCTTGCCTTCGGCACGTTTCCGGTCGTAGTAGGCGCGGCTGGCCGGATCGTGCAGTGCGGCGAATGCGGACAGAAACAGTGCGCGTTCGAGTGTGTGGTTGCCGGATCGTGCGGGATGTTCGCCGCGGATGGAGCTGCCGGAGCGGTGGGTGACGGGAGCGATGCCGGCGTAGGCGGCGAGGTGTCCGGCGGTGGGGAAGGTCGAGCCGTCGCCGATTTCGAGCAGGATGCGGGCTCCGGTCCGGACTCCGACGCCGGGCATCGAGGTCAGGACCTCGGCGAGAGGGTGGTCATCGAGCATCCTCTCGACAGCGGTCCGTCGACGCCACCAGAATCCGGCGACACCACCCCCGGATCATGCGAAAGACAGGGGCAAGAAGTCATACCGGGCCCGGCGACCGTGGCCCTCGTTCCAGAGCCACGAAGAAGAAGGTAACGGGGGTGGCACTTCCCAGTGGTCTGTCCGATCCGTTCAAGACGTGCGCGGCGTCGGCACGGTTGACTGCATGCGCAGAACGACGAGAACGGAGGTATCGGGGTGCGAGCACAGATCCACGCGATCACGCTGGGGGTGCGCGATCTGGAGGTGTCGTTGCGGTTCTACCGGGCGCTCGGATTGGAGTCACCGGGGATCATCGGGACCGAATTCCGGCCGGACGCGGCGAATCCCGGTGGGGCGGTGGTCATGTTCCCGCTCGGCAACGGGGTGACGCTGGCGCTGTACGGGCGCGACGACCTGGCCGAGGACGCGGGGATCCCGCCGGAACGTATGCAGGGTTCCGCGATGAGTCTGGGCTGGTTCGTCGACAGTGACGCCGAGGCGGAACGAGTTCTGGACCTCGCCGGCGCGTCGGGCGGCACGGTGGTCCAGCCCGCGCGCCCGCGGCCGTGGGGGATCTACGCCGGCTATTTCGCCGACCCCGACGGGCATCTGTGGGAGGTCGTGCACTTCGCTCAGCCCTTAGCCGCCGAACCCTGAGGTGCCGGGCTTCGGGTCGCCCTGTCGGAAGGCCGCGTGGCCCGATCGCTCCCTCACCCCTGCGCCGAGTCGCCGCCGTCACGGTACAGCGCGGCGATGGCCGCGATATCGGCGTCGGGATTCGTCCGTGCCGCATCCTCGTACCGTTTGCGGACGATTTCCGCCAACGGAAGGTGGGCGCCCGCTTCCGCGGCGATGTCGACGGCGAGCCCCGCGTCCTTGGCGCCCAGAACGGTGGTCCACCATCCGTCGGGGGACGCGGTGAGTACGGCGTCGAAACGATTGCCCAGGGCGGGCGCGACGACCGGCGCGCCGGCGAGCAGTTCGCGCAACTGGTCGTCGCCGAGTCCGCCGGATCGCCCTACGGTGAACGCCTCCGCTAGCGCCGCCACCCCGCTGATCAGCAGGAAGTTCGTGGTCACCTTGGCGGTCAGCGCATGCGCCGCCGAATCGTAGTGGCGCAACCGCTCGGAGAGCGTGCCGAGCAGAGGGGCGAGTTGGTCCCGCAATTGCGCGGGCCCGCCGGCCAGGAGTGTCGCCTTCCCGGCCGTGACCGCGCCGGGCGCGCCGACGATCGGAAGGGCGAGAAAACGGTCACCGAAGCCGTCGGCGAGGGCGGCGCCCAATGCGGGGGAGACGGTCGAACAGTCGATGTACGGGGTGCCGGAATCGAGGGTTGTCTGCAGCTCGCCGAAGGCCACCGAGGTCACCGCGGCGTCGTCGGCGAGCGCGGTGACGGCCGCGTCGACTCCCGACACGGCCGCCGCGACCGTTCCGGCCTCCGTCGCGCCGGCCGAAATCAGTTCGGCCGCTTTACCTTCGGTGCGGTTCCACACCGTCACCCGATGTCCGCCGTCGAGCAGGCGCCCGGCCACGGCGCGACCCATCCGTCCCATTCCCAGTACCGCGATATGCACTGTTGCCTCCTCGTCCGGGTCCCGGTCGGCACACGACACCGACCCTGTCCTTCCCACTGTCCCGCAGTCGGCCGCGCCGGTCGCGTTCGGCCGCGGTGATAGGCAAATCGTACAAGTGACCAGGAACGCCGCTGCGGTAGTATCGCCAGTGCGTACGTCGAAGAGATTCTGCGCCATCGTCTTTCGGTGCACTGCGGCGTTCGGGGGTCGTCCCGGGCAGTTGCGGACCTCGCGTAGGATTGTGATATAGATCACAATTGAATACCGGCGCCGACTTTTGTTCTGAAAACCCTTTCCAACTGCTTTGCGTTGTCTTTACTATTAAGCGCGTTGGGCCGCTGCCGGCATCCATGTCCGGATGCATCGCAGGCGCAACGCATCTCGCGTCATCCGCTTCGCCCGCCCGCTCTCGATGCCAGTACATGTTCCACCGATGGACCGAACCGACACCGGTTCGGCGAAGGAGAAATATGTCCACCGACACCGACTCGGTCCGACGGACGTCACCTCGGGGCCTTTCGGTCGTTCTACGCCATGATCTACCCGCCTCCGTGGTGGTTTTCCTGGTCGCGCTACCCCTGTCCATCGGTGTGGCCGTCGCCATGGGCGCGCCGGTCGCGGCCGGTTTGATCGCCGCCGTGGTCGGCGGTCTGGTCGCCGGGCTGTGCGGCGGTTCGGTACTGCAGGTCAGCGGCCCCACCGCCAGCCTCACCGTCGTGGTGGCCGAATCCATCCACCAGTTCGGCTGGGCGACAACCTGTTTCATCACCGTCTGTGCCGGTGCGCTGCAGGTGGTGTTCGGCCTGAGCCGGATCGCGCGCGGCGCGCTGGCCATCGCGCCCGTGGTGGTGCACGCCATGCTCGCCGGCATCGGCGTCGTGATCGCACTGCAGCAACTGCACGTGCTGCTGGGCGGGCAGACGTTGAGTTCGTCGTGGGCGAGCATCGTGCAGTTGCCACATCAGCTGACGGTGATGCATGCCGGCGACGCGCTCGTCGGCGGGGTGGTGATCGCGATCATGCTGGGCTGGCGCTATCTACCGGGCCGGATCCGCGCGGTCCCGGCGCCGCTGGCGGCCGTGGTCGCGGCGACCGCGCTCGCCATGGTGGTGCCCACCAGCGTGGAGCGCATCACCCTGCACGGGTCGCTGTTCGACGCGATGTCGTTACCGCAACTGCCGCACGGTCATTGGAGTGCGGTCGTGCTGACCGCGTTCACCATCGCGCTGATCGCCAGCGTGGAGACGCTGTTGTCCGCGGTGGCCGTGGACCGGTTGCGGCCGGAGTACCGCACCGACCTCGACCGCGAACTGCTCGGCCAGGGCGTCGCGAACATGACCTCCGGCATGCTCGGCGGCCTGCCCATCGCCGCGGTCATCGTCCGCAGTATCACCAACGCCAAGGCCGGCGCGCGGACCAAGGCCTCGACCATGCTCAGTGGCGTGTGGGTGCTGGTGTTCTCCGTCGCGCTGGTCGAGGTGGTGCGCCAGATCCCGAAGGCCGCGCTGGCCGGGCTGCTGATCGTGATCGGTATCGGTTTGGTGAAACTCGCGCATATCCGCCTCGCGCGCCGCGCCGGTGATCTGATCGTCTATGCCGCAACGGTTCTCGTGGTGATCTTCGGTAATCTGCTGCTGGGCATGCTGATCGGGCTGGTGCTCTCGTTCGCGCTGCTGATGTGGCGGGTGGTGCAGGTGGTGATCGTGGCCGCGCCGGTCGGCGACACCGGGCGCTGGCTCGTGACCGTGGACGGTTCGGCCACCTTCCTGGCCCTGCCGCGGCTCACCGCGCAGCTGGCGCGGATTCCCGCGGGCGTTCCGGTCACCGTGGAGATGACCGTCGACTTCATCGACCACGCCGCCTCCGACACCCTGCACGAATGGGCGCAGCGACACGAAAGCCTCGGCGGCGCCGTGCAATTCGTCGAACTCGGTGCCGTGCGCATCGCCGACCTCACCGCGGGACCGCCCGCGCGCGGCCACGCCCGGCGCATGCTCGACGATGTTCTCGCGCCCTGGCGACCCACCACCCGCACCGACCGGATCGCCGCCGGGATCGCGGCCTATCACCGCGGGCACGCCCACATGATGCGGCCGCATCTGGACGAACTGCGGCACACCCAGGATCCGGAATCGCTGTTCGTCACCTGCGCCGACTCCCGCATCGTGCCCAACGTGATCACCAACAGCGGCCCGGGCGATCTGTTCACCGTGCGCAATATCGGCAATCTGATCCCCGCCGACGGCCGCGACACCTCGGTCGAGGCCGCGCTGGTCTACGCGCTGAACAAACTCGACGTGCGCTCGATCGTCGTTTGCGGTCATTCCGGCTGTGGCGCCATGGACGCACTGCACCACGGTCTGCACACCGGCTCGGGTCTCGACGACTGGCTCGCACACGGCCGCCCCGCGCTCGAGCGCTTCCGGGCTGGGCATCCGGTGGCGGTGGCGGCCGCGGCCGCCGGGTACGGCGAGGTCGACCAGCTGGGCATGGTGAACGTCGCCGTGCAGATCGAGACGCTGGCCGCCCATCCCGTCGTGCGGCGTGGAATCGAGGCGCGCGGTGTGGTGCTGTCGGGACTGTTCTTCGATATCGCCACCGCCCGCGTCCTCGCGATCACGCCCGACGGCATCGCCGATATCGACGACCTCCGCCACCCCGTTCCGGTCCCGGTTTCCTGAAAGGAGCATTCCCAGTTCTGGCAATTTCGCCGGATGGAATACGCGCGCTGAGCGGGCGCACAGTGGTGCCGGTGCAGGTCGAACTCCAGGCGAGTGAGGGCCGTCACATCGAATCCGGAACGTGTGCGAGGCTAAAGATCCTTTTCTAAGCCTTTGCTTAGTCTTTACTATTAGGGTTGCCCTCGCTTCCGGCTCACTGCTGGACAACGAAGTCTCGCAGCTGAATTCGATGCCTGGAGAACATGTTCGACCGACCGGACCGCCGCGGCGGCTCCGGTGAAGGAGCAATATGTCCACCGACACCGTCGCTACGCCCAGACCCTCGGCCCCGCCGGGCCCCAGCTGGTCGGACCGGATGAATTCGGTCCTTCGACACGATCTACCCGCATCGGTCGTCGTCTTCCTCGTCGCGCTCCCGCTCTCGATCGGCATCGCGGTCGCCACCGGCGCCCCGGTCGCGGCCGGACTGATCGCCGCCGCCGTGGGCGGCATCGTGGTGGGATCCCTGGGGGGCTCCGTCCTGCAGGTCAGCGGACCCGCGGCCGGCCTGACCGTGGTCATGGCCGAGACCATCAATCAATTCGGCTGGAAGACAACCTGTTTCATCACCGTCTGCGCGGGCGCGCTGCAGATCGTGTTCGGCCTGAGCCGAATCGCGCGCGCCGCGCTCGCCATCGCGCCGGTCGTCGTGCACGCCATGCTCGCCGGCATCGGTATCACCATCGCCTTGCAGCAGGTTCATGTCCTGCTCGGCGGATCGTCGCAGAGCTCGGCGTGGGAGAACGTCGCCGAGTTGCCGAATCAGCTGCTGCATCTCAGCGGTATCGATGTCGTGATCGGCGGGCTGGTCATCGCGATCATGCTCGGCTGGCGCTGGGTGCCGGCCAAGATCCGCGTGGTTCCCGGACCGCTGGTGGCGATCGTGGTCGCCACCGCGCTGTCGCTGGTGCTGCCCGGAAACCCCGCCCGCATCACGATGAGCGGGTCGCTGTTCGACGCCGTCGGCCTGCCGGACATGCCCAGCGGAAACTGGAGTGGTGTCGCGCTGGCGGTGCTGACCGTGGCCCTGATCGCCAGCGTGGAAAGCCTGCTGTCGGCTGTCGCCGTCGACAAGATGCACAACGGCCCGCGGACCAACTTCGACCGTGAGCTCATGGCGCAGGGTGCGGCCAACGTGACTTCGGGCATGATCGGTGGCCTGCCGGTCACGGGCGTGATCGTGCGCAGTGCGACCAATGTGACCGCCGGGGCGCGCAGCCGGGCCTCGGCGCTGCTGCACGGCGTGTGGGTGCTGCTGTTCTCGATCGCCCTGGTGGGCGTGGTCGAGCAGATCCCGAAATCGGCGCTGGCCGGCCTGCTGGTGATGATCGGCATCCAGCTGGTGAAGCTCGCCCACATCAAGATCGCGCACCGCACCGGCGAACTGGTGATCTACGCGGTGACCATCGCCGTGGTGGTGTTCTTGAACCTGCTCGAAGGTGTGCTGATCGGTCTGGTCGTCGCCTTCGCGCTGCTGCTGTGGCGTGTGGTGCGCGTCTCGGTCGAGGCCGCTCCGGTCGAGGGAACCGACCGGTGGCTGGTGAGCGTGGACGGCACCTGCACCTTCCTCGCCCTGCCGAAGCTGACCGGGCAGCTGGCCAAGGTGCCCGAAGGCGTGGACGTCCTGGTGGAGCTGACGGTCGACTTCCTCGACCACGCCGCCTACGACGCCGTCCACTCCTGGGCGCAGCAGCACGAAAGTACCGGCGGCACCGTCGAATTCGTCGAGATCGGGCCCGCACGCATGGCCGATGCGGCGGAGCGTCCGCCGCGGCGCGCCCGGGCCCGCGGGCTGCTCGACGATGTGCTGGGGCCGTGGCGTTCCGAGGGTGGCAATCCGGTCGCCGCCGGTGTCGCCGCCTACCACCGCAGCCATGCCCACGTGATGCGGCCGCACCTGGACGAATTGCGCCACGGTCAGGACCCGGACTCCTTCTTCCTGACCTGCTCCGACTCGCGGATCGTGCCGAATGTGATCACCAACAGCGGTCCGGGTGACCTGTTCACCGTCCGCAACATCGGCAATCTGATCCCGGCGCGCGGCACCGATGTGTCGGTGGACGCCGCGCTGAGTTTCGCGCTGCACAATCTGTCGGTGCGCAACGTCGTGGTGTGCGGACATTCGGGCTGCGGTGCGATGAACGCCCTGCTGTCGGACCGGTCCGCCGGTCCCGATATCGACGACTGGCTGGCGCACGGCGCCGAGGCCCTGCAGCGCTACCGCGGCGGCCATCCGGTGGCGGCGGCCGCGGCGGCCGCCGGTTACGGCCCGGCCGACCAGCTGAGCATGGTCAACGTCGCGGTCCAATTGGAGACCCTGCGGCAGCATCCGGTCGTCGCACGGGCCGTCGACGAGCGCGGTGTTGCGCTTTCGGGCCTGTTCTTCGATATCGGAACCGCACGGGTCCTCGAGGTCACCACGACCGGCATCGCCGAGATCACCGATGCCGAGCGACCCGGAATACCCGCCCGGAATCCGACCCACGCCTGATCCGGGCGGAGGGTGCGCGAGTTCGTCGGCCCGACAGCCGAACTCGCGCACCCGTCCACCTTCGCCACGGCAGCCGTCCCGCCACGACCGGGGGACGGCTGCCGCGGCGCGCCTGAACGTCGGCGGCGCCCGCGCCGATACGCTGAGCGGCGCACCCCGAAACCCTGCCGCCGCCTCGATCCGAGCGCGCCGGACATGCCAAGGTGGAGGTGGTGCATTCGCTGGATCGATCTGGATCGGAGTCGGATGGAAATGGTGGCGCAGTCGGTGGCATCCGGAGTGCCCGCCCAGGTGGCCGGCATCAAACTCACCGAGCCCGCGTGGCTGTCGGAACGGATCGCCGATATGGGAATCTCCTGGGGCACAGGCAATTCCCGCGTCTCGGGCACGCTGTGGTGGTGTATGGCCGCCTCGGCGCTGGTGGATCCGATCACCGAGGCCTACGCGACCGGCGCACCGGCACCCGATCCCACGCTGGAACGGCTGCGCTGCGAGATCCGGCCCGACGGTGGCATCGAGCGGATCGTGCCCGAATCCGCGGGCGAGTCCGAGGCGGTCGGCGCCGCGCTGGGCGACACCCTGCGGCGCGTCATCCCGGCCGTGGCCCGGGTGACCGGCGCCCGTCCCGCGGCGCTGTGGGCGATCGTCGCCGACGCGATCGGCAACCGGGCCATCGACGCGGGCGACCCCGAGGCGGGTGCGCGGCTGGCCGCCCAGGTCGGCGAGCGACTGCCCGTGCCACGATTCACCGACATCGCCGCGCGCACGTTCGTGCGGCGCATCTCCTGCTGCCTGGTCTACGAGGTGCCCGGTTGCGATATGTGCACCAGCTGCCCCAAAAGACCCGCCGCCGAGCGTGAGCGGCTGCTCACCGAGCTGGCCCGGCGCGGGTGAGCGGGCCAGCGTCGCTTCGCGGCCGGTCCATCGGCGCACGACCGGTACTGTCCCGATAGCATTGGTCGCGCCGGTGAGATTTCTGTTCGTCGACCGGCCCGGAACAAGAATGCCGACATGTCTAAGGAGAGCGCAGCCGTGACCACCTCAGCCCGCATAACCCCCGCCGCCCTCGTCCGGGTGCCGGCCGGGACGACGGCGGGCGCCGCGGTGCGCGAAGCGGGCCTGGCCACCAAGGGCCCCGACACCGTCGTCGTCGTCCGCGACGACGAGGGCAATCTGAGGGACCTGTCCTGGGCTCCCGAGACCGACGTCGAGGTCGAGGCCGTCACCGCCGGCTCCGAGGACGGCCGCAGCGTCATCCGCCATTCGGCCGCCCATGTGCTGGCCCAGGCGGTGCAGCAGGAGTTCCCCGAGGCCAAACTCGGCATCGGCCCGCCGATCAAGGACGGCTTCTACTACGACTTCCAGGTCGAGCGGCCCTTCACCCCCGAGGATCTGGCCAAGCTCGAATCCCGGATGAAGAAGATCATCAAAGGCGCGCAACGGTTTTCGCGCCGGGTGGTCGAGGTCGACGAGGCCCGGGTGGAATTGGCGAAGGAGCCGTTCAAACTCGAGCTGATCTCCGATAAATCGGGTATCGACGATCCGGAGGTCATGGAGGTCGGCGGTAAAGAGCTGACCATCTACGACAATCTCGACCCGCGCTCCGGCGAGAAGGTGTGGGGCGACCTGTGCCGCGGCCCGCACATCCCGACCACGAAATTCATTCCCGCGTTCAAGCTGACCCGTTCCTCGGCGGCCTACTGGCGCGGTGACCAGAACCGCGAGGATCTGCAGCGCATCTACGGCACCGCCTGGGAATCGCCGGAGGCGCTGGAGAACCACCTGCACGTCCTGGAGGAGGCCGAGAAGCGCGATCACCGCAAACTCGGACTGGAACTGGATCTGTTCTCCTTCCCGGACGAGTTGGGGTCGGGCCTGCCGGTGTTCCACCCCAAGGGCGGCATCATCCGCAAGGAGCTCGAGGACTATTCCCGTCGCCGCCACATCGCGGCCGGCTACGAATTCGTCAACACCCCGCATATCACCAAGGGGCATCTGTTCGAGGTCTCCGGACACCTCGACTGGTATCGCGAGGGCATGTTCCCGGCCATGCATCTGGACGCCGAATACAACGACGACGGCACCGTGCGCAAACCCGGCCAGGACTATTACGTCAAGCCGATGAACTGCCCGATGCACAACCTGATCTTCCGCTCGCGCGGCCGGTCGTATCGCGAGCTGCCGCTGCGGCTGTTCGAATTCGGGTCGGTGTATCGCTACGAGAAGTCCGGTGTCGTCCACGGGCTGACCCGGGTGCGCGGCATGACCCAGGACGACGCGCACATCTACTGCACCAAAGAACAGATGCACGCCGAACTGACCTCGACGCTGCAATTCGTGCTGAGCCTGCTGCGCGATTACGGTCTCGACGATTTCTACCTGGAATTGTCGACCAAGGATCCGCAGAAATTCGTGGGCTCCGACGAATTGTGGGAGGAGGCCACCGAGACGCTGCGCAAGGTGGCCACCGACTCGGGTCTGGATCTGGTCCCGGATCCGGGCGGCGCCGCGTTCTACGGTCCGAAGATTTCCGTGCAGGCCAAGGACGCGCTGGGCCGCACCTGGCAGATGTCGACCATTCAGCTCGACTTCAACCTGCCCGAGCGCTTCGGCCTGGAATACACCGCCTCCGACGGCACCAAGCAGCGTCCGGTGATGATCCACCGCGCCCTGTTCGGGTCGATCGAACGATTCTTCGGCGTGCTCACCGAGCATTACGCGGGCGCGTTCCCGGCCTGGCTGGCGCCGGTGCAGGTGGTCGGCATCCCGGTCGCCGACGCGTTCGCCGACCATCTGGACACGGTGGTGGAGGAACTGCGCGCCCACGGTGTGCGGGCCGAGGTCGATCGCAGTGACGACCGGATGCAGAAGAAGATCTTCAACCACACCGCGCAGAAGGTGCCGTTCATGCTGCTGGCCGGCGAGCGCGATGTGAACGCCGGTGCGGTCAGCTTCCGATTCCGCGACGGCACCCAGGTCAACACCGTGCCGGTGGCCGATGCGGTGGCGACCGTCGTCGACTGGATCTCGCGGCGCGACAACGCCTCGCCGAGCGCGGAAGGATTCGAGGTCCGGACCGGTGGGGCGTGAGTGAGGGCATGGTGGAAGAGGCTGTGACGCAACAGGATCCGGGTCGGATCGTCGACACGGGAGCGGGGGACCCGGACCGGTTGCAGCGATTGTGGACGCCGTACCGGATGTCCTACATCACCGGTGCGGTCGCCGCCGATCGCGACAGCCGGAACGGGCCGGCCGAGGCCGACGCGCCCGCCGGCGCCGAGGAGAAGACCTCGGCCGGGCTGAAACACCCCTTCACCGAGATCCCGAAGATGTCGGACGAGGACGGACTGGTCATCGCGCGCGGCGAATGGGTCTTCGCGGTGCTCAACCTCTACCCGTACAACCCCGGCCACATGATGGTGGTGCCCTATCGGCGGGTGGCCGACCTCGAGGATCTCACCCCGGAAGAGAGCGCCGAACTGATGGCGTTCACCCAGCGGGCGATCCGGGTGATGAAGAAGGTGTCGCGGCCCGAGGGCTTCAACGTCGGGCTGAATCTCGGCGGCGTCGCCGGGGGATCGCTGGCCGACCACCTGCATCAGCACATCGTTCCCCGCTGGGGCGGGGACGCCAATTTCATCACCGTCGTCGGTGGTGTGAAGGTGATGCCGCAGTTGCTGCGGGAGACGCGGGCCCTGCTGGCCGGGGCGTGGCACGAGGCGAAGGAAGTCGAGTAGCGTGCTGAGCTTCTTCGGTCGGGAGACGTTCGCCAAGGCGACCGCGCCGCTGGGACGGGCGCTGGTGAGCACCGGGCTCACGCCCGACACGATGACGCTGATCGGCACCACCGCCTCGATCGTGGCCGCGGTGACGCTGTTCCCGACCGATCACCTGTTCTGGGGAACGATGGTGATCTGGCTCTTCGTCATGTTCGACATGCTCGACGGGGCGATGGCCCGCGCCCGCGGCGGCGGCACGAAATACGGTGCGGTCCTCGACGCCACCTGTGATCGCGTGGCCGACGGCGCCATCTTCGGCGCCCTCGCCTGGTGGGCGGTGTATCACGAGCACAGCAAGCACCTGTTCGTGGCGACGCTGGTGGTCCTGGTGACCTCGCAGGTGATCTCCTATGCCAAGGCGCGGGCGGAGGCGAGCGGGCTGTCGGCCGACGGCGGGATCATCGAACGCCCCGACCGTCTGGTGATCGTGCTGGTCGGGGCCGGCTTCACCGGCATCGGTGGCTATTTCGACATCGAATGGCTCACCTACGCGGTGTATGTGGCGATGTACATCCTGGCGGTGCTGAGCATCGTCACAGTCTTCCAGCGAGTCCTGGCGGTACGGAATTCGGCCGGTGCCCGCGACGTGATCGCGCCGGTGACCAAGGCCGAATCCGATACGGCGAAATGAAGGTGGTACGGGCGTGACGCAGATGAGGGCCGCGTTGACCGACCGCGCCTATGCGGCCGGATGGCGACTGGTACGGGGACTGCCCGAACGCACCGCGCGCCGCGCGTTCGACTTCGGCGGCGACTGGGCGGCCCGGCGCGCGAACCGTGCCGCCCACCACGGCGCGGGACCGAACCAATTGCGCCGCAACCTGGCCCGGGTGCTGGCCGTCGACCCGCTCGCGGTGCCCGACGAGCTGATCCACGCCTCGATGCGCTCGTACGCCCGGTACTGGCGCGAGGCGTTCCGGCTGCCGACCCTCGATCACGCGGCACTGGCGGATTCGCCGCTCATGCCGCCCCCCGACGGGCTCGAGCATCTCGACGAGGCACTGGCGCAGGGGCGCGGCGTGGTCTTCGTGCTGCCGCATTCGGGAAACTGGGATATGGCCGGGGTGTGGCTGGTGCAGCACTACGGCGGCCTCACCACGGTGGCCGAACGGCTGCAGCCGGAATCGCTGTTCGAGCGCTTCGTGGCCTACCGGGAGAGCCTGGGGTTCGAGGTGTTCCCGCTGACCGGCGGGGAGCAGCCGCCGTTCCGGCAGCTCGCGCAACGGTTGCGCGACAACAAGGTGGTCTGCCTGATGGGCGAGCGCGACCTGACGGGCAAGGGTGTGCCGGTGGAATTCTTCGGCGAACGCACCTGGATGCCGGCGGGCGCGGCGAAACTGGCCATCGAGACCGGCGCCGCGCTGATGCCGGTGCACGCCTGGTTCACCGTGGACGAGCAGGGGCGCGAGGGCTGGGGACTGAAAACCGAAGCGCCACTCGATGTTTCGGCCGGGGTCGCGGCGGCCACCCAGCAGCTGGCGAACCGGTTCGCCGCCAATATCGCCGAACACCCCGCCGACTGGCATATGCTGCAGCCGCTGTGGGAGCGGGATCTGTCCGCCCAGCGCCTGGAGCGGATCGCGGCAGCGCGGGCCGTGCGCGGCGATGAGCGGTCCGCCGGAGACGCGGTGTCATGAGAATCGGCATGGTCTGCCCGTACTCGTTCGACGTACCGGGCGGTGTGCAGTCACATGTCGTGGAGTTGGCGCAGGTGCTGATCGAGCGCGGTCACAAGGTGAGCGTGCTGGCGCCGGCCTCCGACGACACCGAACTGCCGGAATTCGTCGTCTCGGCCGGGAAGGCGGTGGCGATTCCCTACAACGGGTCGGTGGCGCGGCTGTCGTTCGGGCCGACCGCCTACACCCGGCTGCGGCGCTGGATCGCCGACAGCGACTTCGAGGTCCTGCACGTCCACGAACCCAACGCCCCGAGTATCTCGATGCTGGCGCTGAAGGTGGCCGAGGGGCCCATCGTGGCCACCTTCCACACCTCCACCACCCGCTCGCTGGTGCTGGCGACCTTCCAGGGGGTGCTGCGGCCGTACCACGAGAAGATCAGCGGGCGGATCGCGGTGTCGGAGCTGGCGCGGCGCTGGCAGGTGGAGGCACTGGGCAGCGACGCGGTCGAGATCCCCAACGGGGTCGATGTGCCGGCGTTCGCGAATGCGCCACTGCTGCAGGGTTATCCGCGTGCGGGCGGGACGGTGCTGTTCCTCGGCCGCTACGACGAGCCCCGCAAGGGGATGGCCGTGCTGCTGGGCGCACTGCCGAAACTGGTCGCCCGGCATCCCGATGTGGAGATCCTGATCGTCGGCCGCGGGGACGAGGAACGGCTGCGCCGGGAAGCGGGCGAACACGCCGGACATCTGCGTTTCCTCGGTCAGGTCTCGGATGCGGAGAAGGCGTCCGCGATGCGCAGTGCCGATGTGTACTGCGCGCCGAATCTGGGCGGTGAGAGCTTCGGCATCGTGCTGGTGGAGGCGATGGCCGCCGGAACGGCCGTGGTGGCCAGCGAATTGGACGCCTTCCGCCGGGTGCTGCGCGACGGGACCGCGGGAGTGCTGGTACCGGTGGGTGATTCCGCGGCGCTGGTCGAGGCGATCGACGGATTGCTCACCGATCGCACCCGCCGCGAGGATCTGGTGCGTACTGCGGATCAGGTTGTCGGCGAATATGATTGGCCGGTCGTGGCCGAACAGATTCTGCGGGTGTACGAGACGGTCACCGTCGGCGACGCCCGGGTGAGGACCGCTGGATGATCACCTTCTCCGCGACGACCATCCTGGTCCTCGCGCTGATCGCGGCGGTGATCATCGCCATCGGAGTCTGGGCCTACTCCACCGCCAACCGGCTCGACCGGCTGCATGTGCGCGGTGACCAGGCCCGCGACGCGCTGGAGGCGGCCCTGGCGCGGCGCGCGGTCGTGGCCCGCACGGTCGCGATCTCGATGGCCGGGCCGATGTCGGAGTCCGCCGCCGCGGAGCAGTCCAAGCGGCTGATCGCCCTGGCCGACCGCGCCGAACGCGCCGGCTGGAGCGACCGGGAGACGGCCGAGAACCAGCTGGCGGCCGCGCTGTCCGCCGTCGACATCACCTCACTGCGGCCGCAGCTGGTGGCCGAACTCGCCGATGCCGAGGCGCGGGTTCTGATCGCGCGCCGCTTCCACAACGACGCCGTGCGCGACACCCTGGCGCTGCGTACCCGTCGCCCGGTGCGGTTGCTGCACCTCGGCGGTACCGCGCCGCTGCCCACCTATTTCGAGATCGCGGAACGGGTCACGCCCGCCGCGACCACCGGCCTCGAGGTCGACACCGTCCGCACCTCGGCCCGCGTGGTGCTGCTCGACGACGAGGACCGCGTGCTGCTGATGCGTGGCCACGACCCGCAGACTCCCGATTCGCCGTTCTGGTTCACCGTCGGCGGTGGCATCGAACCGGGGGAGACGCTGCGGACCGCGGCGGTGCGCGAGGTGTGGGAGGAAACGGGTCTGGCGCTGGACTCCACGCTGCTGCGCGGCCCGATCTGGCGGCGGGTCGCGGTCTTCCCGTTCAACGGCGAGCTGATCCGCTCCGAGGAATTGTTCTTCGTCGCCCGGGTGCGCTGGTTCGATCCGAAACCCGCCGACCCGACCGTCTGGGAACGCCGCTGCGTGACCGCCTACCGCTGGTGCCTGCCACCGGATATCGCCGAACTCGACCGGATCGGGGAAACGGTGTACCCGTACCACCTGGACAATCTGCTGGCCGAGGCGCTCGCCGCCGCCGGTTCCGATATCGAGCCCGAGGTCCGGTCCATCCGCTGAGCCGCGGCTCGGGCGTGATCGGGATGTGGTGCGGAGCCGGCCGGGTGGCGCTCCAGGGCCTGCCTCCGGTGTGACACGCTGCGCCGCCGTGCGCGGAGCGGACCCGCTCGGTCAGGGGTGGCTCGACAACTCGGTCGCGACGGCCAGCTCCTGCAGGGGAATGGTCGCGTCGGACCAGGTTTCGACGGGGTGCGTGGTGTGGGCCGCGATGAGAGTGCGAGCGGTGCGCAGCTCGGCCGGGCAGGCGACGGCCGCGGCGGCGACCAGGCGCCCGGCGCGCAGGCTCAGGGCGAGGAATCGGCCGGGGGTGCCGGTGGTGCGGACCACGACCTCGTCCTCGGGCTGCGGGCGCCCGGCGAATTGCATGGTGACGCCGTACTGGGTTGTCCAGCCCCAGGTGACCTCCTCGGCCGGAACAGGTTGTCCGAGAACCGAGTTCGCGACGGCGACGCCGTGTGCCTGGGCGCTGTTCCACTGTTCGGTGCGCCGGTGGACCCCGAATTCCGGATCGTAGACGGCCGCGGCGTCACCGGCAGCGAAGATGTTCGGTGCCGAGGTGGTGTGGGACTCGTCGACGAGGATGCCGTCGCCGACGGCGAGTCCGGCCTGCCGTGCCAATCCGGTATCCGGTTCCGCGCCGATCGCGACGAGGACCGCCGCGGCGGTCCACCGACGTCCGTCGACGGCGGTGGCTGTGACATCGCCACCGCCACCGTCGATCCGGTCCAGCACGATCGCGTCGTGGATGTCGACGCCGTTGTCGGCGTGCAGATTTCGGCAGTACTCGCCGATCACTCGCGCCGCCACCCGATCCAGGGGCGCGTCGGCCGCGTGCACGATCGTCACCGCAGCCCCCAGCCCGCGCGCCGTCGCGGCGGCTTCGCATCCGACCAGGCCGCCACCCACCACGAGCAGCGATCCACCGGTCATCACGGCCGCACGCAACGCGTCGACATCCGCGGCGGTCCGCAGCGTGTACGCGCCCGATTCGGGGCCGGGCAGTTCCCGGGCGCGGGCGCCCGTGGCGAGCACGAGCGCGTCGTAGCCGAGGGTTTCGCCGGTGCCCAGATGTATGCGGTCGCGGTCGACGTCGATGCCCTCGACCGTGGTCCCCAGGCGCAACTCGACCTCGAGTTCGCGCCACGACTGCGCGGACTCGAGCAGCAGCCGGCGTTCGTTCGCGGTGCCGGCGAGCAACTCCTTCGAGACCATCGGGCGGCGGTAGGGCAGCCGGTCCTCGGCGCCGAGCAGGACGATCTCGCCGGTGTAGCCCTCGGTGCGCAGGGTGCGGGCGGCGGTCGCGCCCGCGATCCCGGCGCCCACGATGACGATGCGTCCGGTCATGCGCGGCTGACCTCGACCATCTCGAAATCCGCCTTGGCCGCACCGCAGTCGGGGCAGGACCAGTCGTCGGGAATGTCGTCCCAGCGGGTGCCGGGCGCGATGCCGTCCTCGGGCCAGCCGAGGGCCTCGTCGTATTCGAATCCGCATTGCAGGCAACGGAACAGCTTGTAGTCGGTCATGTCAGGGGCCTTTCGTCGGGGTCGGGTCGTGGGTTGCGAGCTCGGCGAGGAAATCCGGCTTCTCCCGCACGCCGCAGTCGGGGCAGCACCAGTCCTCGGGAATCGCGGACCACGCGGTGCCGGGTGGGAAGCCCTCGCGCGGGGCGCCGTCGGATTCGTCGTACACGTAATCGCAGACGGGGCAACGGAATCGGGACATCAGGCCACCCCGTACTTCGCGAGGATCCGATCGCGCTTGCCGGGCTGGACGTTCACGCGGGTGATGTCACCGCCGTAGTGGGCGAGCACCCGCTTGTCCATCACGCGGCGCCACAGCGGCGGGAAATAGGCGACGGTGATCATGCTGGCGTAGCCGCTGGGCAGATTGGGTGCGCCGTCCATACTGCGCAGCGTCTGATAGCGCCGGGTGGGGTTGGCGTGATGGTCGCTGTGGCGCTGCAGGTGGTAGAGGAAGATGTTGGTGACGATGTGGTCGGAGTTCCAGCTGTGCTCCGGCGTGCAGCGTTCGTAGCGCCCGGCGGCCGTGCGCTGCCGCAGCAGACCGTAGTGCTCGAGATAGTTGACCGTCTCCAGCAGCGAGAATCCGTAGACCGCCTGCAACACCAGGAACGGCAGCACCCCGGGACCGAAGACCGCGGCCAGCGCGCCCCACAGCACCACCGACATCAGCCACGCGTTGAGCACGTCGTTGTGAATCGTCCACGGCCGCTTGCCCATTCGCTGCAGCCGGGACTTCTCGAGCGACCACGACGAGCGCAGGCTGCCCCACACGCTGCGCGGCAGGAAGGTCCAGAACGATTCGCCGAACCGGGAACTGGCCGGATCCTCCGGTGTCGCCACCCGCACGTGGTGGCCGCGGTTGTGCTCGATGTAGAAGTGGCCGTAGAACGTCTGCGCCAGCGTGATCTTCGACAGCCAGCGCTCCAGTTCGTCCTTCTTGTGGCCGAGTTCGTGCGCGGTGTTGATGCCGACACCGCCCATGGTGCCGATGCTCAGAGCCAGGCCGATCTTGGACACCAGGCTCAGCCCGCCGTCGACGCCCAGCCAGGACAGATCGACCGCGCTCCACAGATAGCAGGCGAACACCAGGCTGAGCAGCTGGAACGGGATGTAGGCGTAGACGCAGTAGCGGTAGTACCGGTCGTTCTCGAGCTGTTCCATCACCTCGTCGGGCGGATTCTGCCCGTCGGGCCCGAAGAATCGGTCGAGGATCGGCAGCAGCACGTACACCAGCAGCGGTCCGATCCACCACCACACCGGCGCCGCGTGGTGCCAGCCCAGCTGGTTGAACAGCCACACCAGGCCGGTGGCGAGCAGGACCGCGGTCGGCGGGACGAGGCCGAACAGCCAGAGATGGCGTTTGCGGTCGCGCCACTGCGGCGGCGCGGTCCGGGCCGGATCGCCGATTCGGGATGTGGTCACGAAATTCTCCTCACGAACGGTGCGCGGAATGCGCGGCGGAACGGTGCGTCCGGCGGACAGAGTGCGCGGACGGAGTGCGCGGACGGGGCCGGGGCGGCGGCGCGCCCACCTCGGTGTATTTACACTTTCCGAAGAAGTGTTCTCATTGAATACAGATACCTACTAGTTGTCAATAGTCGAACATTTTCGTGGTCCGTGTACGATCGTGGGCGTGGCTACCGCGCCGAACTTCCAGTCCGATATGCGCCGACTGCTGCGCGAGCGCGTCATCGAGACCGCTCGCGGGCTGGTCTGTACCGAGGGCTGGGGCGCGGTGAACATGTCGCGGGTGGCCAAGGAGGTCGGCGTCAGCCGGCCGGTGCTGTACAAGGAGATCGGCACCAAACAGGACCTCGCCGAGGTGGTGATCGCGAACGAGGTGGACGTCTTCCTGGTCGGTATCGCCGAGCAGCTGGCGGCCCACCCCGACGATGTGATCGCCGGCCTGATCGCGGCCGTGGAGTTCACCCTGCGCAGCGGTGCGGACAATATGCTGCTGAAAGCGGTGCTGGCGGGCCGCTCGGCACCCGATACCGCGCTGTTGCCGGCGCTGATGACCGAACCGGAACCGGTGCTCGGCCGGGCGATCGCCGCGGTGACCGCGACGGTTCGCGCGCAATACGAGCTGGCGTCGGTGGGCGAGGAGGAGTTGGCGTCGGTCGCCGAAACCGTTGTGCGCCTTGCCCTCAGTCATCTGTTCCAGCCGACCGGGCCGGTCGAACGGGCGCTGGACCAGATCCGGGTCGTCGCCGTCGGACTGCTCGAGCCGCTGCTGGGTGCGGCGTGACGGCGGGACGCGTTGGCGGTCAACGCATTTCGTCGGAAACCCGCCGATCTGGCTGATACCCGGCCGTTGCCGGTGTGTGACAGGTCACCATCGGTTAGGGTCGAAACCGGTTTGCCGCACACCGAATCCGGCGAACCGGTGTGTGGAGGTGAGGTACCGAATGCCTATGTCCTATCTGCTGTACGACTTCCTGCTGCCGTATATCGGCGAGCAGGCCGCGACGTACTGGGCGCAGCTGTTCGTCGTCGACCCGATCTGACGAACAGGTGGCGCCGGCCTGCGGTTTCGCACCGTCCGGCGCCACGGGTACCCGCATTCGGCGCGCCCGTAGCGACGCCGTAGCGGCCGCCCGGCCCGGGGTGCGATCCCGGCCGCGGGCGGCGGACCAGTCCAGTGCTCTCGGACTGGCTATCTAGTGGCCTGATCGGGGCGCCTAGAATCGTGGAGGTTCGCATCGCAGCGATGCCTCCTCGAACGAATCCCCGATAATCAGGAGTTTGCCCGTGACAACGCCCGACACCACCTCGACGACCGGCACCGCCCGCGTGAAGCGCGGCATGGCCGAGATGCTCAAGGGCGGGGTGATCATGGACGTCGTCACCGCCGATCAGGCCAAGATCGCCGAGGATGCCGGCGCGGTCGCGGTGATGGCGCTCGAGCGGGTTCCCGCCGACATCCGCGCCCAGGGCGGCGTCGCGCGGATGAGCGACCCGGACCTGATCGACGGCATCGTCAACGCCGTCTCCATCCCGGTCATGGCCAAGGCGCGCATCGGCCACTTCGTCGAGGCGCAGATCCTGCAGAGCCTCGGCGTCGACTACATCGACGAGTCCGAGGTGCTGACCCCCGCCGACTACGCCAACCACATCGACAAGTGGCAGTTCACCGTGCCGTTCGTCTGCGGCGCCACCAACCTGGGCGAGGCGCTGCGCCGCATCACCGAGGGCGCGGCGATGATCCGCTCCAAGGGTGAGGCCGGCACCGGCGACGTATCCAACGCGACCACTCACATGCGCAAGATCCGCGGCGAGATCCGCCACCTGCAGTCGCTGCCCGAGGACGAGCTGTTCGTGGCCGCCAAGGAGCTGCAGGCGCCCTACGAGCTGGTCCGTGAGATCGCCGAGACCGGCAAGCTGCCGGTGGTGCTGTTCACCGCCGGCGGTATCGCCACTCCCGCCGATGCCGCGATGATGATGCAGCTGGGCGCCGAGGGTGTCTTCGTCGGCTCCGGCATCTTCAAATCCGGCAACCCGGCCGAGCGTGCCGCCGCCATCGTGAAGGCCACCACCTTCTACGACGACCCCGATGTGCTCGCCAAGGTGTCGCGCGGACTGGGTGAGGCCATGGTCGGCATCAACGTCGAGGAGATTCCGGAGCCCCACCGCCTCGCCGAGCGCGGCTGGTAAATCCGTTCGGACGCCGATCCCGAGACAACGCCTTCGCCGGGCCGTCCTGCACAGGACGGCCCGGCGTCGTCGTTCCCGAGCAGTGACACCGCCGGCGGCCCTCGTCGCCGAGGCGGTCGCCGGCTCACCTGCTCGGCGTGACCGGCACCGCCCGTCCCGCGAACTTCGCGATCGCCGCCGGCGTCACGGGTGTGAAGAAGTTGACCAGGTTGCCGTCGGGGTCGCGGACCAGCAGCGAGCGGTTGCCCCAGGGCATCGTGGCCGGCTCGGCGACCACTTCGGTGCCGGCGCCGGACAGCTCGCGATACACACGGTCCACGTCGTCGACGAGGAATTCGGTGATCACAGTGTGGTTGTCCGACGGACGGGCGGAGTCCGGTGCGAACAGGGCGACGGTCCGGGTGCTAGCGAGCGCGAGGGTGGCGACGCCGGTCTCGAGTTCGGCGAAATCCTCGGTCGCCCACCGTGCGCGCAATCCGGTGGCGCGCTCGTAGAACTCGGCCAGACGCGCGACGTCTGCGGTGATGATGCGGATCGAGACGAAATTCATGGGCTGCTCCGTGCCGTTCGAGGGTGTTTTCCGCAGCGTAGGAGCAATAGGGGACAGAATCGGTCCAGTATTCACACTAGGGTCGAATTCATGGCTCGACCGACCGGACGCGTGCTGACCCTGCTGGAACTGCTGCAGTCCGGCGGCACCCGGACCGTGGCCGAACTCGCCGACCGGCTCGGTGTCGAGGGACGCACCGTGCGCCGATACGTGGACCATCTGCTCGATCTCGATATTCCGGTGGAGTCGGTGCGTGGACGCTACGGCGGCTATCGGCTCGCCCCCGGATATCGCCTGCCGCCGTTGATGTTCGACGACGACGAGGCGCTGGCGGTACTGCTCGGGCTCCGGGCCGGCCGCCGAAACGGCTGGGCCGCAACGGATGCGACGGCGAGCGAGACCGCCGCCGCCAAGATCCGGAGGGTCCTTCCCCAGCCTGTGCGCCGGCGGCTCGACGTGCTGCTGGAATCGCTCGCATTCACCGATACGCCGGCCGAATTCGCGTCCCCGGATGCCGCGGTGCTGCTGACGATCGCCGACGCGATACGCCACCACCGGCCGATCGCCCTCCGCTATACCGATCGCCACGGCCGCGCGAGCGAACGCACACTGCACGCCTACGGGCTGGTCGCGCATTCCGGACGGTGGTATGTCACCGGTGCGGATCCCGGGCACGGCGGGGACCGCACCTTCCGCCTGGATCGCATCACCACCGCCCGAACCCTGCCGGGGTCGTTCGACCCGCCCGGCGATATCGATCCGGTGCGGCGGGTGGTGTCCGGATTCGCCGCCGCCGAGTATCGATACGACGTGCGGCTGCGCATCTTCGGTACCGTCGAGCAGATCCGCGCTCACCTGCCCGCGACCGTGGCGACTCTCGATGCGACGGCCGACGCGGCGGACGCGGACGCCGAGCGCTGGTGGGACGTCGGTATCCGGGCGGAGCGGCTCGACTGGCTGCCGCCGGTACTCGCCGCGCTCGATCGCCCGTTCGAGGTGCGGCAGCCGGGGGAGTTGCGCGAACTGGTCCTGGGTCTCGCCGCTCGCCTCGCGGAATCGGGCCGCCGCGGCGTCGTGCCGGCCGGCGACTGAGCAACCGGCCCGGGCGTCGAGGCCGAGCCGATGCCCGGGGTGTCATTGGCTCGTGCCCGTATGTCGTGGCCCGCTCGGTTCGTTCGCGTCGCGCCGTGTCGAGCACCGTGGTGGGCACACGGCAGCACATCCCCACGGCGTGAGTTCTCAGTGCTCGCCCGGCCGTTCGTGGCAGCCGGGACGATGCGGGCGCTCACCGAATGGCTTGTCGGGTACTGTCTTCCGGAAGTTGCCGGGCTCCGTACGCGAGGGGCCCGAGGAGAATACAACGAAGGATGCACAACGGATGGTTGTCGGTGGCGGTGCGAGAACGGATCTCGACCTGGCAGCCGTGCGCGCCTTCGTGGCCGCGGCCGAGGAACGGCAGTTCAGTCTCGCCGCCGTGGTTCTCGGCATCAGCCAGCAGGCAGTGTCGAAGCGGATCGCGAAGCTCGAGGCGCAGCTCGGTGTGGCGCTGTTCGACCGCGTACCCGCCGGAATCGTGGCGACCGCCGCCGGTGCGCGGCTGCTGCCACATGCGCGCGCACTGCTGGCGGTGGCCGAGACCGCGGTGGCGGCGGTCGGTGAGATGCCGCGCCCGCTCCGCGTCGCGGTGCAGGGCGAACGGCAGGGCGCGACCGAGCAGATGCGGTTCTACCTCGACCGCAATCCGGGCGCCGATACCGAGATCGTGATCTCGAACGTCTTCGTGACCTCGCGGGACATGGTGGTGCACGGCCGCGCCGATGCGGCGTTCGCCCGGCCCTCGGGTGGGCCCCGCCCATTGCCGGCCGATATCGCGGCCGTGCCCGCGTACGTGGATCCGGCGCATCTGCTCGTCGGCCGCGATCATCCGCTGGCCGGGCGGTCGGCGGTGCCGCTCGCCGAACTGGGCACGTACACGGTGTGGATTCCCGGCGCGGGGGTGGCGTCGGAGTGGGCCGACTTCTATCGCGAGCTGAGCGAATTCTGCGGTGTCACAGTCGATACCACGCCCCGTGACCGCACCCGGTTCCCCGGGCCCGACGGCATCGAAGCCATGCTCGCCCGGATCGCGGCCTCCGACACCCTGGCCACCGTCAGCAGCGACCACTTCCGCAATCCGTGGCATCCGCACATCCGGCGGGTGCCGATCGTCGACCCGACACCGGCCTATCCGCACGCGCTGCTGTGGTCGACGGCCAACACCCACCCGGGACTCCCGCATCTGATCGAGCATTTCCGCACGACCTACAACCGCGACATCGCCGCCGGATGCTGGCTCCCCGTCGCCGACCGCGAACGTTTCGCCGGCTGAACGCCGCGAATACGGTTGTGCCCCCGCGCATCCGAGTCGGCGCGACGGATCAGGCGCCGATCCGCAGTGCCGGGCGGTCCGGATGATCCCAGCGAACGTCGAAGGTGGGCACGTCGGCGTGCTCGCGGTCGTGTCGCAGCAGAGCCGGCACGGTCCACCGGTCCGCGGGATCGGTCCGCCGCAGCAGTGCCGCCTCCGACATCTGCAGCCGCACGGTGACATCGAAATCCAGACCCCGGCCGAGCAACATCGGGCCCGCGACCACCAGTACGAGACCCGGTTCGGCCGACTGCATGCGCGCCCGGGCGGACCGGTCCTCGGCTTCGTCCCACAGCGCGGGCAGCCACCGCCCGCGCCGGCGCACCGCCTCGAGCACCTCGCGATCGAGCGCGGCGTAATCGAACCAGGCTGTGCGATAGGTCATCTCGTCGCGCCCGAACTCCAGCCGCAACGATGCGGGGCGAACGAAGTCGTGCAACCACACCCGCGCGGCCGGTCGCCCGCTCGTGCGGATCCGATCGACGATCCGATCGGCCGGTTCCCGCGGTCCGGCGCCGTCGGCCCCGTCGACGGCCACCACGACCGGCCCCGGCAGCGCGAGTGCGGCCGCGACGACCCGCTCGACCAGCCCGTCCGCGGCGATCGGTTCGTATGCGGGCATCCGCCTATCATGCCCGCCACGGCGCGAATCGCGGAGAGTCGCCCGCCGCGCGCGTTTGCCATCGCATAGCCTGAGCGGGTCGATTCCGGACACGGCGGCACCTGCGAGGCGATCGAACACCGTCCGCGGCGCCCCGGCTGCACCGGTGATCGACGGGTTGTCGCGAAGTCGAGGAGGTCGGAGTCCGTGGCGGTGCTGGTCCCGCGTGAACGTCCGAAGCGGTGGTCGCTCGACGACATCGTCGTTACCGATCCGCCGATCATCCGCCGGGCGATCGGCGCGGCGAGTATCGGCAACATCACCGAGTGGTACGACTTCGGCGTCTACGCGTATTTCGAGCCGACCATCAAGGACGTGTTCTTTTCCCATCTCGGGGACACCGCGGGCACGATCGCCACGTTCGGCCTGTTCGCGGTGGCGTTCCTCGTGCGCCCCTTCGGCGGCATGTTCTTCGGACCACTGGCCGACCGCATCGGCCGCAACAAGGTGCTCGCCACCACGATGATCCTCATGGCGGCCGGCACCTTCGCCATCGGCTGCATCCCGGATCAGAACACGATCGGGATCTGGGCACCGATGTTGTTGCTGTGCGCGCGGTTGCTGCAGGGTTTCTCGACCGGCGGCGAATACGGCAACGCCATGACCTTCATCGCCGAGTACGCACCCGACCGGCGGCGCGGATTCCTCGGCAGCTGGCTGGAATTCGGCACCTTCACCGGATATCTGCTGGGCGCCTTGGTCGTCACGCTCGCCGACGCCACCCTCACCGAGGATCAGCTGCTGTCGTGGGGCTGGCGGCTGCCGTTCTTCGTCGCCCTGCCACTCGGCGCGGTCGGCGTCTATCTGCGGATGCGACTGGCCGACACCCCCGCCTTCGCCGCCCTGGAGAAGGAATCCGAGGAGCGGGAGAAGGCGAACAAGACCGGCGACGAGGCCAAGATCCTGGCCCGGCTGTGGCCCTACGTGCTGGTCTGCATGGGTCTGGTCGTCGTCTGGAACGTCACCAACTACATGCTGACCTCCTATATGCCGACCTACGTCACCTCGACCGTGCCCGACAGCACCGGCGGCGGTGTGTCCTCCTCGGCGTCGCAGTGGCTGCAGATCGCCGTGATGGCCATCGCGCTGCTGACCATCCCGGTGATCGGCCTGATCTCGGACCGGGTCGGCCGCAAACCGATCATCTGGACCGGCGTCATCGCCCTGGTGGTGCTGGCGTTTCCGATGGTTCTGCTGGTCCGCACCGACAACGCGTTCGCCGTATTCCTGGGCCTGCTCATGATGGGCCTGACCCTCATCTGCTTCAGCGCGACCATGCCGTCCACCCTGCCGTCGCTGTTCCCGACGAAGGTGCGCGGCGCCGGGCTGTCGGTGTCGTTCAACGTGGCGGTCTCACTGTTCGCCGGCACCACCTCGGTGGTGGTCGGCGCGCTCGTCGGTGCGACCGGCGATCTGAACTGGCCGGCGTACTACCTGATCATCGCCGGGCTGGTGGGTGCGGTCTCGGTGTATTTCCTGCAGGAGCCCAACGGCAGGCACATGTGGGGGTCGGCGCCGGCCGCGCAATCCGAGGAAGAGGCGCGGGAACTGATCGGATCGCAGGGCGAGCCGGCGTCGTGAGCGCTGTCACGGCGCGGAGAGTCGCTCGCCGGAGCGGGTTCGCCATCGCTTAGCCTGAGCGGGGCACAGGGCGGAAGGACGGTACATGGCGACGATCGAAGAGGCACTGGAGATCGAGCGGCTCGAGCGGGACATCTTCCGCGGCGCGATCACCAAGTCCCAGCTGGCGCGCACCTTCGGCGGCCAGGTTGCCGGGCAGGCGCTGGTCTCGGCGGTGCGCACCGTGGAACCACGCTTCGAGGTGCATTCGCTGCACGGATACTTCCTGCGCCCCGGCAATCCCGCCGAGCAGACCGTGTACCTGGTGGAACGCATTCGCGAGGGCCGCTCGTTCTGCACCCGCCGGGTCACCGGCGTGCAGGACGGCGAGGCGATCTTCACCATGTCGGCCTCCTTCCACGTCGGCGACGAGGGCCCCGAACATCAGGACGTGATGCCGGAAGTCCCACTGCCGCAGGATATTCCGGACGAACGCGCGGCGATGAGCCCGGAGCGGCTGTGGCTGATGCGGGAATGGGAGCACTGGGACATCCGGCTGGTGCCGCAGGAGCAGGTGGTCCGGCGCGACGGCCTGGCCTCCCAGCAGCAGGTCTGGTTCCGTTACCGCCACCCGCTGCCCGACGACCCGCTGTTCCACGTCTGCACCCTCGCCTACATGAGCGATATGACCCTGCTCGGTTCGTCGAAGGTCACCCACCGAGACGAACCGACCCAGGACGCGTCGCTGGACCACGCGATGTGGTTCCTGCGCCCCTTCCGCGCCGACGAATGGCTGCTCTACGACCAGAATTCCCCGTCCGCGGGCTACGGCCGCGCGCTCACTAGCGGCCGGATCTTCAACCAGCGCGGACAGTTCGTCGCGCAGGTCGTGCAGGAAGGGCTCATCCGCACACTGCGGCGGTAGGTGAGCGGCGCCACAACCGTGGTGGCCGCGGGCCACGACCGCACCGCGCGACTCGTATGCTCGTGCCGTGAAACCGACCATTGGCGTGCTGGCTCTGCAGGGTGACGTGCGCGAGCACTTCCACGCGCTGGCCGCGTGCGATGCCGAACCGGTGAGTGTGCGACGGGAATCGGAACTCGAGTCCGTCGACGCGCTCGTGCTGCCCGGCGGCGAATCCACCGCGATCAGCAAACTGCTCGAGGTGTTCGGGTTGCTGGATCCGCTGCGGGCACGGCTGCGTGCGGGTATGCCTGCGTTCGGCTCCTGTGCCGGGATGATCCTGCTGGCCTCGGAGGTACTCGACACCCGCCCCGACGCCCAGTCGCTGTCGGGCATCGATATGACGGTGCGGCGCAACGCCTTCGGACGGCAGGTCGATTCGTTCGAGACCGATCTCGACTTCACCGGGCTCGACGATCCGATCCGCGCGGTGTTCATCCGGGCGCCCTGGGTGGAACGCGCCGGCGCCGGCGTCGAGGTGCTGGCCCGGGTCCCGCACCGGCCGCGGCCGGGGACCGTGGTCGCCGAGGGTCCGTCGGTGGGCGACCCGCAGGATGCGGCGGGCCGGATCGTCGCGGTCCGGCAGGGCTCGGTCATCGCGACCTCCTTCCATCCCGAGGTGACCGGAGATCTGCGCGTGCACCGCCTGTTCGTCGACTCGGTCCGGGCCGCGGTGGGCGCCGGTACCTGAGCGTTCGCCGAGCACCCCGCCCGGGCGGTGGCGGACCGGGCAGTAGACTGCACAGCGATCGCCGGAACGCAGATCGCGAATCTGTCCGGGCCTCGAGCACACCGACCTGAAGGAAGTAGGGAATGAGCGGCCACTCCAAATGGGCCACCACCAAGCACAAGAAGGCCGTGATCGATGCCAAGCGCGGCAAGATGTTCGCGAAACTCATCAAGAACATCGAGGTCGCGGCGCGCACCGGCGGTGGTGATCCTGGCGGAAACCCGACTCTCTACGACGCCATCCAGAAGGCGAAGAAGTCGTCGGTTCCCAACGACAACATCGAGCGCGCCCGCAAGCGCGGCGGTGGTGAAGAGGCCGGCGGCGCCGACTGGCAGACCATCATGTACGAGGGCTACGGGCCCAATGGTGTTGCGGTACTGATCGAATGCCTCACCGACAACCGCAATCGCGCCGCCGGTGAGGTGCGCGTGGCCATGACCCGCAACGGCGGCAATATGGCCGATCCCGGTTCGGTCGCCTACCTGTTCCACCGCAAGGGCGTCGTCACGCTGGAGAAGAACGGGCTCAGCGAGGACGACGTGCTGACCGCGGTGCTCGACGCCGGCGCCGAGGAGGTCAACGATCTCGGTGATTCGTTCGAGATCATCAGCGATCCCAGCGACCTGATCGCCGTGCGCACCGCGCTGCAGGAGGCCGGAATCGATTACGACTCCGCCGAATCCGGTTTCCAGCCCTCGGTGTCGGTCGCGGTCGACGCCGACGGCGCCCGCAAGGTGTTCAAACTCGTCGACGCGCTCGAGGACAGCGACGACGTGCAGAACGTCTACACCAACGTCGACGTCTCCGACGAGGTCCTCGCCGAACTCGACGACTGATCCGTACCGCCGCGGGCCGCTGCCGGATGCTCCGGCGGCGGCCCGCGGTGTGTATCAGATGTGCACGGGCAGCCCGAGCCGCGCCGACACCCACGGCAGCGACGAGGTGAACGCGGCCGCCGCGAACTGCCAGGTGTGCCCGCCCTGCGTGGTGTGGATGGTGCATTCGATGCCGACCGCGCGGCCCTGACCACACAGTTTCTCGGCGGCGCCCACCTCACCGGTATCCATGACGCCGTCCTGGCCGCCGACGCCGATGCGGCTCTCGTCGACCTGCGGCATGTGGAAGTGGCCACCGCCCGGGTCCTTACCGGTGTGGTCCTGGCGATGCGGCGGCGTCAGATCGTCGAACAGACCGGCGACACCGGTGTAGGTGCCGTGCTTCGCCATCACCGTCAGCGGGTCGAAGCGGTCGTAGGCGGCCGCATCGCCGCCGTAGAGCCGCGCGATCGTCTGTTCCCTGGTACCGGAGGTCGGGCCGAGATCGCCGGCGATATCGACGAAGGTGTGGAACAGCTCCGGATGCATCACGGTCAGATCGGTGGCGCAGGTGCCGCCCATCGACCAGCCGACCACCGCCCACTTCGCCGGATCGGCGGGGACGCCGAAATGCGAATCCACATACGGCACGACATCTTTCGTGAGGTGGTCGGCGGCGGCGCCGCGCGGGCCGTCGACACATTCGGTGTCGTTGTTGAAGCTGCCCGAGGAGTCGACGAAGACCAGGACCGGGGCGCTGCCGTTGTTCGCCGCGGTGAACGCGTCGATGGCGGGCATGATCTGGCCGCTGCGCAACCAGTCGGCGGGGGTGTTGAATTCGCCGCCGATCATCATCACGGCCGGCAGGGCGGGCGGGGTGGGCCCGGAGAACCAGGCCGGTGGCAGGTAGACATATTCGGTGCGGTGCTTGAATCCGCTGGCGGCGTCGCCGGTGTCGATCGGCACCACCACGCCGTGGGCGGGGTGGGTGTCGCGCATCGCGGCGAGTTCGTCCTGATCGGTCTGATGGGGCAGTGGCCCGGCGGTCAGCGCACTCCACGCCGACTGCACGCTGGGGTAGTAGCCCACCCATTGGTTGAGCACCACCGCCGAGCTGGCGATCGCGAACGGCACCGCGACGATCGCGGCGGTGCGGTGCCACCAGCGCGCACCCGGCCAGCCGACGACCACCAGGGCGATCGCGGCGACCGCCGCGCCCACCCAGATCCACAGCCGCACCGGAGCGGGATCGGAGGCCAGGCCCTCGTTGTTCATCACGGTGCGGGCGGCGAAGGCGGCCACCACACCGAGGGCGAGACAGATGGGGACCCGGATCAGCCACCACCGCCGGCCCCAGCGCGCGATCGCGATCACGAGCAGGACGGCGGCGACGATCTCGATGGTCAGTGGCAGCCAGCCGTGCAGCAACGACAGGCCGTGATGAAAACCGTTGTAGGGGTTCAGTTTCGCCGAGGGCAGCTGCGGTGGCGGG